>NZ_CP050191.1:6248466-6381854 GCF_011745145.1 Mycobacterium sp. DL440 | reverse complement strand
TGCCTTGGCCATCACCGGGATCGTGACCGCGGAGATGATGCCCTCGATCATGTCCGGATCCGACATGCGCGACACCCCGCCCTGGGCACGGATATCAGCGGGGACCCGCTCCAGCGCCATCACGGCGACCGCTCCCGCACCTTCGGCAATCTTGGCCTGCTCGGGGGTGACAACGTCCATGATCACGCCGCCCTTGAGCATCTCAGCCATCCCACGCTTCACCCGCGCGGTACCGGTCTGGTTGCCGCGCCCCACTGCGGTAACGGTTCCCCCGTCGCTGCGCTCCTGCCCACCGATATCCATCGCAAACTTTCTTTCAGCTCGATATTGATGCAGTACTAGAGGTGGCCAAATCAATTGCGACGCTCTGTGGGTCAGTCAATGGGCCACTGGATGTGCACCGGCTCAAGGAACTCCCGGATCCCTGCCTCACCGAACTCGCGGCCGATTCCGCTGTGCTTCCAACCACCGTTAGGAGCATCGGGTCGCTTCGGGCCGCCTCCGTTGATGGATACCTGACCCACGTCCAGCCGGTGGGCTATCGCCACAGCCTGGTCTGGGGGGCCCCACACTGTCGCGTGTAGGCCGTACTCAGAATCGTTGGCGATCGAGATCGCCTCATCGACGTCGCGATAAGTCAGGACAGTCGCGACCGGCCCGAAGATCTCTTCGCGATTGATTCGGGCATCGTTGCCCAATCCACCGATCAGTGTGGGTGCCACCCACCATCCCGGTTCTGCGGGTTCGTGGCCTCGCGCCAGGATCTGACCGCCGTCCTGCAGCGCGGAATCGATATAGCCGAGCACCGTCTTCCGGTGCCGCTCACTGATCACGGGCCCGACCAACGTCCGGGGGTCCCAGGGGTCGCCGACGACAACTGAGGCGAAGTACTCGCGGCTGCGTTCGACGAAAGCGTCGTACTGCGATTCATGGACCAGGATTCGTGTCGGCGATGCACATCCCTGGCCGGCATTGCGGAGGTAGCGCGAGTGAATATTGCTCACCAGCGACACGGCATCCGCGGTGGGCAGGATGATCGCCGCCGACTTGCCACCCAACTCCAACACCACGTCGCGGATGCCTTCGGCGGCAGCGGTCATCACAGCCCTACCCGCGACCACGGAGCCGGTGAAACTCACCTTCGCGACATCGGGATGCCGGATCAGTCGCTGGGCCACATCGACACCACCGGCGAGCACACTGACAGCAGACGCCGGGAAGCCCGCTTCGTGGACGTAGCGGCCGAAGTTCAACAGCCCCAACGGCGCGTTCGGCGAGGAGAGCAACACGCTCGGGCATCCAGCGGCAAACGCCGCACCCACCTTCAATGCGGCGAAGGTGAGCGGATAGTTGTAGGCGGCGATTCCGGCGACAACGCCAGCCGGCCGGTAGATCACACTCGAACAAGTCGCCGGTGCCCCCTCGTCGAACACGCCAAGATCCTCGGTGCGGTCGACCAGAGTGGCCCCGGCGAGCCACCGAAGTTGCTGGATCGGCGCATTCACATGAAGGCCCCTGGCCGTCGAGACCGCCGTGCCTACTTCATTCACCGATACGGCGAGGATTTCATCCGCGTGAGCTTCCAAGACGTCAGCGAGTCGGTGGAGGGCGGCCGACCGTTCAGCGGCAGTGCCCATTTCATCGTTCGCCAGTCCAGCGCGCGCAGTGGTCACGGCTCGATCCACCTGATCCAGATCGGCGGCCGAGATCTCCTCAATCACCTTCTCCGTATGTGGATTGGTAACGGGTATCACCTCGCCGCGCCCGCGCTCGAACGTCCCGCCGATCAGCAAGTCGAGCTCCTGCTCGACAGTGATCGACTTCGTCGGGTGGATCGATGTCATGATTTCCATCTCCTCATTGGGATGAGTTGAGCCAAGTGCTCTGCAGCGAACTGAAATCTCGAACAGGTTCTTGCTCGATGTGACGAGCCACTGAACGGGCCGACTCGGGTGATTGGCCGCTGGTCCGACTACGGGCCCTTGGCGCGCGTTCCTGAGAGCACCAGCGCAACGCGAGCGGGAGATCAGCTTTCGTTGGCACCGCGCTCGATGCAGCCGATCATTTCCGACACTTCGCCTTTTGTTGAGGTGAGCGACGGAGCGAAGACGAGACAGCCCTGAGCCAGATTTCCACGGATCATGAACCGAATCTCACGGAACTTCGCGAGCATCCGCTTCATCTTCTCGGTCCGCGCTTCGGCCCCGTCCGCGGCGATATCGATGGCGACAAGCATGCCGAGTGCACGCAGGCCGTCGAAATGCGGGCTGCGCTTCACCAGCGCGGTCATTTCCGCTTCGGTATGGCGGGCGAGGTCTTGAACATGCTCAAGCACCTGGTGCTGCTCGATGATCTCGAGTGTCGCCAACGCTGCTGCGCAGGCAGCGGGATTGCCCCCGCCCGTGAAGCCGTGACTCAGCGGCCGACCGGCGGCGGCGAGCCGCTCTACGAAGGCCGAAGTCATACCGACAGCGCCCATCGGGATCGCACCGTTGTTGATGGCCTTCGACATCGTCATCAAGTCCGGGGCGGCATCCCAGTGGTCGATTCCGAACATTCTCCCGGTCCGTCCGAAACCACAGACGACCTCATCGACGATCATCATCAGGCCGTACTTCGTGCAGATCTCCCGAATCCGAGGCCAGTAGTCAGGATGAGGAATCTTGATGCCGGAAGGCACCGAAACCGGCTCTGCGATGAACGCGGCAACGTTATCCGGCCCCAGTTCGAGGATGCGCTGCTCAAGCTCTTCTGCTGCGGCCGGACTGTCTGCGCTCGGCTGACTGATGTGGGAGAAACCCGGGGCAAGCGGTCCGTAGTCCTTCCAGTTCGCCGGGGCACCGGTGATGCTGGTCGCCGCGATGGTCATTCCGTGGTAGCTGGTGACCCGGCCGATCACGTGGGTCTTATTGGGTTTTCCGTTGACCGCATTGGCCAGCCGCACCAGTTTCAGCGCGGTATCGATGGCATCGGAGCCACCGGTGGTGAAGAAGAACTTCTCGATGCCCGCCGGAGTGACGTCCGCCAGCTTCGCGCCCAGACGAGCTGCCGGCACATTGCCCTGGCCGAAGAACAGCGTCGCGAAACCGACTTCGTCCAACGCGGCCTTGGCGGCCTCCGCGATCTCGGGGCGGCCGTAGCCAAAGGAGATGTTCGCCTGGCCACAAAATCCGTCGAGCCACTCGTTGCCGTCAACATCCCACAGGCGCACCCCCTTGGCACGTTCCATCACCACGACGGACTCGGCGGTGTGGTTGGTCAGTTGTGTCTGCGGATGAACGACATGCGCGGCGTCCAGATAGGCGTCAGGGGCAGGCACACCGCTAGGAACACTCTTGCTGACGCTGGCCGCGACGGTATCGGTCATCGGATCACTCTCCTTCTGCGCGCTATCCGCCGGGAACGACGGCGGACTCGCTGCGAGGTGTTGGTGCTGCGACTCACTGTGTGAACGAGCATCCGGATATTGTTCGTATTGTCGAACTTGAAAACGTAACTACGAATGTTATACAACTAGCCACCGACTCGGTCAAGGGTTTTGAAGGCACTGCCACGACATCCCGGCCAAAATGAAAGGGCCGCGGCAATACGGGGTTGAGGGGCGGCGGCGCCAGGTGCTCGCAGCCCGCAACCCCATCTGGCGCATCCCTCTTCGAGAATCGAAGATTGCACGAAGTTCGCTGAAGCGATCTGATATTCCTAAATACGAAGACGTGGACGCTCAACTACCTACTTGACCCATGGAAGCGGAAGCGAGCCTTTCGGTGGCCAGCGGAGCTGTGGGCCCCTATGCGCTCGAAGCAAAGCCCGAAGGGAAGGCACCCGCATGACAGACAAACCCAATGGAACGGGCCTCAACGGATTAGCCCGTGTCATCACTGGCCCGCCAGACGGTCGTGGCACACTCGGCGGCATGTCGATGCAGACGAATGGGGTTGACTCCTCGGCAAAAGGGCCGCAGAGGCACCGTACCGTTGACCGCGTAACACGCATTCTCGAAGAGGTCGTCTACAACCCCGGAATCTCCTTCACCGAGTTGGCGCATGTCTTGGACGCCCCCAAGAGTTCAGTGCATGGCTTCATCAGAGGACTCCTCGCCAACGGCTGGCTCCACGAGATCGACCGAGGCTTCTTTGTCGGGCCAGCCGTTTACGGCCTCGCGACCGCGAGCGGAAATGTGTGGGCAGGAATGGTGTCCCAAGCCCGCCTCCTCGCCCTCAGCGATGACGCCGGACTCGCCACCTTCCTCGGTGTCCAGGCTGGTGACCACCTGATCTATATTGCGGCTGCCGGGACCGATCCCGTAGCTGACTACGACGCCCGATCGAACATTCGGCGCGGGCTACTCACCACAGCTGGTGGTAACGCGCTATTGGCGGCCATGTCCGAGGCCGAGCGTATTTCCTATCTGCACCGCCACCAGGCTGAGCATCCTGAACTAATTCAGCAGTTCCTCGTTCAGTTGGACGAAATTCGAAGAACAGGGATCGTTACCAATGTGTGGGGCTCGGGCTCACGCTTCGCTATCGCAACGGCCGTCTTCAATCAATCGGGTGAAGCGGTCGCAGAAGTGACGCTGGTCGGACCGAAGGACACCGTGCAGCCACGAGTAGAAGAACTGTCGCGCATCCTGCTCCGGCACGTCAAAAGCTGGACCTAGCAAAGCAGCGAATCGCGGCGGCGCCGATCCGCCTGCAACCCAAAATTACTCCCGCGCCAAAGCCATGGGCCCTCCTTATGGTTCGGCCCTGGTGTCCGTGGCGTGGCCACAAGACGTTCATCCGCCACGGATCACCAACTGGGTTCAAACCACTACTGCGACAACGCACTCTCCGCGTCGAACAGCGCCGAATCCACCACATTGCACAACGCACTACGGGTGTAGCTCATGATCTTCCGGCCGTCACTGTCGACGACGTTATCTTCGAAAGTGATGATCGCCCGCTCAGATCGACTGGTCTTTGCTACCGACACCAGTGTCGACTCGACGTAGATCGTGTCACCGGGAAACAGTGGCGAATGGAAACGGAGGCTGTCGTATCCGACAAGGGCAATGAGCTTGATACCGCGCTTCTCGACCTGACTTTTGATGGCGGGAGTGGCCAAACCCAGCGCGAACGCCAGGATGCAGCCGCCGGCGAGCATCCGCTCCGTGCCGCGTTCCGCCTGGGTGTCGACCTGGTCGGTGTGGATTTCCTCGATCGTCCAGGTCAAGTTCGTCATCGCGCTGAAATCCCCCTCCCCGATCGTGCGTCCACGGCTGCGTGACGAGAACGCGAAGGACGGGGGAAGCTCGTAGAGTTCTCTGGTCACCTCAGACTCGATCCAGGAAGAACTTGTACGGACTGCCCAGCAGGTCGCGGCTGGCGATCACCTTCTGAATCTCGGTGGCGCCCTCACCGATTCGGCGGATGCGCAACTCGCGATACCAACGCTCCAGTGGCATCTCCCGGGACACGCCCATGCCGCCGTGCAGCTGGATTGCGCGATCGACGACCCGGGACGCAGCTTCTGTGGCGGCGATCTTCGCGAGGGCGGCTTCTGTACGGAACGGGCGCCCTGAGTCGGCTGCCGCCGCGGCGTTGAGCACCATCAGTGTGGCGTAACGGATGTCCTGTTCGTTCTCGACGATCATCCAGGCCACGCCCTGATGCTCAGACAGGGACTTGCCGAACGACTGGCGCATCTTGGTCCACTCGATCGTCAGTTCCTGAGCTCGCACGGCGAGCCCGACGCAGCCGGCGCTGTAGGGAATCCGGTTGCGGCTCAACCGTTCATTGGCGAGGTAGAACCCGCGGCCGATCTCACCGAGGATGTTCTTCGACGGAACCCGCACGTTCTCAAGCTGAATCTCGGTAGCCGGGTGCGTTGAACGGATTGTGTGCGCGATCCTGCGCACGTGGAATCCGGGGGTGTCGGTGTCGACGATGAAGCAGGTGATGCCGTCCCGCCCTGGTCCGCCGGTTCGGGCGAAGACCACCGCGAACTCGGCTTCGTGGGCGAAGCTGATCCACAGCTTGTCGCCGTTGATGATCCAGTCATCGCCATCCTGAACGGCACGGGTCTGTAGGTTACGTCCCGGGTCGCTGCCGCCAGTCGGCTCCGTGAGAGCGAACGCGGCACGGTGCCCTTCTTCCATCGAAGGAATCAGGTACTTCTCGCGCTGTTCGGGTGTAGCCCATGCGGACAGCAGCGGAATCTGACCAGTGTGGCCAAATGTGTCGTAGCACGGAGCGTACAGGCCGGCCCGGTGCTGTGACATCTCGATCGCCAGCAGGCAACGGGTCACCAGATCGATGCCCGGGCCGCCCTCCTTCTCGGGAAGGTCGAGGTTGAACAAGCCCATCTGCTTGGTCAGGTCGGTCAGACGCTTGTATTCCTTTGCAGGAAGGCGACTTTCGTCTGGATCCAGGTCGTCCTCGAGGGGCCAGATCTGCTCGCGGACGAATTTTCGGACCGTCTCGATGATCGCGTGCTGCTCATAGCTCAAGTCAAACAAGATAATTCACTCCTTGAATAATGGGTCTCAGACCGACGGCGCTGCGGTGTCCGGGTGCAGGCGTCCCTCAACCGGGATGGGGCGTTGGGAAACTCGCGCCGGTTCCGCACCGTTGTGTCGGGCCCGGTGCACCAGGACGAGTTCTGCGTATCGGGTCATGTACTGGACGTGGAGCTCGTACCGGAACTGCAGTCCGTCGCGGGCCTCCTCGGACACGATCGCCTCGATCTTGGATTTCAGCCCGAAGGGCTCACGCGACCCGGCGTAGCCGATGTCGAGAATCTCGCCATGGCGGTCACGGATCTCGTATACCCCTGTGGTGCAGGGGATATCGTCGAGTTGCGCAGCGTCGACATTCCGCCAGGGTTTGGACATTTCCAGACTCATTGATTCACCGTCTCTTTAATCTCGGTGGTTTCCAGCAGCGCCACCGGCAGGTCGCTGTGTCGACTCCTGATGAACTCAGCAAGCCCCTTAGCCTGTGGATCGAAGCGCCCCACCGACGCCGCCCCATCCCCCAGCAGGCCCTCGATCACGAAGTTGACCCCGCGCAGATTGGGGAACAGGCTTCGCCTGATCGCTGCACCGCCGGCCTCAGGTAGGAGACGCCGGAACTCTTCGACGGTCAGCTCCGAGGCCAGCCACACGTAGCCTTCGTCCGACCGTGCCCAAATACCGACATTGGCGTTGGCGCCCTTATCACCGGATCGTGCGCCGAAGATGGTGCCGAGCGACATCCGCTGTCTCGGTCCGGCGACGACCGGAGCGGCCGTCGCCGCCTCACCGGTGTCGTCCGGCGTCTCAGTGGACGCTGCACGCGACGGCAGGGTGATCTGCTCGCCGCTGTGCAGAACGACGGTTTCGACGACGGCGGCGACAGGCACCAGACACGGCCAGTTGATGCCGGTCTGGGTAGGTCGCTGCTGCCGTTCGCCGGGAAAATAGATGCCCGGATAGCTGGACAGCGCCAAACCTGTAGCCGCATCGAAGATCCGGCGACCCAGAAGATCCTTGTCGGTAGCGGCGAACGACACGACCAGCTGTGCGACCGCGAGCTCGTTGAGCACCGCGTCGGGCTGGTCGCTGCGCACAAGTCTGATGCTGACATCGTCGAACTGCTCGAATCCACCGAGAATCGTGCGCAGGTCCCGCTCGACTACGGCGGCCTTGGTTTCGACCTTCTCACCCGGGATGGCGAAGACGACGGACTGCCGGTACGGGCCGAGGACCGTCATTGCGACCTTGAGCGTCGACGGCGGCTCGACGCCGCGGGTGCCCGAGAGCCTGACCCGGTCGGGGCCTTCCTGCGTCAGCCGTACGGTGTCGAGCTTCAGAGTGACATCGGGGTTGAGGTAGTCGGTGCCACCGATCTCGTAGAGCAACTGCGCGGTCACCGTCCCGACCGAAACCTGGCCGCCCGTACCGGGATGTTTGGTGATGACACTGCTACCGTCGGCGTGCATCTCCGCGATCGGCAATCCTGGCAGCCCAGTGGATTCGATCTCCTCGAAGAATGCGTAGTTGCCGCCGGTGGCCTGCGCACCGCACTCGATGACGTGGCCGGCGGCTACGGCTCCGGCGAGCTTGTCGTACTCGTCCTCGGCCCAGCCGAATTTCCACATCGAGGGTCCGACCACGAGCGAGGCGTCAGTAACCCGCGGGCACACCACAATGTCGGCACCCTCGCTCAGCGCACGGGCGATCCCGCGCCCGCCGAGATAGGCGTTGGCAGTGAACGGTTCGGCTGCGGTGTCCGCGAGCAGTTGACCGGTGTCGATGTTGCGGAAGACCTCACCGTCACTGCGTAGCTGCGGAATCTGTGGGATCAGGTCGTCACCGGTGAGGTAGGCGACCTTCGGGGACAGGCCTAGCCGTTGCCCGATATCGACGAGTGCCTGAGCAAGGCCGCCCGGGTCCAGGCCGCCGGCGTTGGATACCACTCGGATGCCACGTTCCAGGCAGGTTCCGAGTACGTCTTCCATCTGGCGGAGGAAGGTGGTGGCGTAACCGGGGCGGCCGGCGTTGCGCGCTTTGGACAGGATGAACATGGTCAGCTCGGCGAGGTAGTCACCGGTCAGCACGTCGATGTCGCCACCATCGACCATTTCACGGGCCGCCGACAGCCGGTCACCGTAGAAGCCGGAGCAGTTCGCGATGCGCAGGATCTCGGTCACGATGCGCGCCCGGTGGCAGAGTCGATGCTGCCTGCCCGCGCTGGCAAGAAGATCTCGGCTTCGCCTTGGGCGCAGACGGTGTCATCTGCGCGGCGCTCCTCGCGGATGTCGACCGAGAAGACAGCGCCGTCGGCGGTCTGCCGAGCGCCCGACACCGCACCAGTGATAATCAGCGTATCCCCGGGAATAGCGAAGCGGCGCACGGAGTATGACAGCCGTTCGATGCGTCCGGCTGCGCCGGCGAACCTGTCGCACAGGCTGGTCAGGAAGGCACCGTGCAGGTGTGACTGCACGAGCACGTCGGGATAGCCTTCGGTGGCCGCGTAATCCCGGTCGAAGTGGATGCGGTGGCTGTTCCACGTGACAGCGCAGTACCGGAACAACTGCACGGTCGTCGGGCGCTGCACCAGCGAGTCGAGCTCGTAGCCCACCGCGACATCGTCGGCGAAAAGCTGTGTTGTTTCGTAGGTCGTGGTCATCTCATCTCCCCAAGACGGTGCGGATCGACGTCAGGATGGGTGCTCCATCGGAGGTGACGTAGCTGTTGCGGATGTGCAGAATCAACATCGGTCCGGATTTCGATTCCCGAGATTCGGCGCTGTCGAGCACGCTGTGCATCACCACTTCGGTGCCGGCTACGAGTGGGGAGTGGAAGATCATCTCCTCCCCGCCTCCCATCAGCCGCACGCCCTCGAGCGGAACCCACTCCATCTCCCCGGGGGGCGTGCCGTCCGGGCGCAGCTCGTTCTCGGCGCCTCCGTCGGACCAATCGAGGTACGAGGGAAGGAAATTCGGCGGAACGAGCACATTCGCGTAGCCCTTGGAGCGAGCGTATTCGACATCAACGTAGAGAGGATTGGTCTCCCCGATCGCCCGCGCGTATCGCTGGGACATCAGCGCGTCGATCGTCGCGGTCGACGTTTCCGAGGCGTCACCCACGCACGCTCGAACCTTGTCCACTAATTCCTCGGTAACTGCCATCTGCATCCCTTTCGCGGTCAGATCACGCCGTCGCTGAGAAGGTCAGCGATCGCGTCGTCGGACATGCCGAGTTCCTCGGCGAGAATCGATTCGGTGTGTTGTCCCAGCCGTCCGGCGCGTGTCGGCTCGACCATCTGGGACTCGGTGAGAAAGATCGGGCTGCCCAATGTCAGCCAGTCGCCGGTGTCGTCGGTGACATGACGCAGGACACCCCGGGCACGTACATGCGGGTCGTCCATCAATTCCGGCAGCGTGACGACAGGGGCGCCGGGAATGTTCGCGACTTTGAGCGATTCGACGATGTCGGTTTTGGTCAACCGTTCCGTCCACCGCTGCACTATCGCGTCGACCTGGTCCATGTTCCGGCAGCGTCCAGCCATATCTGCGAGTGCCGGGTCGGAGGCTTCCGGGTCAGCCATGAGTTCACACAGCCGCTGCCAATGCCCATCCGTCGGGCACAGGACGGTGACCCAGCCGTCTTTCGCCGGGTACGCACTGTAGGGCGCGACGGCCATGCCGCCGTGGCGGTTACCGGTGCGTTCGGGCGCTGGGCCATTGGGGTTGAACATGCCGGCGATGTTGGAGGTGAGCGTCGGGATGATGGCGTCCTGCAGTGCCACCTCGACGTGTTGGCCACGATCGGTGCGGGTGCGTTGGTAGAGAGCCGCCAGGATGCCGGCCACCAGATGCGCACCGGCGGTGAAGTCGACCACCGAAGGCCCGGTACGCGTGGGCGGACCGTCCTCGTACCCCGTCGTGCTCATCACTGCGCTGCGAGCCTGCGCGGTGAGGTCCATCGCAGGCTCGCCCGCATACGGACCGAACGACCCGAACCCGGTTCCCGAGGCCATGATCAACCGCGGGTTCAGCGCGCTGAGCTGCTCGTAGCCCAGTCCGAACCGCTCCATCGCCCCGGGCGCAAGATTCTGCACCAGCACGTCCGCACGGCTTGCCAGTTCCCGAAGCACCTGTTGTCCCCGGGGATCCTTGAGATCGAGGCGCATTGTCTTCTTGCCCGAGTTCATGAACTGGAACTGAATCGACATGCCCGTCGTGTCAACGGTGGAAAGCCTGCGATAGGGGTCGCCGGCGGGCGACTCGATTTTGATCACGTCGGCTCCCAGGCGAGCCATGAGCATGGTGGCGTACGGCGCCATGTAGAACTGCCCCACGCAGATCACTTTCACGCCATCAAGGGCTGTCATCGCGCTGCTCCTTAGTTTTCGGGGGACAGTTTTGTGGAATGGCGGGTACAGAAAGGCGCCCACTTCGAACCGATTTGGGCATGGTTCCAGCGCCGTGGCGGTCAGTTTGCGCTGTGCAGGACCAGCTGCTCGCGGTGATAGGGCAACGGAACAGCCGGGTTGGCACCGTCGATCTCCTGCGCGAGCCGGTGACCGTCAAAGATCGCATCGGCGATGTGGCGCGGAGCCACGCTTTCACCGATGCGATAGAGCCCGGTGATCCCGTCCTCTGCCAGGGTGTCCTGCCCCAGACTGTGCAACTCTTGGTACAGGCTGTCGTTGGGGATGCGACGCGTGACGAGAACGACAGCGTCCATTGCCCATTCGTCCGTTGGCGTGAGGTTCAGATCGAAGGTTCTGGCAGCGACGGCACGACCGGGTTCCACCGAAACCAGGACTCTCGATGTCACAAGCTCGACTCCGAGTTCGGCAAACCGCTTCAAGATCTCATCAGACTCCACGGTGTAGGCGCCGTAGGGTGCGATAGAAGGCGAAGCCGACACCAGCCGCACGTTCTTTCCTTCCATCGCAAGCTTTTCCGCCAAGCTGGTTGCGGTGAAGAACCCATCGCAGTCGTAGATCAGAACGTTGTCGCCCGGGACCTGCTTGCCTGCGAGAATCTGCTCGGGCGTCAGCACGTGTGGGAGCTGCGCATCGGCGCCCGGCAGCGATTCCATGGTGAAGCCGTTGGACCCGTCGGTCGCCCAGTCAGCGCCGGTCGCGATCACCACGATGTCCGCACCGTAATCGCGAATAGCCTTGGCGTCCAAGGTAGTGGAGCCGATGAACTCGACGTTTTCCAGGCTTTCGATCTGAATCGCGCGCCAGTCGATGACCCGCCGCCACTCGCTCAACCGGGGTAGCGCTCCGATCGCGTGCATGCCGCCGCCGACTTCGGAACCGGCATCCACCAAGTGGACCTGGTTCATCCCACGCTTGCCGAGCACGATCGCACACTCCATGCCCGCGGGGCCGGCGCCGACGATGAGGACGTTCTTGTCGGCATTGCTTGCGCGGGTGAACTTCTCCGGGTGCCAACCACGTCGATGTTCTTCGCCGATCGTGGCGTTCTGGGTGCAGATGATCGCTGCGCTCTGGCTGAGTCGGGCCACACACATGTTGCAGCCGATGCATTCGCGAATATCGCCATGACGCCCCTCCTCGATCTTGCGCGGGAGGAAGGGGTCGGCGATCGACGGACGCGAACCGCCGATGAGGTCCAACTGACCGTTCTTGATGAGCTTGACCATCAAGTCGGGGCTGGTCAGCCGGCCGACGCCGGCAATCGGCTTCTTGGTGTAGGGACGCATCGCGGCCACCGGCACACCCTGGAAGTTCTCCTCGAAGAAGCGTGACGAGCCGGCGTCCTCGGGCCACGGCCCCTTCCAGCCTCCGACCTGCAGATCCCACAGGTCGACGGCGTGGTCAGCCAGCGAGATGAATGGACCCGCGTCCTCGTGCGGCCGCAGACCCTTTCCCGTTCCATCGCCACTGTCTACACAGAGGCGCATCACGATGCCGCAGTCGTCTCCGACGGCTTCGCGGACCATCTCCAAGGTCTCGACCCCGAATCGCGCCCGGTTCTCCAGTGAACCGCCATATTCGTCTGTTCGGCGGTTGAAATGTTCCATCAGGAAGCTCTCGAAGATCGTCGCGACCTCCGCGCTGTTGAGATTGATCAGGTCGTAGCCGACATCGCGCGCGCGGCGGGCCGCGGCGACGAAGAACGATTGCAGCTCGCGGATCTCCGCGCGGTCCATCTCCCGCGTGAGACCCATGCTCGACGCGCCGGCTCGAATGGACGAGGCCGACCGAGCGGACATCCGCGACTCGAGCCCGGGCGTGGCGAATGAGGCACCGGGATACCAGAGTTCGATGCCGGCCAGAGCGTCGTGCTCGTGGATGGCATCAACGACATGGGCGTGGTTCTTCATGTCGTTGTCATCCCACATGTTCATGCCGCGCGGAGGGGCCCCGCCCGTCTCGGGGTGAATGCTGCAATACTCGGTGTTGACGACCCCCCAGCCGCCTTCGGCCTTGATACCGCGGTACCTGACTTGAGATTCGATGCGATCCATGCCCAGCCCCGTCGAGTGCGGCGCCTGATAGAACCGGTTCTTGGTCCGCTTCGGGCCGATCTGAACCTGCTCGAACAAGATGTCGTACATCGGATCTCTCATTACTTCATTCCTTGTCTGTCAATTCAACGACCAAGGGCGAGAAGACGTTTCTGCAGAACGAGACCTGAAACAGGTAGGCTTCTCGCTCGCGCCGTCCGTACACCTCAGTCATACTCCGTGCCCCACAGGCCAAGTCGCATCTACTCCACAACAGCCCACCAGGAGGTGATACCGCCGGATGTCGGTGCAGCGGTTGCCACGACAGGGCAAGTGCGACAACATGGTTACCTCTGAGGAGAACGCAGCTCGCGAGTGGCACTCTCATCGATACTGCCGCTCTGATCAAGCACCACTCTGTACTCTTCGCGCGCAGCTTCCGGCGTGAGCAGGCCGGCACGCACATCGGCCGCGACCCGACGGGGCTCGCGCTCGAACGGATTCCCGAATCCGGCGGCGCCGGCCAGGTTGGTCGAGAGCAACGCCCCAGGCTCGACGTCATAGATGCCCTTCGAATGCAGCTTGCGCTCCTCGGGAGTGTCCGGGTTGAGGACAGTGGCCCCGAGCGTGCCGTCCGATCCACCCAGAAGGCCGGGCGGGCGGAACGTCTGGCGGTCCGTGAGACCCGTCAATTGCATGGAATCACCGAGCAGACGGATATCTTTGCGGACGCCGTGCCCACCTCGGAACTTCCCTGCACCGGCGGTCCCGCGCAGAAACTCGTAGCGCTCCACGATGATTGGATATGAGTTTTCGTTGACCTCGGTCGGAATGGTGTCGATGTTGGCGACCGCGAACATCGCCTCCGTGCCGTCCTTGAACCCGAAAGCACCGAATCCGCCAACGACCACCTCGTAGTACACGAAGTTCTTGCCGGTCCGGGGATCGATACCACCGATGACGGGATTGGAAAAGTGTGAGCTGGCAGCCATCACACGGTCGGGAATAGCGGTCGCAAATGCCTGCATCAGCACGTCGAAGATCCGCTGTTGCATCACCGCCCTCGCCCCGGTACCGGCCGGCGGCTTGGCGTTGAGTACCGACCCTTCCGGGGCGGTCCACTTGATCGGCGCGATGCAGCCGGCGTTCTGCGGTACGGAGGAACCGAGTGTCAGCACCTTGATGGTGAAGTAGCACCACGCTCGTACATACTGCTCGACACCGTTGATACCCGAGCGGGTTTGGGGACTGGTCCCGGCGAAGTCCAGGATCACCTCGTCGCCCTGCACCGTGACAGTGACTTCGAGACGAATCGGCTCGGTATCCGGCCCGCAATCGTCGAAGTGATCGACCGCGTGATAGGTCCCGTCCGGGATCTCGGCAATGGCTTCACGCATCGCCTGCTCGGATCGAACAAGGATCTCGTCGCACGCCGCCTCGTAGATCTTCCGGCCGAATTGCCGAACGAGCCCCTGCAGACGGAGTTCCCCGAGGCGGTTGCAGTTACGCATCGCCTTGAGGTCGCCAATCAGCTTGTCCGGGATACGGATGTTCGCGGCAAGCGTGCGGAACAGCTCCACATTCGGTTCACCCTCGTTCCACACCCGGACCGGGAGGAAGCGAATGCCTTCCTGGAACTGATCGGTGATACCGGTGACCGCCTGAGAGCCCGGGACCGCGCCCCCGACGTCGATCATGTGGGCGCAGCACACGGTGTAGCCGATGATCTCGCCGTCGAGGAAGGCCGGCGACACCAGGAAGAAGTCCGGAAGGTGCCCCGACCCCATCCACGGATCGTTGAGCATGATCGCGTCGCCGGGCTTGAGGGTCTCGGTGGGGTAGTAGTCGAGGACGTTCTTGACCGCCGTGGGCATCGATCCCAGGTGCCCGGGACTGAAATCACCCTGGGCGGTCATTCGCGCGCGGCTGTCGAAGAGCCCGACCGAGAAGTCCCGCCCTTCCCGGATCGCTTCGGAGTAGCCGGTGCGCGCCAGCGTGGTGCCTGCATCGTTGGCGGCGGCGGTGAGTCCACGCCAGATCACCCCAAGAGTGATCGGATCAACCAGTTCCGTTGTCGTTGTCGTTGTCACGGTTCAGATTCCAATCTCGATCACAAGGTTTCGGTACGCATCGACAGTCGCGCGATCCCCAGGGGGCAGCACAACAGAAGTGTCGCGTTCCTCGATCACGGCCGGGCCGTCGATCGTCGCCCCAATGTCCAGGTCGTCCCGCCGATAGCAGGGGCATTCGGTATAGCCGTCGGTATCAGGGAAATACACCTGCCGGCGATGGTTCGGCTCGGCCGGGCGGCCGGTCCCCTCGCCACGAGGCAGATCCAACTTCGGCGCAACCGCTCGAGCCGAGATTCGAAGCGCAGTCACCTCAACCTCGGAATCCTCGTTCGCGTAACCGTACAACTCCGCATAGCGGTCCCGGAAGGCTGAATTGAGCATCTCACCATCGAGGTCGCCACCCGGGAGTATGACCTCTAGAACGTGGCCCTGTCCGTGGTACCGCATGTCAGCAGAGCGGACGATGTAGCGCTCGCCATCGAGACCGGTGGCATCAAGCAGTGCGGTGGCCTGCTTTTCGAGGGAATTGAACAGCTCCCCCATCTCTGCCAGGTGATCGTCGTTGGCGATGCCGATCCAGGTGACTACCAAGTCGAACCTGGGGTCGGCGTACAACAAGCCGACGGCCGAGTTGACCGCGGTGTTCGCGGGAAGCAAGACCTTCTTCATGCCGAGTTGGCGGGCGAGACGGCAAGCGTGCGTCGGTGCGGCGCCACCAGATGGGATCAGGGCCAGATCCCTTGGGTCGCGTGATCGTTCGACCGTCACCGCCCGCATCGCGTGGTACATGTTGGAAGTCACGGCATCGTGGATTCCCCAGGCGGTCGTCTCGACATCGAGTCCCAGAGATTCCCCGACGCGTTGGATCGCCTTGTTCGCCGCCTCGACGTCCAATTTGATCCGGCCACCGTTGAAGTACCCCGGATTGAGGTACCCCAGCGACAGGTTGGCATCCGTTACAGCCGGTTCGGTACCCCCGAGTCCGTACGACACCGGACCCGGGTCGGCGCCGGCGCTCTGCGGCCCGACGGCAATGATGCCCAAGGTATCGCGCGCCAGGCTTCCACCACCGGCACCGATCTCGATCAGATCGATGCTGGGGATGAGCATCGGCAGGCCGGTGCCCGGACGCATCTCCGTCCGGTCTGCCTCAAATGAGTTGAGTATCCGCGCCTCGCCGTTTTCGATGAGACAAACCTTGGCCGTAGTGCCGCCCATGTCAAAGGCCAGCGCATCGCCTGCCTCCGCATAGACGGCTTGGGCAGCGGCCATTGTCACGCCGGCAGCGGGACCAGATTCGAGCGCACGAACCGGAAACTTCGTCGTCACCTCTACACTGGCGACGCCACCATTGGCCTGCATCAGATAGAACGACCCTGCGAAGCCGCGGTCTTCGAGCGAGGAGACCATCTGACGCAGGTAGCGCTCGAACGCAGGGCGCGTGTACGCGTTGGCTACCGTGGTACTCGTTCGTTCGTATTCGCGGGAGATCGGAGCCACCTCGCTCGACAGCGAGATGAGCAGGCCGGGAACCTCCTCCTGCAGGATCATCGCGACTCGATCCTCATGAGCCGAATTGGCGTAAGAGTGCAGGAGGCAGACGGCCACCGACTCAACGTCGGCCTCGCGGAGACCCTGAGCAATCGCCCGAACCCGATCCTCATCCAACTCGCGATAGGTCGAACCGTCGAAACGCATCCGCTCTGGAACCTCGAAAACCAAATCGCGAGGAACCAAAGGGGCGTGCTTGTCGGCGACAATGTCGTACGGATTGCTCCTGGACTGACGCTGGATCATCAGCATGTCGCCGAAACCTTCTGTCACCAATAGCGCAGTGCGGGCACCGTTGCCTTCGATGATGATGTTCGTCCCGATTGTGGTGCCGTGAACGATCTGCACAACCTCTGCAAACGAGACGTTCTGGCTTTCCAAAAGTTCTTCAGCGCCCTCTACCGCGGAAACCGAGGGATCGCTTGGGGAGGAGAGATGTTTCCAGGTCGCAAGTTCACCGGTGTCCGCATTTTGAAGCACAAAGTCGGTGAACGTACCGCCAATGTCGATGCCAAGACGATAACGTCCCATTCTTTTGCCTCCTGAAAGTTGGCCCGGAACCATCCGGTCGTCATTAATGCTGTTCGAGGTTGCGGCTCACACGGGAACAAGAGACTGATGCGGAGCCATTCCAGCATAGTTCGTATTTACGATCACTAGATCGGTTATATGAACAGATTAGGGAGGCTCACCCTAGGTGTCAAGAGGGGAACACCCAGGAGGCCCGGCCGCGGGTGCGCGTAGCGGACGACCTGCGGCCCCCAACGGGCGAACATTGAAAATGCTTGACGTGCAATGCTGTTGGCACGCTCCGCAATACCCCAAGCCACGCCCGACTGCTGAGTTGCGCGCCTTGCCTGCGTCAACCATCGACGCGAACCCATCGGTGGTTCTCAATGCCGCTTGCCGATGCCCGCGCTCTGAAAGCGTTGCGGGCGAATGAATTTCAATTCTCCCACCGGCGACGGCACGGAAATCGAGGCCCCACCCCCGCTCGACCGGTACACGCTTCTCGGCGCTCGCGATCGCGGAACGCTCAGTCACCGATGTCCGGTTCGCAACCGCGTCTAGCAAATTTAATCTGCAACGCGGACGGGCCGCACTTTGTCTCGGGCGAGGCAGCTAACCAGAGTTGTTTGCCACTGCGCTACAACAGCTTTAACACGACGCAACCCGAGTGTCGCATCTCGGCGCAACTATCGCCCATAGCAGAGTGCCGAATCACTGTGCAAATCACCCGGGACTCACACCACCGCCGTGCCGATACCCCCTGCGTTGAGGGCGGCACGCGGCCGGGATGCCCTCACTGCGCGGATTGAAGTGTGCTGGAAGGTGCCATTCCGACACCGATCTTGTACTCGATACGCGAGGAGAACAGGGACAGCACGACGACAGCGAACAGCGCTATCCCGCCCATGGCGAGGGCGAACGGAACGATTCCGATCGCGATGTAGAGCCAAGACGCGGCAGTTGCGAGCGTGGACCCTACAGCCAATGCGAGATGCTTCAAGGCGAACAGTTGTGTCCGGTACCTTTCAGGACCCACTTTGCTGACGATGCTGAACCCGATGGGGGCGAGGAACGTCTCGACACAGAAGATGGCGCCGATGGAGGCCAACACCAGTACTGCCGGCACCGTCGGCCCGGAATACCATGCGATGGGCAAGAGCATCAGATAGGACAACGCGGCCCCCAGCATGGCAATTCGGAACTTGCGAGTCGCGGAGGCTCGACCCAGCACCGTATTTTTTCCGACCGAAGCCATCAGACCTTGGGCAGACAGGCCGAAAATTGCACCGAACGTCAGGAACCATCCCACAGGGATATCCCAGCCCAGAATATTGCGATCGACCCGTTCTGTGACGATCAAGGGCACGGTTGTGAATATCTGGAGCAACAGGGCCTGGTAGAAGACCTCGGTGATCCACATCGGGATGTAGCCGATCAGCCCGCTTTTTTCTGCCGAACTGGTGTTTTTCGACCGGATGATGACGAAAAAGTAGGTGCCGGCTGTTCCCGCCGCAGCTATTCCAATGAACACGCTCAGGTGCTCTGTCGAGACAAGTCCGGTTGAGACAGCAATTACCAATAATACCGCCACCGCTACGAATGCTGCGATGAAGACACCGATCGCCTGCCGGCTGGCGGGATCGCGGACGATACGCGCTTCGTCGGGGAGACTATGACGTTTCACCGTATATTGAAGCAGGCTGATAAACATTCCGACCGCGGCACAGCCGAATGCAATATGAAAGCCGATGTCTTGTTGCAGGAACCCGGTAATCGTGGGGCCTATCAGGATGCCCAGGTTGATGGCAGCGTAATAGAATGTGAATCCAGAATCACGCTGAGTGGCGTCCAGACTTTTCATCGACATACCGATGATTGCGGTGATATTTGACTTCAGCGCGCCAGTGCCCAGTGCAATCAGAGGAAGGCCAACGCCTACACCTACCAAACCTGGAACCGAAGCCAAGGACAGGTGCCCACATATGATGATCACGCTTCCATAGATGACCAGGTTCTGGGGCCTGATGACGCGGTCAGCCAACCAGCCACCGACGAGCTGAGTGACGTATACCCCGCCGCCGTATGCGCCGACAATGGCAACGGCAGTCGACGGGTTGAGTGCGAGCCCGCCATCCTTGAGGGAGTAGAGCAGATAGTAGGTAAGGATCGCTTGCAATCCGTAGAAACTGAACCGCTCCCAGAATTCAGTGAAAACAAGTGGCCAGAATCCTTTGGGTTTCTTTTCCGCCGAGGGCGCACCAAACTCAGGCACAGGCTGGCCCGAAGTCAGGGTGACGCTGTTTTGAGTCAATGGGATTCGTTCACTTTCAGTCAAGGTGGATTAGACAGTTGTCACGCGCTCAGGAATACCGTGCCTGAATTGCGCAACAAGCAGGGTGCACGACCACTTTTCAGGGCGGAGGCTGATTTTATGAGTAGAAAATCAATTCCCAACAGCGCTCAGGATTCATTTGTCGAGTGTCCGGCAAGGTGCTCGGGCTGAGACGACCCCGCACGGATGCGAGTCGACGGCACTACTTTCGACTACAAATATCTCCGCGGCGTTACGCAGGTATCACCAACGGCGGGTTTGTCGTGCATCACGTGCGCCGACATGCCAGACGTCGAATGCCCGGCCCACTCGACTAAGGGGGCCCTAGGTTGGCCACAACCGTCAACGCGACCTGGAACGAACCCAACTCTCGCTGGAGGTCGCCAACGGGCGGGATCCCACTCGCGTTCGACGGCTGCAGCTCAAACCTCTGCGTCATAGCGTCTGCTTTCTTCGACGGTCACCTTGACCCCGCATCAGGGAAGATGCGTAGCGCTCCACAACCGGCGGAGCATTTGTTCGTATATACGTATCATCTCTCGACCATGCGAACCCATGTTGATTGAGATCCGTGTCACTGTCAATAGCCGAAAGTTCGGTCAGTCACCAGGCGACCCCCTCGGCCCGCTCAGACCGGACGCGGGACGCGGGACAAACGACGACCCCACAGAACTTGTCGGCACCGACTCCACGCAGCGCCCCAGTCGGCCGTGAAGTTCTCCCGGGTGCAATCCCCCTCGCGCGAGTGCGGGTGACGAACAAGGGCGTCTCGTCCGCCCTTGACGGGATCAGGGCCGGTCACTAAGTTCGTACTTGCGTGTCGCATATCGTATATAGAAACTTATTCATGTGGCGGCGATGGCGGGCGTGGTCCTTCATCGGCATGCGCGAGGACGGACCGAAAAACACAGCCGCGTAAGGAACCACGGGTTGAAACGCGGAAACACCGGACCCGGTGTCACTTCCGTAGGGTCGCTGCGCCTCACCATTTCCCAAAAGAACTGGTTTCGGACGACGATGTCGCTCCGATTGCACTTACCGAGAGGATATTTGAATGCCGAACTTCTCAGACAAGCGAATTCTGGTGACTGGAGCGGGCTTCGGCGCCGGTCGAGCGATTGCCCATGGCTTGACCGCGGCCGGTGCCCATGTGGTTGTCGCCGACATGAACGAGGCGACGGGCGCCGAGACCGTAGCCACGGCACCCGGCCCCGGCACCGCGGAGTTCGTGAAGCTCGACGTGCGGAACGACACGGAGATCGTCGATGTCTTCCAGAAAGCTGGTCCCCTCGACGGCCTGGTCAACAACGCAGGCATCCTGGTCCGCCACACATTCCTCGAGATGCCCACGGAAGCCTTCGACAACCTCATCGCGATCAATCTCCGCGGCTACTTCCTGTGTGCGCGCGAGGCCGCTCGGGGAATGGTGGAACGCGGATCCGGAGCCATCGTTCAGATCTGCTCGACGAACGCTCACCACGGAACGCCCGAGCTGTCCCACTACGGAACTGCCAAGGGCGGGGTTCTCAACATGACCCGCGCGGTCGCCGTTGAGCTCGCACCGCACGGTATCCGAATCAACTCGGTCAGCCCAGGATGCATCCGCACCGGACTCAACGCCGCGAGGTTGGCCGACCCGGCCGAGGTCGCCGCGTCGGAGTCAGTGATCCCGCTGGGTCGCCTTGGCGAGCCTCAGGATCTCGTGGGCATCGTGAGCCTCCTCCTCTCCGACGAGGCGAGCTACATCACCGGCGCTGACATTCTGGTCGACGGCGGTGAACTGGCGGGATAGTCCGCCACCCAAACAGATCCGTGGCGCACTCCCCCTCCGGCGCCACGGATCTGTTCCGCTGTTTCATCCGCCGACCATCACCAGTAACGGAGTAACCGTGAAGGCAGCAATCTTCCAGGGTGCGCGCAGCGTCGTCCTTGGTGAGCGTCCCGATCCCGTGATCAAGGAACCGACCGATGCAATCGTGCGCGTCGTCTGCGGCGGCGTGTGCGGATCGGACCTCTGGTACTACCGCGGAATCAAGGATCACAAGATCGGGACCATCGGCCACGAGTTCGTCGGTGTCGTGACCGAGGTCGGGTCCGACGTCAAATCGCTTGTGGTCGGAGACTTCGTGATTTCGCCGTTCACATACAACGACGGAACCTGTCCAGCGTGCGAAGCCGGCTATGAATCGAATTGCGCGCACGGTGGCGGCTTCGGTAACGGCGAAACCGACGGCGGGCAGGGCGAATTCGTTCGCACACCATTCGCTGACGCCGGCCTCGTGCGAGTGCCTGGATCTGATTTCACCGAGGACCAGCTGGCATCGTTCACTGCACTCGCAGATGTCATGCCTGGCGGCCTGCACGCGGCGAGAAGTGCCGGCGTGTCCAGCGGCGACACAGTCGCGGTCGTCGGAGACGGTGCTGTAGGCCTCTGCGCGGTCATCGCAGCCAAGAAGCTGGGCGCCGCCCGCATCATTGCCTTGAGCCGCAATCCCAGTCGGCAGAAATTGGCGACCGAATTCGGCGCCACCGACATCGTCGAAGAGCGGGGTCAGGATGCCATCGACGCTGCCCTCAAGCTGACAGACGAGGCGGGCGTCGATGCTGCACTCGAGTGCGTCGGCACCGATGAGTCGATCGCGACCGCTGCCGGTGTCGTACGGGTAGGTGGCATGATCGGCACAGTCGGCATGCCCGTCTACGAGAAGTTCAACAGTAAAACCTTGTTCTCGCGCAACGTCGGGATCAAAGGCGGAGCGGCGCCGGGACGCCAGTACATACCGGAGCTACTCAACGACGTCTTGGCCGGTCGGATCAATCCAGGTCGCGTTTTCGATTTCCGGGCCGGGCTCGATGACATTGTCGAGGCATACGAGGCGATGGACGAGCGCCGCGCGGTGAAGTCACTGATTATCATGTGACGACTGGACCTGGCGGCGTCCGGGCTACAACTGACTGAGCGTGTGTCGACTGTGCCGGGTCGACACACGCTCTTGTTTTCACGATCAGCGGCCTCCAAGGAACGCCCGGTCTGCACCATCACCTGAATCACCGGGCTAGGGTTGCCGCATGCGATTACCGCGCGTTGCAGCAGCGATGCTGGCCGTGGTGGCCTTGTCCGTTGCCGGGGCCACCGCTGGTTGCACCCGGTTGGTCGACGGCACCGCGCAGGCCAACGGGAACAAGCCCGGCAGTGAGATCACCGAAGACGGCTGGGGTGTCCAGATCGGCTTTCCCGATGCGCCTGCCCAGATCGAATTTTTCACCGAGCCGCAGTGCCCGGCATGCGCGCACCTGCAACACGAGTCCGGCGATGCCATCGCCGCCGCCGTCGGCCAGGGCCGGCTGGCCGTGACCTACCGGCCGCTGACCTTCCTGGATCAGTCGGTCACCGAGTACTCGGCCCACGTGGCCAACGCCCTGTTCCTGGCCGCCGGCCCCGGCACCACGGGGACGGCGTTCCAGGCATTCGTGCAAGACCTCTGGGGCCACCAGGAGCCCGAGGGCTCACCCGGTCCGACCGACGACGCGATCGCCGCGATGGCCTCCGGGAGCGGGGTCGGCGGCGAGCAGACCGACAAGATCGCCGCCGGGGCGCAGGCCATCGACTCCGAGCAACTCAACGACGCCAACGCCGAACTGCTCAGCGAAACGCAGGACTCGGTATCCACCCCGACGATCTACGACCTCGTCGGCGAAGAGGTCGTCGACACCAGCGACCCTGACTGGCTCGCCAAACTGCTTGCTACGCCGAGGAGTTGACGGTTCCGGCGCCGGTTGAGCTGGGCCGTTTCTGCAGGAAGGCCAACAGCGCCAGCGCCGCGGCCGCCACCAGCCAGCCCACCACCGCGATCGATCCGGCCGGAATGATGGCCAAGGACGCGTTGCGGTCACGCACCCGGACCAGGTCGGGATTGTTCTTGTCGTACTCGACATAGATCCGCATCCCGGTGTCGAGCTCGGACGGATACAGCACCCCCAACTCGGGGCGGTAGGTCACCCGGTCCGGAGTGACGAACTCGATGGTCGAGCGCCGCGGCCCGGCGCTGAGCACCTCGGCCGCAGCCACCCCCATGTGCCGCTCGATCTGCTGGTCGTTGCGCCAGGCGCCCATCACCAGCAGCCCAGACTGCAACGTGACCAGGCAGGCGGTGATCACCACGCCGATCCGCACCCGCCGGATGATCCGCTGCGAGCGCGTCTCCCCCGGTTCGCCGTACAGGTGCGGGATCAGAGGCTGGACCATCGCCCGGAATCGGGCCGCGATCTGCGCGGGCCTCACAGGGCCGCCTTGATCGACGCGTGCAGGGCACGCAGCGACGACCGGTCGGCCTTCACCTCCAGTACCCGCATACCGTCGAAGGGTTCAGCCAGCGCCGCGCCGAGCGCGTCGACCTCGACCTGGCCGAACTCCACGTGATAAGCCCGGCACAGCGCGGCGATGTCCACGTCGTGCGGCGTGCCGAAGATCCGCGACGACACGTCGGAGAACCGCGGATCGCCCTGCTCCAGCAGCTCGAAGATGCCGCCGCCGTTGTCGTTGGACACCACGATCGTCAGGTTGCGCGGCGTCGGCTCGGTGGGCCCGATCAACAACCCCGAGCTGTCGTGCACGAAGGTCAGGTCCCCGATCAGCGCGACGGTCCGGCCGTCGTGGGCCAGTGCCGCGCCGATCGCGGTCGACACGGTGCCGTCGATACCGGCCACACCGCGGTTGGACCGCACCTTGACGCCCTCGGCATCCAGCCCGACCAGGGCCGCGTCGCGCACCGGATTGGATGCTCCGAGCACCAGCTGATCCCCTGGGCGCAACGCGTCGGTGACCACCGCGGCCACATGCAGACCGGTGGTCAGCGGGTGCGCCGAGAGTTGTTCGCGTACTGCTGCCACGGCGTGCCGATTGACCTCGGCGCAGCGGCTCAGCCAGGCCGGATCCGGGGTGCCGGTGGTTACCGCCCGGGTACCGGTGGCCATCGAGTTGCCGGAGACATCGGGCCAGCGCGGACCCGTGGTCAGCGCGTAGACCGGGACCGCCGGGTCGGCCAGCAGCGCCGAGACCGGCCGGTGCAGGGTGGGCCGCCCCAGCATGATGACCTGCTTGGGATGCACGAGGCGCAGCGCCAGCGGGTGCAGCGGGTTCTGGGGCCGCGGCGCGGTGGGCTCGGCCACCGTCGGCAGCCCGGCCAGGTTCGGGTGCGCACCGGCGCCGTGCCCGGCAATCACCACGGTGTCCGGCGTGACGTCGATCTCCAGCGGCTGATCGAAGCTCACCGGCGGGGTGTAGGTCCACGGCTTACCGTCCGGGCGGCCTTCCGACGAGCGCTCGCGCGAGGAGCCGACAAGCCCCGGGAACGAGCTGTCCCCGTGCGCGTTGTCGGGAACCAGCGGTTCGCGCAGCGGGATGTCGAACTGCACCGGGCCCGCGTTGGCGGTGCGTGATCCAGTAGCCGCCGCCAGCACCCGGCAGGTCGCCGAACGCCACTGAGCGTTGAGGGAATCAAGCTGTTCGGGGTGGTCCTCCGCCAAGCCGAGGCTGATGTTGGCCCGCACCTGGGTACCGAAGTAACCCAACTGTTCGAAGGTCTGATTGGCGCCGGTGCCCAACATTTCGTAGGGCCGGTTGGCGCTCAGCACGACCAGCGGCACCCGGGCGTAGTTGGCCTCCACGACCGCGGGGCCGAGATTGGCCACCGCGGTGCCCGAGGTCATCGCGATGCAGACCGGCGCTCGCTCGGCCACCGCCAAGCCGATCGCCAGGTATCCGGCCGTGCGCTCGTCGATGCGGACGTGCAGACGGATGCGGCCGGCACGGTCGGCATCGGACAGCGCGAACGCCAGCGGGGCGTTACGCGAGCCCGGGCACAGCACGACATCGCGGACACCGCCGCGAATGAGTTCGTCGACGACTACGCGCGCCTGTGCCGTCGAGGGGTTCACCACTCCACCTTATTCGTCAGTACTGGCCGGTCTGCCCGGTCTGCCCGGCCAGGAACTCGAGCAGAGCGGCGTTGACGGCGTCGGGCTTCTCGATGAAGCCGAGGTGACCTGTGTCGGGGATCTCCAGGTAGCGGGCGGTGGGAATCGCGTCGGCCACCTCACGGCCCAGATGCGGGGGCAGCACCACATCGTCAGCGAACCCAATGACCAGCACCGGAGTGGTGATGGCCTGGTAGGCCGGCAGCCGGTTGTCCACCGGACCGGCATCGGACTGGGCGGCCAGACCCGGGGTCTGCTTGGTGGGCCACATGGTGAACATCTCGCTCCAGTCGCGCACCAGCACGTCGTTGTTGAGCGTCTTGGGCGAGAAACTCTCCATCATCCGGAGCTTGGCATCGAACGTCGGCGGCAGTTGCACGCCCGAAGCCGCAAGGTCACGCTCCGCGGTGCGGAAGAACTCGCGCGCCCGGTCGTGACGGCCGCGGGTGGCCATCAACACCGCCGATCGCACCAGATCGGGACGGGCCAACATCAGTTCCTGCGCGATGAACGAACCCATCGACACACCCACGATGTGCGCCGGAGCCGCCCCGAGCTTCTCGATCAGCTCGGCAGTGTCGGCCACCATCTGCTCGGTGCCGAACCCCTGGGCGTTCTCCGTCGCGCCGACCCCGCGATTGTCGAAGGTGATGACGCGGTAGCCCGCCCGCTGCAACGCCGGGACCTGGTGCAGGTGCCAGGTGCGGCCGGCGCCTCCGCGGCCGGCGATGAACAGCACCGGATCACCCTTGCCTCGCTCTTCATAAGCCAGATTCACCCGGCCGACGCTACTTGATCGCTGTCTGAGCGCTCACGCGCTGCAGCCGTCTGAGCGCTCACGCGCTGCGGCGCCCCCGCGCCCTGCGGATCGCCTGATCCCACGCCAGCAGCACCCCGGCCTTGAGCGGTTCGGGCTTGATCATGTCCCTCCCGAGCAACGCGGTGGCACCAGCCTTGGTGGCCACGCTCGCCTTCGACGTATGCCCGGAATCGAACGGCGGCTGCGGGTCGTACTCGATCATCAGCTGAATGGCCTTGGCCTTGGCCTCACCGCCGATCTGACCGGCCAACCACATCGCCAGGTCGATCCCCGCCGAAACACCCGCCGCCGTGATCACCTTGCCGTCAGGGTCGGCACGCACGATGCGCTGATCCCCCACCGGAGTCGCGCCCATCATCTTCAACGCACTCAACGCCGACCAGTGCGAGGTGGCGGGCTTCCCATCGAGCAGGCCCGCCGCGGCCAGCACCACTGAACCCGAGCACACCGACGCCATCCAAGTGGTCCCCGGATACACCTCACGCAGCCAGTCGAGCACCTTTTCGTCGCGGGCCACCATGGTGGTGCCCGGCCCGCCGGGCACCAACACCACATCGGGCGAAGGGGTTTCGTCGAAACTGTGGGTGGCCCCCACCATCAGCACACCGGAGTCGGCGGTGATGGGGCCCGGCTCGTGCCAGACGAACCGCACTTCCGTATCGGGCAGGTTGCGCAGCACCTCGTAGGGTCCGATGAAGTCGAGTGCGGTAAAGCTGGGGTACAACACGATCGCGATCTGCATGGTTGTCGTTCCTCTCAGGCGGTTAAATCCGTGCTCCTCGCGTGCGCGGAAGTCTTTCGATATTGGTCAGGTGAAATGCCGAGGCGCCGAACGAAATTGCGTCGCATGGTCTCGGCTGTGCCGAAACCGCAGCGGGTGGCGATGACCGTGACGGTGTCGTCGGACTCCTCGAGCTGGCGTCGCGCGGCGTCGGTGCGGATGCGCTCCACGTAGGCGCCGGGCGCTTCACCGACCTCGTCGGTGAACACCCTGGTGAAGTGCCGTGGGCTCATCGCCGCACGCCGAGCCAGGTCAGAAATGCTATGTGCCCCACCGGGTTCAACTTCGATGGATTCCTGCACCTCGCGGATCGGGGCACGTTTGGCCCGCGGCATCCAGACCGGCGCGGCGAACTGTGTCTGGCCACCGGGCCGGCGCAGGTAGAGCACCAGGTACCGAGCCACGGTCTGGGCGATATCGGTGCCGTAGTCGTCCTCGACGAGCGACAACGCCAGATCGATGCCTGCGGTCACCCCGGCCGCCGTCCATACACGCTCCGAGCTTCTGACGAAGATCGGTTCGGGATCGACTGCCACCTCGGGAAATTCGTCAGCCATCCGGCGGGCCGCGGACCAGTGGGTGGTGGCGGCGCAACCGTCGAGCAGTCCGGCCTGGGCGGCCAGGAACGCGCCCGTACAGACGCTGACGACGCGGCGGGCGTTGTGCGCGGCGGTGCGGATCCAGTCGATGACCGCCGGGTTGGCCCGGGCCGCGTCGGCACCGATACCGCCTGGGATGACGATGGTGTCGATCGGACCGTGCGGGTCAGGCAGCGGTGCGGCGACGAACTCCAACCCCGTAAGCGTGGTGACGGGCTGACCGTCCACCGAGGCCACCGTTACGGCATAGCCGCCGGGCTGGCCCAGACCGGTCAGGGCCAGCGTGACGGTGGAGAACACGTCGAAGGGCCCCACCAGGTCCAATGCCTGCACCCCGGCGTAGCCCAGGATCACCACCGATCGTGACACGTCTTCAGTGTTCGCGACCTCGGCGATGGCGTCTACGTCATGCACCCCACAAATCAGGACATGAGCTATATCAGCGGGTAGCACTCCCGTACTCGCTCGATCCACCATTGCCGTCGCTCCGGCGTCGCGGCCAACGCGGACAGCCGTGAGGGATCCGGCACCACGGTCCCGACGGATAGGTAGCCGTCGACCGGCGCAGGAACCCCGGCGACGTCCTCGACGAAGAATCCGCCCGTGCCCAGCCCGCAGGCATGGTGCAGCGAGGGCAATGCCGCGGCAGCCAACAGTCCGCGCGCGATACCCACCGCGGAATCCAGTGCACTGGACACCACGATCGGGATATCGATCTGTGCGGCGATGCCGAGCATCCGTGACACACCGCCCAGCGGCGCCACCTTGAGCACCGCGACGTCGGCGGCGCGGGCCCGAACCACCCGCAGCGGATCAGACGCCTTGCGGATCGACTCGTCAGCGGCGATCGGCACCGCCACCTGCCGGCGCAGTGCGGCCAACTCGTCGACGGTCGCGCACGGCTGCTCCAGATACTCCAGCGGCCCGTCGGCGGTCAGCGCTGCGGCGGCGTCCACGGCCTCCTGGACCGTCCAACCGCCATTGGCATCCACCCGCACCACCGGAACCTGTGCGCGGACGGCGTTGACGCGCGCGACGTCGTCGACCAGCGTCTGACCGGGCTCGGCGACCTTGACCTTCGCTGTGCGGGCACCGGGGAAGCGGGCAAGTACGTCGGGCACCTGGGCGGCCGGGACCGCGGGCACGGTGGCGTTGATCGGGATGCGATCACGGTGGACCGCCGGTGGTAGCCGGTACGCGGCCTCGATCCCGGCGGCCAGCCAAGCCGCGGCCTCGGACGGTTCGTATTCGAGGAATGCGCCGAACTCCCCCCAGCCGGCCGGGCCGTCGATCAGCGCCACCTCACGAACGGTGATGCCGCGGAAGCGAACCCGCATCGGCAAGGCCACGACATGCAGGCGGTCCAAGAGGTCGCCCAACGCCGGCGCCGTGTCCATCACGCCGTCAATGATGCCCAACGCGGTCAGGCGGCGCCCAAGGTCCGCTGGATGTCGGGCTTCATCTGGTTCAACTGCGCACCCCAATAGCCCCAGGTGTGGGTGCCCGTGGCCGGGAAGTTGAACACCGCGTTGTTTCCGCCCGCTGCGACGTACTGGTCGCGGAAGTTGAAATTGCTCTGCAGCGCCGTGTTTTCCAGGAACGTCGAGGCGACGTCGCCGCCGCCCAGCTCGCCGGGAGTTCCCGAACCGCAATACACCCAGATGCGGGTGTGGTTCGCCACCAGGCGCCCCACCTGCACCGTCGGATCGTTGCGCGCCCACGCCGGATCACCCGGCGGACCCCACATGGCCGCCGAGGAGAAGCCACCGGAATCGTTCATCGCCAACCCGATCAGCCCGGGCCACGGGCCGGCCGAGGGATTCAGGAACGCCGACAACGACCCCGCATAGCGGAACTGTCCCGGGTAGTAGGCGGCCAGGATCAGCGCCGAGCTGCCCGACATCGACAGGCCGACCACCGCGTTGCCCGATGCGGATACATGCCGGTTCGCGGCCAGCCACTGCGGCAACTCGCTGGTCAGGAACGTCTCCCACTTGTAGGTCTGCACACCGCCGTTGCCCGCCGCAGGCTGGTACCAGTCGGAGTAGAAGCTCGACATGCCGCCGACGGGCATGACCACCGACAACCCGGATTGGTAGAACCACTCGAATGCCGGGGTCTCGATGTCCCATCCGTTGGCGTCGTCGCGGGCGCGCAGGCCGTCCAGGAGGTAGACCGCGTGCGGCCCGCCGCCCTGGAACTGGACCTTGATGTCGCGGCCCATGGACGCCGACGGCACCGACAGTGTCTCTACCGGCAAACCGGCTCGTGACCAGGCATTCGCTGTCGGCGGTGAACCGAGCAAACCGGCCGTCACGGCCAACATCAGGGCGGACAAGACCACCAGCCCGCGGGAAAATCCCTGCCGAATATACGTATCCACCATGTCCGCACCCCAGTTCTCCGCGCACACGTATGGGTTCGAAGCTACTCCGGCTGAAACAGGAAATACAGAGCCGATTCTCACACCGTGGCGCGGTCGCGGCCCTCCCAGTACGGCTTGCGCAGATCCTTCTTGAGGATCTTGCCGGTGGGGTTGCGCGGCAGCTCATCGACGATGTCGACCGACTTGGGGCATTTGTAGGCGGCAAGATGTTCGCGGGCGAACGCGATCAGCTCCTGGTCGGATGCGTCACCGTCCAGTGTCACAACGGCTTTCACCGACTCACCCCATTTTTCGTCGGGCACGCCGATCACGGCGACATCGACGACGGCGGGGTGTTCAGCCAGCACGCGCTCGACCTCGATCGAGTAGATGTTCTCTCCGCCGGAGATGATCATGTCCTTGAGCCGGTCCTCGACGAATATGTACCCGCCGTCGTCGACGCGGCCGATATCACCGGTGCGGAACCAGCCCTCGGGCGTGATCGTCTCCGCTGTGGCCTCCGGCCGGTTCAGATAACCCTTCATCAATTGTGGTGAGCGGAACCACAACTCACCCTGCTCACCGACGGGCACCTCGGCACCGGTGTCGGGGTCGACCACCCGCACCTCGGCGCCGGGAACCACAGTGCCCGCACTCATCAGGCGCGCTTCACTGGCCGCACGATGGTCGTCGGGCCCGAGCCGGCTGATCGCACCGGCGACCTCCGTCAACCCGTATACCTGAATGAACTCCGTCTCGGGCCAGGCCTGCAGCGCAGAACGCAACAGCGGCAACGGCATCGGCGATGCGCCGTAGGCGAAGGTCTTCAACGCACCGAAGAGCTTCACCGCGTCCTCGCCGGTGTCGAACACCTTGGACAGCACGGCAGGCACGAGAAACGTCCTATTCGCCCCGGCCAGAATTCCGCCGGCCAACGCCATGCCGTCAACATCACGCGTCATGTACGTCGGCGCCCCGTGATACAGACCCCACTGCATGTAGGACGAGCCACCGACGTGGAACAGCGGCATGGCCACCAAGCTCTTGTCCCCCTCGGAGAGCGACCAGCCCTCGAACGCGTTGAGGGTATGGGCGATGACGTTGGCGTGGGTGAGCGCAATGCCTTTGGGCCGACCGGTGGTGCCAGAGGAGTACATGATGATGCACGTGTCGTCGGGCTGAACGTCGGCCGATCGACCGACTGGCGACGCACTGGCGAGCAGCGCCTCGTACTCGTCGCCGTCACCGCCCTCGGCCGTCACCGTCACGATGTGCTCGACCGACGTGAGCCGATCGGCGATCTCGTCGATACCCGGGCGAAGCTCCTCGCCGACGACCAGCACCTTGGCCCCGCAGTCATTGAGCACATAATCCAACTCGTCGGCGGCGAGCCGGAAGTTGATGATGGCATTGGCCGCACCGAGCGACGCAGCCGCGAGCGTCAGCTCGACACAGGCCACATGATTCTTGTCGAGAAACGCGACGACGTCGCCGCGGCTGACGCCCCACGCACTCAACGCACCGGCCAGCCGCCGGACCCGGTCGTACCACTGCGACCAGGTCCAGGTGCGGCTCAGATAGGCGACCGCCTCCTCGTCAGGTTTGGTGGCCGCCCAGTAGGCGACGCGCTCGTCGAGAAACTGCGGAGTCGGCAAATCTGACATGCCCCGAGCGTGCCACGACGCGCGGACGGTCAACCGGCTTTCGGATAAACCTGCCGCCCCGCCAGGAATGTGGCCTGTACCTCCAGGTCGGCGATGCCCTCCGGGGGCGTCGACCGGGGGTCCGCCGACACGATCACCAAGTCGGCGTACTTGCCCACCTCGAGCGAGCCGATCACGTTGTCGGCGAACAACTGCCACGCCGCATCGATGGTCTGCGCCCGAATCCCCTGCGCCACGGTGAGCCGCTCCTCGGGCGCCAGGACGCGCCCGCTCGGTGCGGTCCGCGTGACGGCCACGCTGATGTTGCGCAGCGGTTCCTCCGGGGTGACCGGCGGATCGTTGTGCAGCGAGATCCGCATGCCGGTGGCGACGGCCGAACCGGCGGGCATCCAGCGTCCGCCGTGCTCGGGGCCGAACAGCCCGTCGACAAGGATGTCGCCCCAGTAGTGCAGGTGGTCGACGAACAGGCTGCACGTGACACCGAGATCGTGGGCTCGCCGTAACTGTTCCGGCGTGATGGCGCCGACGTGTTCCAGTCGCAGCCGGTGATCGTCACGGGGATGCGCGCGCAGGGCGTCTTCGTAGACGTCGAGGATCGTGTCGACGCCGGCGTCGCCGTGCACGTGGCAGGCCAGCTGCCAGCCCTGCGGGAAGAACGTGCCGACGATCTCGGTGAGCTGCTCTTTGGTGTAGTTGGCGTGCCCGCAGGAGCCGGGCACCACGCCGATGGTTCGGGTGGCGTCGGTATCCAGGTACGGGAACGTCAGGTCGATATTGCCGATCCACGGTGACCCGTCGACCCAGATCTTGATACCGACCTGGCGCACGATGTCGTCACCGTCGAATGGCTCAGCGTCGGTATGCAGTGAAGCGGTGGACATCTCATAGGTGCGCAACCGCACCGTCAGCTGGTCGTGCAGCTGGGCGAGCAGCGGCCGGAACATCGGGTCGAACGCCATCTCCGAACACGTCGTCAGCCCGGCACGGTTCAGCCGCGCGCATTCGGCGGTCAGCATCGCCGGATAGTCAGTGACCGAGATGGCATCGCCGAGCAGTGGAAACACCGCCGCCGTCTCCTCCGCGGTGCCGTCGAGCTCGCCGTCGGCCGCGCGGCCATACTTGGCCCCCTTCGGGTTCGGGGTATCCCTGGTGAGTCCGGCGCGGCGGGCAGCCGCGCTGTTGAAGAAGGCCTTGTGACCTGAGTTGTGCACGATCACCAACGGTGTCTCGGACGCGATGCCGTCCAACCAGGCCAGGGTGGGGTCGGGCAACCCGTGCTGCAGCAGCGGATCCCAGCCGTTCAGAAATGCGCCGTCGGCCCCGCGTCTGGCCACCTCGGCACCGATCGCGTCGAGCACCTCCTGCGCGGTGGACAGGGTCACCGGCCGGATGTCGACGATGCGGCCGGACAGCGCCACCGCCTCCATCAACGGATGACCGTGCGCCTCAACGAAACCCGGCATGACACAGCCGTCGACCTCGCGGACGTCGGTGTCGGGGCCGACCCAGGCCGCCACCTCGGACCGGGACCCGACCGCGACGATGCGACCTTTGGACACCGCGAGCGCCTCGGCAGTGGGGTGCGTGTCGGCGACCGTGAGAATGGTTCCGTAGAGGACGAGATCGGCGGACTCGATCAGGCTGGCCATGCCCGGATGCTAGAGCGTCGTGACGTTTGCCCGCGTGCGTCCCCAGAAATCCGTGTCGCCGATCTGAGTCATCGTGGTCCGTCCGTCCGGACGGACGATGATCAGCCGGTCGTCGTCCAGGCCGGAATCCTCCGCAGCCGCAATGACCAGGATCGCCCCCTGCGGAGTCGCGGTGGCCCGTACGTAGCCGTCGAGCCCGCCGATCACCGCGAGGGTTTCGCCGGTATCGATGTCGTACAGCCTCAACTCGTCGACACGCGGATCGTCGGCCAGCTCGCCGCCGACCAGCACCACACCGTGGTCGATACCGAGCGGGACAGCCGACGAATGGTAATGACTGTCGGTGCCCTCTTTGAGCTGCGCAGGCGTGGCCAGTGCGGCCGGGGTGCGGACCACCTCGTACACCAGCTCCTTCTTGGTGAGGCCGTCGAGCCGGGCGAGCACCTTGCCGTCGCGCATCAGCTGCGGATCCGGCGATCGGTACGGCTTGGGTATCGAGATGGTGGTGCCATCGGGCAGCACCATGCCGTCCGGCATCGCGGTCGGGTCGACGTTGATGATGCCGAAATCCGAGTCAGCCGTCGGAGAGGAGTCGCCGATCAGCGTGGTGCGCCAGGCCTCGGCGATATCGTCGGTGACCGGAGCGGGCTCCGTCGTCCCCAGCGGCACCGCCTCGACCGCCCCGGAATCAGTCAGCGCGACAACGGCATTGATGTGCGGATCGACATTGTAGCCGTTGAAGGACTCGACGTAATCGTCGCCGATGTCACCCACAACGACAGTGCCGTCCTCGACCTTGATCACCGACAGCCCCTCATCGGTCGCGATATAGGCCAGCCCGTCGGACACCGCGAGCACGCCGCGCTCCCACCCCTTGCTGTCATGCAGCTGAACGTCCCACAGCAGCTCGCCGCTATCCACGGAGACCGCGGCCACCCGTTCCTGCCAGGTGTCGCTGGAACCGAATGGCGGGCCGATCGTCCCGCCGGTCCGGCCGTAGGCGACCAGCACGGCGTCCTGATCGCGCACCATCCCGTAGCCGACGACCGGGCCCACGGCGACCATGGGTCGCGACGTCCACCTGGTCATCGCGAATATGCCGCCGACCGACAGCACCACCACCGCCAGCGCGCCGGCCACCTGCCACCCCGTCTTGTTGATCATGAAATCCACATCTATCCGCGATGTCTAAGGACCGCTTGGCCTGCGGATTCGAAAAACCTCAAAAAGATTCTGGAGCCATGAGAAGCTGGCCCGCCCGGCCCGTGAGGCCGCCAACCGCTGATCCGGGCACAGGCCCCGGCGGTCCCTAACCCGCCGGGGCCTGGCTCCCGCCCCCCACATCTGAGACATTAGGCAGCGCGAACTGCGTCGACACGAGTACCGCACTACCTGTATTTCGGCCTTCGATGACCTCGTGTTACGCCCACAATGGGGGATCGACTCCACACTTTCTGGAACACGTTCTAATCTGGACCCCATGAGTGATGCGCTGCTGCACCATCCCATCCATTCCGGCCACCTCACGGTCGGCGCGCTCAAACGCAACAAAGACAAGCCCGTGCTGTTCCTCGGCGACACCACACTGACCGGTGGCGAGCTCGCGGAACGCATCAGCCAGTACATTCAGGCCTTCGAAGCGCTCGGCGCAGGCAGCGGCGAAGGCGTCGGCCTGCTGTCACTGAACCGGCCCGAGGTGCTGATGATCATCGGCGCGGGCCAGACCCAGGGCTACCGTCGCACCGCACTACACCCTCTCGGCTCGCTGGACGACCACGCCTACGTGCTGGCCGACGCCGAGGTGACGACCCTCATCATCGACCCCACACCCGCATTCGTGGAGCGGGCCGTCGGATTGCTGGAGAAGGTGCCGTCGCTCCGCCAGGTTCTGACCATCGGCCCGGTGCCCGAAGCGCTGGCCGCCGCCGACGCATCCGTCGCCGACCTCACCGCCGAGGCCGCCAAGTACGCCCCGGCGCCCCTCGTCGCCGCCGAACTTGATCCCGAACACGTCGGCGGGCTCACCTACACCGGCGGCACCACCGGTAAGCCCAAGGGCGTGATGGGCACGGTGCGCTCGATCAACACCATGACCACGATCCAGCTCGCCGAGTGGGAGTGGCCCGAGAACCCGCGCTTCCTGATGTGCACGCCGCTGTCGCACGCCGGTGCGGCATTCTTCGTGCCGACCATCGTCAAGGGCGGCGAGATGATCGTGCTGCCCAAATTCGACCCTGCCGAGGTGCTGCGGGTCATCGAGGAGCGTCGCATCACCGCGACCATGCTGGTGCCGTCGATGATCTATGCGCTGATGGATCACCCGGATTCACACACCCGCGACTTGTCCTCGCTGGAGACCGTCTACTACGGCGCCTCCGCGATGAACCCGGTGCGGCTGGCCGAGGCGCTCAAGCGCTTCGGGCCGATCTTCGCGCAGTACTACGGCCAGTCCGAGGCGCCGATGGTGATCTCGTACCTGGGCAAGAAGGACCACGACGAGAAGCGGCTGACCTCCTGCGGCCGGCCCACGCTGTTCGCACGGACGGCTTTGTTGGACGCCGAGGGCAACCCGGTGCCCCAGGGCGAGGTCGGCGAGATCTGCGTGTCCGGGCCGCTGCTGGCCGGCGGATATTGGAAACTGCCCGAGGCGACCGCGGATACCTTCAAGGACGGCTGGCTGCGCACCGGTGACATGGCCCGCGAGGACGAGGACGGCTACTGGTTCATCGTCGACCGCGTCAAGGACATGATCATCACCGGTGGGTTCAATGTGTTCCCGCGTGAGGTGGAAGACGTTGTGGCCGAACATCCTTCGGTGGCACAGGTCTGCGTGATCGGCACCCCGGACGAGAAGTGGGGTGAGGCCGTGACCGCGGTGATCGTGCTGCGTCCCGACGCCGCCTCCGACGAGACGGCCGTGGCCACGGTGACCGCCGAGATCCAGGCCGCGGTCAAGGACCGCAAGGGCTCCGTGCAATCACCCAAGCAGGTGATCGTCGTCGACTCCGTGCCGGTGACCGCGCTCGGCAAGCCCGACAAGAAGGCCGTCCGGGCGCAGTTCTGGGAGGGCGCTGCCCGCGCGATCGGCTGAGTTTCTCTGCCGAGCGGTCCCCCGCAAGCGGGAGGGGCCCAGCAGACTCGCAGATTCTCCAGCCCGTCCTGGCACGATGGCGGACATGGTGGCGGCTGTGTTGTTCGACTTCTCCGGGACCCTGTTCCGCCTCGAGGAACAGGACAGCTGGTTCACCGGGATCGTCGTAGACGAACGCGAGGTCGACGGGCACGTCCAGGCCGAGTTGATGCGCCGGCTCACCGCCCCGACCGGGCGGTCCGTGACGATGACCGACGAGCAGTACCGGGCCTGGGCGAACCGCGACCTGGCGCCGCATCTGCACCGTGAGGCCTATCTGCACGTGCTGCGGGAATCCGGATTGGCCGACCACCACGCCGAATCGCTGTACAACCGGGTGATCGATCCGGCCAGCTGGACTGCCTATCCGGACACCGCACGCGTCATCAAAAGCCTGAAGGCACAAGGATTCCGGACGGCCGTCGTCTCCAATATCGCGTTCGATGTGCGTCCGGCCTTCACGGCGATCGGCGCCACCGAGCACGTCGACGAGTTCGTGCTGTCCTTCGAAGTGGGTGCAGTCAAACCCGACCCGGCGATTTTCACCACCGCGCTGCAGCGCCTCGGCGTGCCGGCTCAGGACGCGCTGATGGTGGGCGACAGCGAGGAGGCCGACGGCGGCGCCCGTGCGGTGGGTTGCCGGTTCGCGCTGGTCGACCCGCTGCCCACCGCCGAGCGACCCGACGGGCTGGTCGCGGCCCTGCAGGGTGTCGGTATCCGCGCCTAGTGTGGGGTCATGGCTGACGACCGCATCAAGCCGCCGTGGTGGTTGAAGTACGTCAACAAGGTGATGATCGGGCTGAACAAGCTCGGCGTCGGCGGTGACAAGGGTCCCGTCGTGCTGACCGTAACGGGCCGCAAGTCCGGTAAACCCCGGTCGACGCCGGTCACTCCGATGACCGTCGAGGGTCACCGCTACATCGTCGGCGGGCTGCCGAAGGGCGATTGGGCGGCCAATGCCCGCGCTGCCGGTGAGGCCACCGTGCACCAGGGCCGCCGTGACCAGCGGGTCCGTGTGGTGGAAATCCCCGTCGAGCAGGCCCGGCCGCTGTTGCGTCAGTTCCCTGTCCTGGTTCCGACCGGGGTGGGGTTCATGCGCAACGCCGGGCTGGTGACCGGGCCCAACCCCGACGAGTTCGAGGCCCTCGCCGGACGCTGCCCGGTGTTCCGGCTGGACCCGATCTAAAGCCTGCCCGTCAGCTCAGGTGCGGGGCTTCCTTGATCTTGGAGTCCTGCTTGCCCACCGTCTGGCAGAAGGCCTGCACCGCCAGCCGGGTTCCGGTGATCTCGAGTTGGGCCGCATCGCTGCCCTTCTCATCCTTGAGCATCTTGCCCACCGCTTCGTCCTGCGTCTTCTCGTCCTGCCCGATGAAGTCCTTGCACTTGGTGTCACCACCGGTGATCGCGGGAGAACACCCGACGAGCGCGAGGCCGACAGCCAACGCCGAGAACAACACCCCTGCCGACTTCTTCATTGTGATCAACGTGGCCTCTTTCTGATCTGGTGATGCGCCGTACGCATCATCGCGCCAGGTTTGGTACCCCGCGACGGTACCTCTGAAACGTCGCGTCGGCCTCGCTCTACAGTCGAGCACGTGAGTGCAGACAACCCGTTCGACCCGACAGCCTGGGAGCCGGTGCCCGGCTTCGACGATCTGACCGACATCACCTACCACCGCCACGTCGCCGACGGCACCCGGCAGCCCACGGTGCGGGTCGCGTTCGACCGGCCCGAGGTGCGCAACGCGTTCCGGCCGCACACCGTCGACGAGCTGTACCGCGTCCTCGATCACGCCCGGATGTCCCCCGACGTCGGCGTCGTGTTGCTGACCGGCAACGGCCCGTCGCAAAAAGACGGCGGCTGGGCCTTCTGCTCCGGTGGGGATCAGCGCATCCGCGGCCGATCCGGCTACCAATACGCAGACGGGGAGACCGCCGAAACAGTCGATCCGGCGCGGGCCGGGCGGCTGCACATCCTCGAGGTGCAGCGGCTCATCCGGTTCATGCCGAAGGTGGTGATCTGCCTGGTCAACGGTTGGGCGGCCGGCGGCGGACACAGCCTGCACGTCACCTGCGACCTGACCCTGGCCAGCCGTCAGCACGCCCGGTTCAAGCAGACCGATGCCGACGTCGGCAGCTTCGACGGCGGCTTCGGCAGCGCGTACCTGGCCCGCCAGACCGGGCAGAAGTTCGCCCGCGAGATCTTCTTCCTGGGCCGCGCCTACGACGCCGAGACCATGTATCAGATGGGCGCGGTGAACGACGTCGTCGACCACGCCGAGCTCGAGTCCGTCGGCCTGCAGTGGGCGACCGAGATCAACGGCAAGTCGCCCCAGGCCATCCGGATGCTGAAGTTCTCCTTCAACCTGATCGACGACGGCCTGGTGGGTCAGCAGGTGTTCGCCGGGGAAGCCACCCGCTTGGCGTACATGACCGACGAGGCCGTCGAGGGCCGGGATGCCTTCCTGCAGAAGCGCGATCCGGACTGGAGCGGCTTCCCGCGCTATTTCTAGGGTTCTCCCCGCCGAAACGGCATTCCAGCAGCAAAAGGTCGAGTAAAGGCCTGCTGGAATGCCGTTTCGGCGGAGGAAAGGTAGGCAACCTAAACTCGGCGCATGAGTAAGAACCCGCTGCGTCGGCTGTCCGAACAGCTGCTGCTGACCAGCATGCGTCCGCCGCTGACCGAACGACTGCAGGCGCGTGACGACATCGACGTCGCCGGCAAGCGGATCCTGCTGACCGGCGCCTCCTCGGGGATCGGTGAGGCCGCGGCCGAGAAGTTCGCCGCGAAGGGCGCCACGGTGATCGCGGTGGCCCGCCGTCAGGAACTGCTCGACGACCTGGTTGGGCGGATCTCCGCCAACGGCGGCGACGCCCGCGCCCATGCGGTGGACCTGTCAGACCTGGACGCCATCGACGAGCTGGTCGCCACCATCGAACGCGACCTGGGCGGCGTCGACATCCTGATCAACAACGCCGGCCGGTCGATCCGGCGCCCGCTGGCCGAATCGCTGGACCGCTGGCACGACGTGGAGCGCACCATGACGCTCAACTACTACTCGCCGCTGCGGCTCATCCGCGGCCTGGCCCCGGGCATGCGCGAACGCCGCGACGGGCACATCATCAACGTCGCCACCTGGGGCGTGATGAACGAGTCCTCGCCGCTGTTCGCGGTGTACAACGCCTCCAAGGCCGCGCTCGCGGCGGTCAGCCGCGTCATCGAGACCGAATGGGCTTCGGTCGGCGTGCATTCCACGACGCTGTACTACCCGTTGGTGAAGACCCCGATGATCGCCCCGACCCGCGCCTACGACGGGCTGCCCGGCCTGTCGGCCGCCGAGGCCGCCGAGTGGATGCTGACCGCGGCGCGCACCCGTCCGGTGCAGATCGCGCCACGGATGGCCGTGACCGCCAAGGCGATCAACACTGTAGCACCCGGGCTGGTCGACGCCGTGATGAAACGACAACGGGTCCAGCCGGTCTGATCACGGCTTGGTGATGCTCCGCGGCTGCAGTCCGAGCGAGCGCACATGCTCGGCGATCGCCCCGAGGTTCGTCGTCCACACATCGGTGTGCTCGGCCACGTAGCGCATCAGATCGTCGAGTTCGGCCGCTCGCGAAGGCCGCCCGGACAGGAACGGGTGATTGGTCAGCACCCAGCAGGCACCGGCACGGCGGAGGGCGTCGAACTCCAGCTGCCACAGTTCCCGGGCCTTGCGGGGGCTTTCGATCAGGCCGGATCCCGAGATGTCCGGCAGATAGCAGTACTGCTCCCAGTCGTCGAGAGCCCACTGGATCGGGACCTCGACCAGGGAGGTATCGCCGACGGCCAGCTCATAGGGGCAATCGGCGTCCATCAGGCTGGAGTCGTACAAGAAACCGCGAGCTGCGAGCAAAGAAGGAGTGTGCCAGGACAGGTCCCACATCGGCGCGCGGTAGCCGACCGGCCGTACCCCGGCCACCTCGTCCAGTGCCTCCAGCCCGCGGTCCAGCGCGTCGATCTCCTCCTGCAGCGTCAGCGCCGTCGGTTGCTCGTGCAGGTAGCCGTGGTGGGCGATCTCATGCCCTGCCGCCACGATCGCACGGACTGCCTCGGGATACCGATGCGCGGTGTGGCCCGGGACGAAGAACGTTGACGGAATCTGATGGCGCTCCAACAGATCCAGGATCCGGGGAATCCCCACCAGCGGCCCGTACGCCTGGTGGGACATCACGCTCATGCGGGCGGAGACGCCGTCGTTGCCCCACAGCACTGCAGATTCGGCATCGACGTCGAAGGTGAACGCGGCGGCCGCGGTTTTGCCCTCCGGCCAACGGAATTCAGTCATGGTCAGCCATCAGAGTAACCAGCTCGTAGGCCAGGTTGGCCGCGGCCACGGCAGTCACGTCGCCGCTGTCGTAAGCGGGGGCGACCTCCACCACGTCCGCACCGACGATCGGCAGGCCGCGCATGGCCCGCAACACCGCCACCAACTCTCGGCTCGTCATCCCACCGATCTCGGGTGTCCCCGTGCCTGGCGCGAATGCCGGGTCCAGCACGTCGATGTCGATCGATACGTATACCGGGTGGCTCCCGACCCGCTCACGAATCCGCTCGATGACACCGTCGACACCGATGCGGTCGATGTCGCGACAGTGCACCACGGTGAAGCCCAGTGACTCGTCGTCGAGCAGGTCGGCCCGGTCGTAGAGCGAGCCGCGGATCCCGACGTGCGCCGAGTTTCCCTTGGCGATCAGGCCCTGCTCGGAGGCCCGGCGGAACGGGGTGCCGTGCGTGCAGGGCGCACCGAAGTAGGTGTCCCAAGTATCGAGGTGGGCGTCGAAGTGCACCAGCGCCACCGGGCCGTGCACCGCGTGCATCGCCTGCAGGGCCGGCAGCGCGATGGTGTGGTCCCCGCCGAGCAGCACCACCCGCTGCTCCGGCGTGGCCACCAACTCCGCGATCCCCTCCCGAATTTGGTCCACCGCCGCCTCGATATCGAACGGATTGGCGGCGATATCGCCGGCGTCGACCACCTGCGCCTGCGCGAACGGGCTGACATCCAGCGCCGGGTGGTACGGCTTGAGCAGACGCGAGGCCTGCCGGATCGCGGCCGGGCCGAACCGGGCACCCGGCCGGTAGGTGACGCCGGTGTCGAACGGCACCCCGACCACGGCGATGTCGTAGTCGGACACCTCGTGACGCTGCGGCAGCCGGGCAAACGTGGCGATACCGGCGTACCGCGGCACCGCCCTCGCATCGACCTGACCGACGTTTCCCGTCTCGGACCTCACATACGGCTGGCCTGTCACCTGATTCCCTTCCGTCATCACTTCACGCCCTCGTCCGGGTAGCCCCGCCGTTGCAGGAGATCACCTGCCCAACCACCGCCGACATCTCGAAGTCGGCCAAGAACTGAACCGCGGCCGCGATCTCGTCAACAGAACCGATGCGGCCCAACGGAATCGACTCGGCATAGCGCGCGTGCATGTCGGACAACGCGATCCCGGCGGCATCGGCGTCGACCTGCAGCTGCGGGGTATCGGTCACCCCCGGCGCCACCGCGTTGACGATGATGCCCTCCGGCGCCAGCTCCCGGCCGAGGGTCTTGACCAACGAGATGAGCCCGGCTTTGGACGCCGCATAGGCCGTTGCCTCCGGCCAGCCGGTGACACCCCACTCGCTGGCGATCACCACGATCCGCCCCTCGCCGTTCCGGCGCATGTGCGGCAGGACCGCCTGCACCAGATGAAAGGTGCCGCCCAGGTTGGTGTCGACGACCCGCCACCAGTCCGCCTCGTCGTGGTCGAGCAGCGGGGCCATGGTCATGTAGGCGTGGTTGGCGACCAGCACGTCGAGCCGGCCCGCCGTGGCGGCCACCGTGTCGACGATCTCGACACAGGTGCCAGGGTCACTGACATCGCCGGGGACGGCCAGACCGCCGATCTCGGTGGCCAGCTCGTCCAGAGCGGCACTGCCGCGAATGTCGTTGACCGCCACCGTCGCTCCCGCGGCGGCCAGCCGGCGCGCGTGGGCCGCGCCCATCCCCTGCGCGGCGCCGGTGACCAGCGCGACCCGGCGTGAAAGTGAACTCATATCACCGCTCCCGCGTTGACGTTGACGACGTCTCCGGTGCTGAAGGTGGCGTCGCACACCAGGTACTGCACACAGCGCGCCACCTCGACCGGTGTGACCAGTCGCCGCAACGGCAGGGTGGCCAGGTAATCGGCTGCACGCCAAGGAGAATCGGAGGCCAGCAGAGGCGTGTCGGTGGGGCCCGGCGCCACCGCGTTGACCCGCACGCCACGATCGGCCACCTCGGCGGCCAGGCTGCGCACCAGGCCGAGGATGGCGCCTTTGGCCGCGGCGTAGTGGGCGTCACCGTCGCCGCCGCCCACCGCGAGTTCACTGGCCACCGCGACCACCGCGCCAGAACGCCGCTCGAGCATGTCGGGCAGGCAGGCTCGAGCGGCGTGGAACAACCCGCCCACGTGGACCCGCAGCATGCGGTTCCAGGCCTCCGGCCTGATCTGGCTCACCGGGGCCATCTCGTAGTGGCCCGCCGAAGTCACCAAAGCGGCGATCGGTCCGAGCTGCTGTCGGATCTCGGCGACCCCGGCGGACACCGCGGCACCATCGGAAACATCGGCTGCGACAGCATGATCCGCCCGGGTTTCACCGGACAGATCAAGCGTGCCGATGACGTATCCGCGGTTGTGCAGTGCACTGACCACGGCCGCGCCGATCCCGCTGGCCCCACCGGTAACCACTGCCACAGGTGCCTCAGTCATGGACTGCCTCCTTGTGTGCAAGCTCGTCGTCGGCCTCGATGTCATCGATCACCGCAGCGCTCACAATCCGGTGCCGCACACTCAGTAGGACGGCCAGACCGATCACCCCCAACACCGCGACACCGATCCACACCGACCAATCCAGGTAGCGCTGCTCGAAAACCGGCCTCGGCCAAGCGATGTTGAGCGTCTGCAGGATCGCCCACACCGCGGCCACCACGGCAACCGGAACCGTGGCCCGGCCCACGCTGAACGCGCCGTCCTTCCAGCCGCGGCGGGCCAGCACCACCACGAACCCGATCAACGGGAACAGGAAGGCCAGGTAGAAGCCGCCCGCCGTGAAATTGACCATGAGCGAGTAGACATCGCCGGCCACGATGCTGAGCAGGAACAGAGCGCCACCGACCACCGTGGTGATCAGGATCGCCACCACCGGGATTCGCGCCCTGCCGCGCAATCGGGACAGCACGGCCGAAGCGGGCAGCGCACCGTCACGAGCGTAAGCCCAGATCACCCGCGACGCGGAGGTCTGCAGGGCCAGAAAGCTGGCCAGGAAGCCGATGACGAACAACAACTCGACCGGCTTGGCAATCCCGTGTCCCAGTGCCGCCGTGAGGGTTTCGTACACCGGATCGGCCACCGAACCGGACACCACCGCGTCCAGATCCGGGATCGCCAGGATGATCGCCAGGCTCGAGTAGGCCACCACCAGCGCGATGAATCCCAGCGAGAAGAGCACGGCTTTGGGCAGATCGCGCCGCGGCTCGTGCACCTCCTCGGCGATGGCGCCCGCGCTTTCGAACCCGACGAACGAGAATCCGATGAACGCCACCGCAATCAGGAACGGCCCGCCCAGATAGGTCCAGGTGTCCATATCGGCGCCGCCACCGTCGAACAGCACCGACAACGAGTTGTTGCGGTGGAACAGCAGCAGCCAGGTGCCCAGCCCGATTGAACCGATCACCTCGGCCACGATGCTGGCCGTCATGAACACCTTGAGCGCACCGCGGCCGATCAGGTTGATCGCCGTTCCGCCGAGCAGGATCACCAGCGCGATGACGGCCCGCAAGCCGCCCGACGGCGATTCCACTCCGGCGATGTTCGCCACGAACCCGGCGGCGCCGAGCGCCACGGTCGCCATCGCGATCACCAGCGTCCACATGTACACCCAGCCCGCGAACCAGCCGTAGGACGTGCCGAGCAGCCGCCGCGACCACTGATATATGGAACCCTCCAACGGCCACCGCGACACCAGCATGGCGAAGACCAGAGCGACCAGTAGCTGACCGCCGAACACCAGCGCGAAGCCCCACCAGAAGCTCGGGCCGGCGGCGGACAACGCCAGACCGAAGATTCCGTAGAGCGCGACGATCGGCGAGATGAACGCGAAGGCGAAGGCGAACGCCGACCACAGCGAGAATTCGCGCCGTAGCACGTGGGACCCGTCGGTCTCCTGGTCGGGCACCGAGATCGGCGATGCAGTCATCGTGCGCTCCCTCTGATTGGTTGCAGGAACTATCACGCCGCAATGGTGCAACCGCCAAGCAATCGCGGCGAACACGCTGCAAACCCACTGTCGCACCAGGTCGACATTGGAGGATCCGACAACGCCCGCCGACGCAGGTGTGACGACGGCGTTACGCTGATCCCCATGGCGGAACGCCGCGACGTCGTACCGACGCTGCGCGATCTACTCGAGTCGCACCGGGGCCTGATCACCCCCGACGAGCCCACCGGTGACCTGAACCAACCGGTCAGCTGGGTGCACACCACCGAGTTGCGGGACCCGTCGCGGTATCTGCGCGGTGGCGAACTGGTCTGCACGGTGGGTATCAGCCTGCAGACCCCCCAGGACTGTGCGGCTTTCGTCGAATCGTTGACCCAGGCCGGGGCCGCCGCCCTGTGCTTCGGCATCGGGGATGTGCACGACACTGTTCCAGACGCGCTGATCACCTCGGCCGCCCGCGACGGCCTGCCGATCCTCATCGCCCCGCCCAATGTGCCGTTCTCCTCCGTGAGCCGCTATGTCGCAGATTCTCAGCTCGGCGGCGAGATAGCCGTCGCGCGGGCCACCAATTCCCTCATGCCCGAATTACTTTCGTCGCAACGACGGCGCGAGTCGGTACGCCAGCTCCTGTACCGGGCAGGTGAGGTGCTGGGTTGTCACCTCCTGCTGGATCCCGACGGAGCACCTGGGGACGCGGGGGCCACCGTCGCGGTCGACGGCCTGGGAACCCTGACCTCGGTGGGCAGCGGCGACCCGCCCGAAACTGCGGTGCTGGAGCTGATCGCGCGATTCGTCCAGGCCGCTCAAGGGGAACGCGACATCGAATCCGCGCTCTCCCGCGAACGTGTCGGGCAACTGCTGTCGCTGATCGAGCGGCGCATGCTGCTGCCCGACGCTCTCAATCAGCTGTTGGACTGGCCGGGGCTGGCCGCACCCGAGCTGAACTGCTCGGCCTGGCCCGCCGGGGCCGGCGCCGTGCTGTCGATGGCATTTCCCGATGCCATGGTCGGCGATGCACCCGAGGTGTGTCTGGTGCTGGAGGCCGGCGCCCGCACCCGCAACACCGCCGAACTCTCGCTGCCCTCGGGCCACGCCGCGGCCGCGCCGCTGGCCGAGCTCGGGGCAGCGATCACCCAGGCCCGCATCGCCCTCGACCTGGCGCAGCAGCACGGCGGCAGCATCGGCCCCGATCAGCTGAGCACGTTCGACAGCCTGCTGGAGGGCCTGCCCTTGAACCGGTTGGCCCCGTTCAAAAGCCAGCTCATCGACCCGTTGGAGGGCCTGGACAAGGACCGGGGCACCCAGCATGTCCGGACGCTGCGGGCCTTCCTGGCCACCAACGGGTCGCTCATCGACACCGCCCGCGAGCTGTTCCTGCACACCAACACCGTGCGGCACCGGCTGAGCCGCATCCACGAGATCACCGGACGGAACCCGATGAGTTTCGAGGACCAGGCAGCCTTCGCCATCGGATTGCGGGCCAGCGACCGCGCCCGCCGGATGCCGGGACGACCCGACTGACCCGTGTCATGGATCCGACCGGGCACCTGGCGGTGGTAGACAAGGGACATGGAAATCCTGGCCAGCCGGATGTTGATCCGACCGGTCGACTACCCGAAGTCGGTCGAGTTCTACCGCGACGGGATCGGTCTGGCCATCGCCCGCGAATACGGCGCCGGCACAGTCTTTTACGCCGGGCAGTCCCTGATCGAGTTGGCCGGACATCACAGCCCCACCGAGTCTGGGGTGTTCCCGGGTGCATTGTGGTTGCAGGTGCGCGACGTCTACGCCACCCAGTCCGAACTGGAAGGCCGGGGAGTGGAGATCGCCCGGGCCGCGGCCGAGGAGCCGTGGGGTCTGCACGAGATGCACGTGGCGGACCCCGACGGCATCACGCTGATCTTCGTCCAGGTGCCCGCGACCCACCCGCTGCGCCGGGACACCCGCCGCTGAGTCCCCCACGCCGCTTTCTACCTCTGGGTCGTCGATCCGCTGCGGCCGCGACCCTGGAGTGGAAAACGGCGACGCGAATGGCCGGCCCGCCGAAGCGGCCCGAGAATTCAGCGCGAGGGTGTCGACAGCGGCCAGCCCACCGAGGCCAGCCGCGAGGCAACCTGATTGACCTCTTCGGGGTTGGGCTCCTTGTCGATGACGTCCTGCACCGCAAGACGGATGTCGTCGTCGGTAACAGGGCTGTCGCCGGTGCTGGACCGCAGGATGTTGTGGGCGGCTTGGACCACCTCGTCCTCGGACAGTGACCGGGTCAGCAGCGCCAGCAGGGCGAACTGATCCGTGTGCGGCACCCCTTCGGGGTAACCGGCACGCAGCCAGCGCAGCACGTTGTCCAGGAAGCTCGTCGTTTCAGCCATGATGCTCAGCTCACTTCGTGGGCAGGAACGGGAAGAGGTCGATACCGGTGTGGTGGATCATCGTGGTCCGCGTGATCCACGCGATGGCCACCAGGATCACCAGACCGACCAGGACGAACAACGCCAATCCGAGGGCCTTCAGCGCCGGGTTGGGGGCGTGGGTGGTGCCGTCGGCGTTCACGCCGCCGGCACCGTTGGAGTAGGTCACGAGTCCCGCGGCGAACACCGCAGGCAGACCGGCGCCGAGGATCAGCCCCACCACGAGCACCTTGAAAATGGCTTCCAGATAAGTCATTACGATTCCTTGTGTCCGCTGTATGTGGTCGGGGCGATCAGACCGCGGCCTTGTCGGCGCCGGACTTCTCGGGCTTGTCGTTGCTCGGGATGGCGGCGTCGCGCACCTCGGCGGGCACCACCGAGTTGGTGGACTGATCCCAATCGGCGTTGACGTTGCTGTGGTCGACCTTCTGCTGCTGGGCGCGCCACCACATGTACCCGGACAGGGCGACCAGGACCAGGAAGATCAGCCCGTCACCGGCCAGCGACGAGGAGGTCAGTGACTCCACCCCGTGGGACAGCCAATAGGCCAGCGCACCGACGAGGCCTGCGGCGGGCAGCGTGACCAGCCAGGCCACCGCCATCCGGCCGGCGACCGCCCAGCGCACCTCGGCACCGGGCTTACCGACACCGCTGCCCAGGATCGAACCGGTCGCCACGTGGGTGGTGGACAGGGCCATGCCGGCCGCGCTGGAGCTCAGGATGATCGCGGCCGAGGATGCCTCGGCGGCCAGGCCCTGCGGGGACTCGATCTCGACGAGACCCTTGCCCAGCGTGCGGATCACCCGCCAGCCGCCTATGTAGGTGCCCAGGCCAATGGCCAGCGCGCACGAGGCGATGATCCAGAACGGCAGCCCGTCGTTCTTCACGTCCCCGCTGAGATGACCGGTGGTGATGAGGGCGAGCGCGATGACGCCCATCGTCTTCTGGGCGTCGTTGGTTCCGTGCGAGAGCGCAACGAGCGAGGCGGTGGCGATCTGTCCCCAGCGGAAGCCCGACTCACGACGCTTCTGCGCGACGTTGCGGGTGATGCGGTAGACGAGCCAGGTGCCGCAGCCGGCCACCAGGCAGGCGATCACCGGGGCGGCCACCGCCGGGATGAGCACCTTCTGACTGACGCCGGACCAGTTCACCCCGGCCAGACCGACCGCCGCCAGGCCGGCGCCGATCAACCCACCGAACAGCGCATGCGACGAGCTCGACGGGATGCCGAACAACCACGTCAGCAGGTTCCACAGGATGCCGCCGATCAGGCCGGCGAAGATGATCGTCAGCCCGGTCGAGGCATCGATCGTCGGGATCAGGGATCCGGTCTTGGAGTCCTGGATTTTCAGCACCGAGCTGGTGACCGTGATGGCGACCTCGACCGAGAGGAACGCACCGACCAAGTTCAGCACCCCGGCCAGCAGCACCGCTGTCTTCGGCTTGAGAGCGCGGGTGGCGATCGAGGTGGCCATGGCGTTGCCGGTGTCGTGAAAGCCGTTTGTGAAGTCAAAAGCCAGTGCCGTTGCTATCAACAGCACCAGGACGATCAGCTCAGCGCTCATGGCGGTAATTCTGTCGGACCGCAGGCGATTTTGACCAGCCAGAAACACCTCGCTGAGCTGGGAATTCTAATACGCTTCAAATGAGTTCACCGAGTGTTCATCTGCCCACCCCGGATTGTTCGCCGGGGCGGTTTGCCGATCCTCGATCGGCCGATAAGTTCACTGCGAGCCAGAGTCGGCCGGCACCACTAACATCAATGCGGTCTTCCGGCTGCTGCCCCACCGAATTGGGACAGCAGCCTCGGGGTGCACCATCAGGAGTAGGCGCAGTGAACGCATTTCTCGCGAAGATCGCGGCCTGGCTGAACGCCGGGTACCCCGAGGGGGTGCCAGGACCAGACCGGGTGCCGCTGTTGGCGCTGTTGACCCGGCGCCTGACCAACGACGAAGTCAAGGCCGTCGCACGGGATCTCATCGATCGCGGTGATTTCGATCACATCGACATCGGGGTCCTGATCACTCAGATCACCGACGAGCTGCCCCGCGCCGAGGACGTCGAACGAGTACGGGCACGACTGGCCGCCAAGGGCTGGCCGTTGGACGATCCGCGCGATGGCGAAGACGTCAACGACACCGGCAGTGACAACGGCGACGACCCGAAAGAGCCAGGGGGCCCGGCATAGCCGTCCTGCGCCCCGTCACCGTCGGATCCGCGACGGATGAGTTGCTGGCGGTCCTCGATGACGTCCTGGCCGGACGCGGGTCGGCGATCCTGCCGGTGCCCGCCGACGACGAACGTCAGACGTCCCTGCTGACAACCACTTTGCGCGCAGGGGACGACATCGACGACGACGTCGCCCTGGTGATCTCGACGTCGGGCACCACCGGCAAACCCAAAGGCGCGTTGCTGACGGCGGCTGCGTTGCGATCCAGCGCCGAGTCCACCCACGCCCGGCTGGGTGGTGAGGGGCGGTGGCTGCTCGCCCTGCCCGCCCATCACATTGCGGGCCTGCAGGTCCTGGTGCGCAGCACGCTGGCCGGCACCACGCCCGTCGCCGTCCCGGCTTCGTTCGTCCCGAGCGAGTTGCCCTCTGCGGTGGCCGCTTTGGGTACTGGACGCCGCTACGCCTCACTGGTTGCGGTGCAGCTGGACAAGTCCTTGCAGGACCCCGCCGCCGCGGACGCGCTGGCCGAACTCGATGCCGTGCTGATCGGCGGCGGGCCGATGCCTGGCGGCGTGGCCGAACGTGCGCAGGCGGCGGGGGTTAACGTGGTGCGCACCTACGGGATGAGCGAGACCGCCGGTGGCTGCGTGTACGACGGCGTGGCACTCGACGGCGTGAAGGTCCGTATCGAAAATGCCCGCATCCTGCTCGGCGGCGCCACCGTGGCCAAAGGGTATCGCAACCCGATCACACCTGACCCGTTCGCCGAGCCTGGCTGGTTCCGCACCGATGATCTTGGCGCCGTGGATGATTCGGGCGCGCTCCGGGTCCTGGGCCGGGTAGACGACGCGGTCAGCACGGGCGGGCTGACGGTGCTGCCACAACTGGTCGAGTCCGCACTGGCCGGCCACCCGGCGATCGCCGACTGCGCGGTGTTCGGGGTCCGCGACGAGCGACTCGGTCAGCGGGTGGTGGTCGCGCTGGTACTGACCCCGGGTTCGGCGGCCCCCGACGTGGCTGAACTCCGGGCCCAGGTGTCACAAACCCTGGATGCCACCGCGGCACCGCGCGAGGTGCACATTGTCGACGAGTTGCCGCGTCGCGGCATCGGCAAGGTGGACCGCCGAGCGCTGGCCGCCCGATACAGCTGAGCCCGGGGCGTTGCTCTCGCAGGCCGGCCACCGAATTCCGGGTCAAGACAATTCAGTTGTCGACGCAGGCATGATGGACACATGCGCCGAGAAGTGACCTCCGCGGATGAGCTGCGCGCCATCGTCGGGCAACCCACAGCAGCAGTAGCCAAGAAGGTGACCGACCGCCTGTCTGAAGCGCAGCAGGGCTGGCTCAAGCAGTCACCACTGGGCTTCGTGGCGACCACCGATGCGCACGGCCGCGTCGACGTCTCCCCCAAGGGGGACCCAGCGGGTTTCGTCCAGATCATCGATGACACCACGATCGCGATCCCGGAACGGCCCGGCAACCGGCGCGTCGACGGCTTCCTCAATATCCTGCAGCGACCGCACGTGGGCACCGTGTTCGTCATCCCCGGCCGCGGTGACACCCTGCGTATCAACGGCACCGCCCAGATCCTTTCGGACGCCGACTATTTCGATGCCATGGTGGTAGGCAGCAAGCGGCCGATCCTGGCTCTGGAGATCGCCATCGAAGAAGTGTTCTTCCACTGCCCGAAGGCATTCCTGCGTTCGGAGGCGTGGAAGCCCGAGAGCTGGAACCCGACTGCGGTGCCCTCGGTGGCGCAGATGGCCAAGGCCTTCAAACCCGAGCAGACCCAGGCCGAGCTCGACGCGTATTACAGCGAGGACAGCCTGCGCAAGATGCTCTACTGAACCGCCTCGGCCGGTTTCACCAGGATCGCCCGGGTGTAGAGCAGTTGAAAACCTCTGCGCTGCACGTTGTGCTGAGACTTCGAGCCGGGCGCCGTCGTCACCACGGCGATCTCGCATCCGGCGTCGGCAGCCTCGGCCAGCCGCGCCGCCAGCAGCGCGGCCTGGACGCCGCGACGCCGGTAGGCCGGAGCCGTCGCGGCTCCCGCCAACTGAGCGATCCCATCGGCCAACCGCATCATCGCGCCGCCGGCGACCGCCCCGTCACACAGCGCGATATATGGTGTGGCCCCGGCTTTTTCGATGTCACGCTCGGCCCGCTCGATGATACCGGCGGGGAACTGCTCATGGCTGACCGCGCCTTCACCGTCGGGATGGGCGAAACCCTCCACCACGATGTTCACCCAGGCGGTGAGATCGGCGGCCCGGCGCACGTCCACCTCTGTGACCAACGGCGCCTCGACGCCGATAGGGCGGCCGAGGACGTTCTCGAACTCGACGAGGCGATAGCCCCGGCCGGACAACAGCGCGGCGATCTCGGGATCGGCCAGGCTGGACAGCTCCACCCGGGTTTCGCTGCCCGCGGCAGCGAAAGCCCGCTCGATCTCGCCCAGCACCGCTTCATCGGGCACGCCGCCGAAGCCGAGGCCGACCACCTTGTTCATCGGCGAACCGGTCTCGGCGAAACAGGCGAATCCGCCGGCCACCGGCAACGTCAGCCCGTCGGCGCCACGGTCACGGGCGGCCCGGGTCGCCGCGACGATCAGATCCGACTCGGCCTTCTCGATACGCCGGGCCAGATCGACACCGCAGAACAACTGACCTGCACCCACTTCTGCCTCACCGTTGATTCCCACGTGGATATTGTGCCCACACAAGCGTTCCCGAAACGTCGGCGCCACCCCGGGGGCGGTTGTCACCGCGGCGGCCCGGCCGGCTCCCATGTCTGCATCGCGGTGTCGAGCCCTTCTTTGTCGAGCGCTTTCACCGGGATGGGTGACTGGTCAGCGTGGCAGCGCATGCCGTCCAGCAGGATGGCCACATATCGGCGCCAGAGGTGGGGGTCGACATGACCGGCGAACTCGCTTACCGCGCCGGCCAAGAGCCCGAAGAGCGGCGTGTCCGTCGACGACGCCTCCGGACGTAGGTAGCCGTCGCTCTGCGCCCGCTCGACGAGCTTGGTCAACACCGGGACGAGCTGCTCCTGGCAGGCCTTCACCCGGTCGCAGCCGTAAGCCTTGCTGAACGCAATTTCCCGCAACCCTCGGTCAGTCGCCGTGATCTCGCACATCTTCTCGACATACCACGCGAATCCCTGCCATGAATCTTCTTGTTGCAGTGCGGTTTCGGCCAGCGCGGTGAGCTGCTGCATACCGTCTACGAAGATGGCCGCGATCAGCTCCTCCTTCGTGGCGAACCGCCGGTAGACCGTGCCCACCCCGAGGTTGGCGTGCCGCGCGACGTCGTTCAGCGTCGCTTCGAGACCTTTCTCGGCAAACAGCTCCCGCGCGGCTTCGAGCACCCGCTGCCGGTTGCGCTCTGCGTCCCTACGCAGTACGCGGCGTGTTTCCTCGGTCATATCTCCCAGCTTAAGTGAGCGGCGTCATAAGTGGATTGAAACTATCCACTTATTCGACTAACTTACCCTTCGAACTGCGTAGGCCGCCTAACAGCCAGGTCGCGAACGCATCGAACGTCGGGAGGCCCACAATTACAGCCGATACGCCCGCAGCGGCCTTTCCCTCAGGACGGTCGCGATGATCGGCGCAATTCGCCGAATCTGGCTTCCCGTACTGATCATCGTCGCCATAGTGGCCGGCGTGCTGATCGTCACGAACGTCCGCAAGGTCTTCGGCGCGCATCCGGTCATCATCACCGACACCACCTCGGATAACGCCGAGGACTTCAACCCCACGTTCGTGAAGTACGAAATCTTCGGCGCGGGCAGCACTGCCGTCATCAACTACATGGACCTCGAAGGCAAACCCCAACGCACCGGAACTGTGCCGCTGCCATGGACTTTGACACTGCAAACCACGTTGCCCTCGGTGCAGCCGAACATCATGGCGCAAGGCGACGGGGACAGCATCAGTTGCCGAGTCACCGTCGATGACGAGGTCAAAGAAGAGAGAACGGTTACTGGATTGAACGCCCAAACCTTCTGCTATGTGAAGGCAGCATGAGCAGCCCCAAGGAAGGAACCCAGACCGACGACACCCCGACCGACGCCATCGCAACCGGGCGCCATGCGGCACCTCCGCGCCCACCGATCCCACGATTCATCCGGGCGTTCGCCCTGCCGATCATCCTGGCGTGGATCGTGATCGTCGCACTGCTCAACACCGTCGTGCCGCAACTCGAGGTCGTCGGAAAGATGCGCGCGGTGTCGATGAGTCCCACGGACGCGCCGTCGATGATCGCCATCAAGGAGGTCGGCAAGAAATTCCAGGAGTACGACACCAGCAGCTCGGTGATGATCGTGCTCGAAGGCGACAAGCCGCTGGGCCTCGAGGCACACATCTTCTACGACCAGATGGTGCGTGACCTGCGCGCTGATACCACCCATGTGCAGCATGTGCAGGACTTCTGGGGCGACACCCTGACCGCCAAGGGCGCCCAGAGCCGCGACGGTAAGGCCGCCTACGTGCAGGTCTACATCGCCGGCGACCAGGGCGAGACGCTGGCCAACGACTCTGTCGAGGCGGTCCGGCGCATCGCCACCGAAAGCCCCGCCCCCGACGGCGTGAAGGCCTATGTGACGGGATCTGCGGCATCCAGCACCGATCAGAACATCGTCGGCGACGAGAGCATGGAGCTGATCGAGCTCGTCACCTTCGGGGTCATCGCGGTGATGCTGCTGGGCGTCTATCGGTCGATCATCACCACGCTGATCGTGCTGGTAATGGTCGTACTCGAATTGTCTGGCGCCCGTGGACTTGTCGCGTTAATGGGCTATCAGAATTTCTTCGGTCTCACGACGTTCGCGACCAACATGCTGGTGACCTTGGCCATCGCCGCGGCCACCGACTACGCGATCTTCCTGATCGGCCGATATCAGGAAGCGCGAAGAGCCGGCGAGGACAAGGAAGCGGCCTACTACGACATGTTCCACGGCACGGCCCATGTCGTGCTCGCGTCGGGTCTGACCATCGCCGGCGCGACGTTCTGCCTGTACTTCACCCGCCTGCCGTACTTCCAGACCATGGGCATTCCACTGGCGATCGGAATGACGATGGTGGTCGCCATGGCACTGACCCTGGGGCCGGCCGTCATCTCGGTGATGAGCCGATTCGGCAAGATCCTTGAGCCCAAGCGGTATTCGAAGTCCCGCGGCTGGCACCGGGTGGGCACCGCCACCGTTCGCTGGCCGGGCGCAATCCTGGTGTGCGCCATCGTGGCAGCGTTGGTGGGACTACTGGCCCTGCCCGGCTATCACACCACCTACAATGACCGCATCTTCCTGCCCGAGGACGTCGGGACGAACGTCGGATACGACGCCGCGTTCCGGCACTTCTCGCAGGCCAAGATGAATCCGGACTTGATGATGATCGAGTCCGACCGCGATCTGCGGAACCCGGCGGACTTCCTGGTGATCGACAAGATCGCCAAGGCACTCAGAAGCGTCCACGGCATCGCGCAGGTGCAGACCATCACCCGGCCCGACGGCGATCCGATCAAGCACTCGACGATCCCGTACGCGCTCGGCCAGAGCGGCAACGGCCAGATCATGAACAACGACTATGCGCAGACCAACCTGGACAACATCCTCAAACAGGCCGACGATCTGCAGGGCAGCATCGACTCGATGACCGAGATGATGAGCATCCAGACGGATCTGGCAGCGGTGTCGCAGCGCATGGCGGACAAGATGAAGACGACGTCCGGCGACATGAATGACGTCCGCGACCACCTGGCGGACTTCGACGACCAGTTCCGGCCGCTCCGCAACTACCTGTACTGGGAGCCGCACTGCTTCGACATCCCGATGTGCTGGTCGATCCGGTCCATCTTCGATGCGCTCGACGGCATCAACACGATGTCCGACGACTTCCAGGACCTGGTTCCGGAGATGCAACGCATGGCCGACCTGATGCCGCGCATGGTGGCTGTGTTGCCGGCACAGATCCAGACCATGAAGAATCAGAAGCAGACGCTGCTGAACCAGTACCAGCTGCAAAAGGCCCAGCAGGACCAGACGATGGCCATGCAGGAGAACTCCGCCGCCATGGGCGAGGCGTTCGACACGGCCAAGAACGACGACTCGTTCTATCTGCCGCCGGAAGCCTTCGAGACCGCCGACTTCCAGCGGGGCATCAAACTGTTCATGTCGCCGGACGGACATGCGGTGCGGTTCACCATCATTCACCAGGGTGATCCGCTGACCCCGGAAGGCACCGCCCGCATCGCACCGCTCAAGATCGCTGCGGCCGACGCCATCAAGGGAACCCCGCTCGAGGGAGCCAAGATCTACCTCGGCGGCAGCTCGGCGACGTACCACGACATGCAGCAAGGCGCCGACTACGACCTGATCATCGTCGCCGCGGCGGCACTGATCCTGATCTTCATCATCATGTTGGTGCTCACCCGTGCGGTGGTGGCCTCTGCGGTGATCGTCGGCACGGTGGTGCTGAGTCTTGCCTCGGCCTTCGGACTGTCGGTCCTGCTCTGGCAGCACATCGTGGGAATCCCACTGCACTGGATGGTGATGCCGATGTCGGTCATCGTCCTGCTGGCCGTCGGTGCGGACTACAACCTGCTGCTCGTCTCACGAATAAAGGAAGAGATCCACGCCGGGCTGAAGACCGGAATCATCCGGGCCATGGTCGGCACCGGTGCCGTGGTCACCTCCGCAGGACTGGTCTTCGCCTTCACCATGGCGTCGATGGCGGTAAGCAGTTTGATCGTTATCGGTCAGGTCGGCACCACTATCGGCCTAGGCTTGCTGTTCGACACCCTTGTGGTCCGGTCGTTGATGACGCCGTCCATCGCCACGCTGCTCGGGCGCTGGTTCTGGTGGCCGCAGCGAGTCCGTCAACGTCCGGTGCCACAACCGTGGCCGAAACCGATCCAACGAGATCCCGAGGAGGCCCTGGCCTGATGAAACGCCTGATCATTGCCCTGTCGATCTGTGCCGCAACCGGTCTGGCCGTCTCGGCGCCGGCATCTGCCGATCCGGACACCGATTTCGCGAATGAGCTGCACACCTTCGGCATCTACGGGCAGCGGGACTACAACGCCTGGATCGGCAAGATCATGTGCAAGCGGTTGCACAACGGCGTCGACCACACCGCCCAGGACTCTGTCGGTTTCGTCAAGAAGCAACTGGCCAAGGACAGCACCGACGCCCAGGCCTGGCAGTTCACCGGCACCGCCATCAACTACTACTGCCCCGATCAGCGCTTCGTCTACGAGCAGGCCGCGCACTAACCGACTTTTGGGAGCATCATGTCCAACCGCACGAGCGTGAAAAACCTGATCCGGACCGGCGTGGCCACCTGCGCCGTCGCCGCCAGCCTGGCCGGCGCCGGCATCGCCGGGGCCGACGCCACCGACGACTACCCGATCCCCAACCGGATCCTGCGCACCCCGTGCACCGCCGAACAGATCATGGCCGCCGCCCGCGACGTCGAACCGGTCTACTACGAGCGCTACATGATCGACTACAACAACAAACCCGTCGCCGATCAGCAAGGCGCTCAGGACCGCATCCACTGGTTCTTCTCCATGGACTACGCCGGCCGCCGCCAATACTCCGAGAACACGGCCACCAACGCCTTCTTCGAGAACATGGCCTGGCGCTGGCCGAACTGGGCCAAGCTGTTCTTCAACAACAAGGGCGTCGCCGCCAACACCACCGACGTCTGCCAGAACTACCCACCCAACGACATGTCGGTCTGGGACTGGCACTGACGCAATCGCATCACCTCGCCAGGTGACGTCGGCTATGCCGGCATCTCGTAGGCGCCGTCGTAGCCCTTCACCTGTTCCCACACCCGACCGAAGCGATCCGCGTCAACGACCGGTTTGCGCACCGCGGACAGCGCCCATTCCTGTTGGGCAGGAGTAGAACTCGGTTTGCCATGCAAAGCGATCGCATATCCGGAGAAATCGCGGATCTGGAAATCGAAGATCTGGTCGATCAGGTCGTCGCTCAAGCCGATGAGGTCAGCCTGCTCGAGGATCAGCTGGCCGTATACGACAAGAGTGAACAGATGTCCGACGACGAGGACGAAGTCCAAGTCGCTCTGCTGATCGGCGTCCGGTGCGGCCGTGGTCAGTAGCTCTTTGAGCGCCAGTGCCTGCTCATAGAAGCGCGCGACATTCGGGATCCCCGAATGTCGGTGGTAGACCGGGTTCCAGTCGGCGAACTGCACCTTGGATGCGCCCCGGGCTGGCCCTTGCGCCCAGAAGAACACGTCGTCCGCCGGGTCGTCCCGGGTGCCGATCTCGGCATATTCGGCGGGGTTGAACAGGTAGTTCGGCATGAACTTCAGGATCTGCGCGACGTTGACGTGCACGGTGCCTTCCAGCCGTGGTAGGCAGCCGATCAGTCGCGCCACCTCGCTGAAGTAGGTGTTCTTCTCAAAGCTCTTGGCGGCCAGCACATCCTGCAGCAATGTGACGAGCGTTTCACCCTCGGAGGTGACTTTGGACTTGGTCACCGGATTGAACAAGAGATAGCGCCGGTCGTCGCGACTGGCACTGCGGAAGTAATCGATCGCTCGGTCACTGAACAGCTTCATCGCGATCAACCGGGCAAAGGCGTCCACGAAGCTGGCGCGCACGTGCGGGAAGTCGGTGACCGGGTTGCCGTACAGGATGCGATTGTTCGCGTGGGTGATCGACTCGTAGAAGGCGTGCTCGCACATACCGATCGAACCGCTGCACAGGTTGAATTTGCCGACGTTGACCGTATTGAGTGCGGCCGAGAACGCATCCGGCCCGGTATCGAGGATGTCCTCCTCGCGCACCGGGTAATCATTGAGCCGGAAATTGCTGACGTACATCTGACCGTGCACGACATTTCCGATCAGCTCATAGTTCTCATGCGTGCTGTCGGCGACGAACCAAACGTATCCGTCGGCCCCGGCGACATCGGAACGACGGGAGAACACCGAAACCATGCCGGCCACATTGCCGTTGCCGATGTAGTACTTCTCCCCGGACGCACGAAAAACAACGCCGTCCTCGGCATCGGCGTTCTGGGCCGGCGTCAGGATCATGTCGGTGTTGTAGATGTCGGCGCCGTGATCACGCTCAGAGAGCGCGAAGGCCATCACGCCACCGGCTTCCAGCTGGTCGGCGGCCCGCTGCATCGCTTCCTTGTTGTTGCTCTGCCAGATCGGCCCGAGCCCGAGGATGGTGACCTGCTCGGCGTACCAGTACGCCAGGCCGTAGAAACCGAGGATCTCGCTCAACGCGGCATTTCGCGAGGTGTCCCACCGCTTGTTCCCGTCAGTCCCGCCGTACTCCGATGGCGTCAGAAAGGTTGCGAAGATCCGCTCGGACTTGATGAATTCGAGGAAGTCCGACACCCACACCGCAGCCAGGTCCTCCTGGAGCAGCCTCGTCTTGCCGCGGGCCTCGAACCAGTCGATCAGCGCGCGGAGCTGACGCCGGGTCTCGGGGTCGAACTGCTGCGGGTCGTACGTGTTCGGATTGAAAAGAAGTCCGCCGCCGGTCATCATGGTCTGCCTTTCGTCGACGCTGGTATGCAGTATGGCAACCAGCGGTTGCTCCTCGGTTGTGCCTGCCCATGACCTGCGACGACGGGCGCCGTCAACCTAATCCGGCAGCGAGCTGCTCAACCGCTCGGTGGCCGCCAGATAGTCCTCGATGAACTCGCGGACCACCTCGCGGGCCGGCTTGACCTTGTTCATCAATCCCACGCCCTGACCGACGAAGTAGGTGGCCAGCGCCTGCGCGCCCGGATGTCCCTGGGCGGCAAGCACATCCACGCGGCGGATGACCGGTTCGGCCAGCATGTTCTGCAGCGGTAGCGGAAGGGTCTGGTGGCCGCCGGGATTCGGCTGCCAGGCGTCGGTCCAATCCGAGCAGAGTTGACGGGCCGGTTTGCCGGTCCGCCCGGTCGAGCGCACAGTGTCCCGCGAGGTCGCGTCGAGCATCTTCTGCACGGTGTGCGGCGCGGTCTCGGCTTCCTCGGTGGTCAGCCACACCGAGCCGGTCCAGGCCCCGGCCGCGCCCATGGCGACCGCCGCGGCCATCTGCCGCCCGGTGACGATGCCGCCTGCGGCCAGCACCGGGATGTCACTGCCCGCCTGCTCCAGTGTCTCGAGCACCTCCGGCACGAGCACCAGCGTGCTGACCTCACCGCAGTGTCCACCGGCCTCGGTGCCCTGCGCGACGATCAGGTCCACCCCGGCCTGCACCTGCTTGAGGGCGTGCTCGCGGGCACCCACCAGGGCCGCGACGGGAACCCCGCGCTCGCGGCCGGCCTCGATCATGTAGTCCGGCGGCACCCCGAGCGCGTTGGCGATCAGCTTGATCGGATGACTCATCGCCACGTCCAACAGTTCGTGGCCGGTGTCGCCGGACAGCGAGGACCCGCCGAGACGCTGCTTGGTCTCGGGCTCGATGCCGTGATCGGCCAGCAGTTGCGCGACGAACTCGCGGTACTCGGCGGGGATCCGATCAGTGAGCTGTCCCCGGGACAGGTTCTCGCCCTTGCCCTCGAACTTCGCCGGCACGATGATGTCCGCGCCGTAGGGCTTGCCGCCGACCTGCTCATCGATCCAGGACAGCTCCTGGTCCAACTGTTCGGGGGTATAGGCGGTGGCGCCCAGCACGCCGAAGCCCCCGGCGTTGGTCACCGCGGCCACCACGTCACGGCAGTGGCTGAAGGCGAAGAGCGGAAAGTCGATACCGAACTGCTCACAGATCCCGGGTTTCACCCCGTCAGTATTGACACCCCGACTTGACGGGTGTCAAGAGGCCCGCGTTTCCAGTGTGATCACGGTAGTTCGAACGGCAGCTTCACCCCGTCGTGGGCCAGGCAGTGCGTGCAGGTCCGTTGGGCGTCGACCGCCGCTACTGCTTCTAAGGCCTCGTGCACAAGCTTCTTGAACGGCACCAGGTTCCGCTCGAATTCGGCGAAGACATCGACCGTCGTCACCCCCGAGCCCGCCTCGATCCCGGCGTCCAGGTCCGTTACCAAAGCAATTGACGCATAACACATTTCAAGCTCACGGGCCAGCACCGCCTCGGGGTAACCCGTCATGTTGACCAGCGTGAAACCCTGATCGGCGAACCATCGACTCTCCGCCCTGGTGGAAAACCGTGGGCCCTGGATCACCACCATGGTGCCGCCGTCGACCACACCCGGAAACCCGGCCGCGACGGACCGCAATGCCGGGCAGTACGGATCGGCGAAACCGACGTGGATACCGCCGGAATCGAAGTAGGTGTCAGCGCGGCCGCGGGTCCGGTCCACCAGCTGATCGGGCACCACGATCGAACCGGGCCCCAGCTGCGCGGTCAGGCTGCCCACCGCGCAGGGAGCCAAGATCCGTCGTACCCCCAGCGTGCGCAGCGCCCACATGTTGGCCCGGTACGGGACTGTGTGCGGCGAGTACTCGTGGTCGACCCCGTGCCGGGGCAGGAACGCCACCTCGTGCCCACCCACGGCGCCGACCGTGATCGGTGCACTCGGCGCGCCGTACGGGGTGCCCACGGTGACGGTGCGGGCCTCGGGGCCGAAGAACGAATAGAACCCGCTACCGCCGATGACGCCGAGCATGCAGTGCTATTCGCCCTCGTCGGGGGTCACGACATCGGTCAGGCTCTCGTCCAGGTCGTCGCCGAACTCATCGTCGAAATCCTCGTTGGCCTTGCGGGCGCCGTCGGCGATCTCGAAGACGTCGGTGGCCAGGCCACCGATGGCCGTCGCGACCTCCTTGACGGCCGTGGTGATGATCGAGGTGACCTGCCCGACCGTCGAGGCCACGGCCTCGACGGATTCCTGCAGCACGTCCTTGCCGATCTCGGTCTTGCTGAGCTGCTCCTTCATGACGCTCAGTGTAGGAGTCCGCGCGGCCCGGCACCCGGCCAGCTCATACGATGACCATCGTGGCCAGTTTCGCGCAATGGATCTCCGGCGCCCGTCCCCGCACCCTGCCCAACGCCGTCGCCCCGGTGCTCGCCGGTACGGGCGCCGCCGCCTGGACGGGGTCGGCGGTGTGGTGGAAAGCGTTGCTGGCACTGACCGTATCGCTCGCGCTGATCATCGGCGTCAACTACGCCAATGACTACTCCGACGGCATCCGCGGCACCGACGACGTGCGATCGGGCCCGTTGCGTCTGGTGGGTTCCAAGCTGGCCTCACCGCGGGCCGTGCTGACCGCGGCGGTGGTGAGCTTGGCGGTCGGCGCGGTGGCCGGACTGGTGCTCGCGGCGCTGAGTGCGCCGTGGCTGATCGCGGTCGGCGCGGTGTGCATCGCCGGGGCCTGGCTGTACACCGGCGGCAAGAAGCCCTACGGCTACCTCGGCCTGGGCGAAGTGGCGGTGTTCATCTTCTTCGGGCTGGTCGCGGTGCTGGGTACGCAGTACACCCAGGCCCTGCGGGTCGACTGGGTCGGACTGGTCGCGGCAGTGGCGATGGGCTCGCTGTCGTCGGCCGTGCTGGTGGCCAACAACCTGCGCGACATCCCCACCGACAGCCAGTCCGGCAAAATCACCCTGGCCGTGCGTCTCGGTGACGCCCGCACCCGGCTGCTGTATCACCTGCTGGTCGCCGTGGCACTGGTGCTGCCCCTGGTGCTGATGCTCGCCACGCCGTGGTGCGCGGTGGGCTTGCTCGCCGTGGTGCCTGCCGCGCGGGGACTGCGGCCGGTGCGCGACGGCAGCACCGGCGCCCAGCTGATCCCGGTGCTACGCGACACCGGGCTGACCATGCTGGTGTGGTCCGTCGCGGTCTCGCTGGCCCTGTTCCTGGGCTGACCCGGCGCGGCTCCCCGCGAGTTCTTTCCCGCGAGCAGACGCGGAGGTACCCGAAAACGGCGTCAGCCGGGTACCTAACTGTCTGCTCGGCGAGGGAAATTGGGGGGTTATCCACAGATCGCGAATCGCGCCTTCTGCGTCGGCCCTGTGGCGGCCAGGCTTGAGACGTGAGCATCGACGAGATCTTTGCCGCCAACGGCGGCGTGGCCACCGCTGCACAGCTGACCACCGTGATGACCCGCAAGATGGTCGCCGCACTGGTCCGGTCGGGCGAGATCGTGCGCGTACGACGCGGTGTGTACGCCCCGCGGCCACCGGAACTCCTCGATCGACTGGCCGCCCTCGACCTACTCAGCCCCAATCCCGTCGTGGCCTGCATGAGTACGGCCGCCGGGATGTACGGCTTCGACACCGAGAATGACGGTCGCATCCACATCCTCGACCCTGGCGTCCGGATCCGGCCCGATGCCCACGTCATGGTGCATCAACGCCTCGGTGCGCCATTGCGGCGAGTTTCCGGGCGGCTCGCGACAGCTCCCGCGTGGACGGCGATCGAGGTTGCCCGCACGCTTCGCAGGCCAAGAGCGCTTGCCACTCTCGACGCCGCGCTGCGCGCCAACGCGTGCACCGCAGCGGAGTTGGACGCCGCAGCGGTAGAACAGAAAGGGCGCCGCGGCATCGTCGCGGTCCGGGGCCTGCTTCCACACGCTGACCCGCGGGCCGAGTCCCCCATGGAGAGCGAGATGCGCCTGGTCTTCATCGACTGGGCGGTGCCGACTCCGGAACTTCAATACGAGATCACCGACCGCAGCGGCCAAAAGTGGCGAGTCGACTTCGCCTGGCCGCAAGCCAAACTGGCTGCCGAATACGACAGCATCGAGTGGCATGCCAATCCAGCCGCGTTCACCCACGATCGGATCAAGTCGGCGCGGTTACAGGAATGCGGCTGGACGACGATCCCGGCAGTAGTCGATGACATCCGCAAGCATCCCGAACACTTGGTGCGCCAAGTGTTGTGGCGTCTGAACTACCCCGCGCTGGCGAGCTGACGCCCCGTGGCATTCCCCGCGAGCAGACAGTTAGGTACCCGACACGCGCGAGTTTCGGGTACCGCAGCGTCTGCTCGGCGGTAAGACTATGGCGCATGACCACGTCGACCGAGGCGCAGCCCGCATCATCGGGGCGCGCCGAAACCCGCCGCGCCATCTGGAACACCATCAGAGGCTCGTCGGGCAACCTCGTCGAGTGGTACGACGTCTACGTCTACACCGTGTTCGCCACGTACTTCGAAGCGCAGTTCTTCGACAAGGCCGACAAGAACGCGACGGTCTATGTGTACGCGATCTTCGCGGTCACCTTCCTCACCCGCCCGATCGGCTCGTGGTTCTTCGGCCGGTTCGCCGACCGGCGCGGCCGCCGCTCCGCGCTGACCTTCAGCGTCTCGCTGATGGCGCTGTGCTCACTGGTCATCGCGCTCGTGCCGTCGCGCGAAACCATCGGCATCGCAGCGCCGATCATCCTCATCTTGTGCCGGTTGGTGCAGGGCTTCGCCACCGGTGGCGAGTACGGCACCTCGGCGACCTACATGTCCGAAGCCGCCACCCGGGAACGACGCGGCTTCTTCTCCTCATTCCAGTACGTGACCCTGGTGGGCGGTCATGTGCTGGCCCAGTTCACTTTGCTGATCATCCTCACCACGCTCAGCACCGCGCAGGTCCACGAATTCGGTTGGCGCATCGCCTTTGCCATCGGTGGTGTAGCCGCGATCGTGGTGTTCTGGCTGCGGCGGACCATGGACGAATCGCTGTCGGAGGAACAACTCGAAGCGGTCAGGGCCGGCAAGGACAAGAGCTCGGGCTCGCTCGCCGAGCTGCTCACCCGGTACTCGAAGCCCCTGCTGCTGTGCTTCCTGATCACCATGGGTGGCACCATCGCGTTCTACGCCTACAGCGTCAACGCCCCGGCCATCGTCAAGGCCACCTACAAAGACCAGGCGATGACGGCCACCTGGGTGAACCTCATCGGGCTGATCTTCCTGATGGCGATCCAACCCGTCGGCGGCATGATCAGCGACAAGGTCGGCCGCAAACCCCTGCTGGTGTTCTTCGGCGTCGGCGGGGTGATCTACACCTACATCCTGTTCACCTATCTGCCCCAGACACATTCACCACTCTTGTCCTTCCTGCTGGTGGCCGTCGGATACGTGATCCTGACCGGCTACACCTCGATCAACGCGCTGGTGAAATCCGAGCTGTTCCCCGCGCATGTACGCGCCCTCGGGGTGGGAATTGGCTACGCACTGGCGAATTCGATGTTCGGCGGCACCGCTCCGGTGATCTACCAGGCGCTGAAGGAACGTGACCAGGTGCCGCTGTTCATCACCTACGTCACGGTGTGTATCGCCATCTCGCTGGTGGTGTACGTGTTCTTCCTCAAGAACAAGTCCGAAACCTACCTGGACCGGGAGAAGGGGTCGGCGTTCATCCGATAGCGCGACCCGCGACGGATCACGTTCTGCGAAAAAAGATCTGCTATGTGGATTTCGGCGGCTCGTCGCCGCGCAACCGCGCCTGCAGCTGCTCACGATCGTTGCGCCGCCGCTCGTCGACCAACGCGATGGAAGCCGTTGCCCGTTCACGCAACGGCCGGAACAGCCAGATCCCCAATGGCAACGCGATCACGATGGCGAACAGCAGGGCCACCACGACCGGGAAATTCGCTACAACCAGCTGCCCCACCCCGTAGATCGCCCCGGCCAGCACAGCGACCAGCACCAGCCTGGCAATGAGGTAAACCGCGACGTCGGTGACCATACGGGAGGTCGAACCACTTCCTGACACGCTCCGAGCCTACCGACGGCGCGTATATTCGGATAAAGGAGGTTTCGAGTGGCGTATCTACTCCTGCTCATTGCCGCGGCAAGCCTGGTGTATCTCGGCTGGCGGCTGGCGCGGGTTTCTGGCAGTCAATCCAAAACCCGTGTGATCGGCCCCGACGACGACCCAGAATTCCTGCGTCGACTCGGGCACGGCGACAATCCGCGCAACTAGCGCACGTCAGTCGCGGTTCGCTGAGCGACGTGCCCCGGCGAAGTCGGATGCAACCACGGCAGCCAGCTCGATGAGCGCCTCACGGGTACCGGGCCTGAGCCGTTCCAGGCTGATCTCGGCGCCTTCCTCCAGATGCGGGTCGAACGGCACCAGGCGCACCGCGCGGCACCGCCGGGAGAAGTGGTCCACCACCTTGGACAGATCCACCTTGCCCGAACGTGGGCGCACCGCGTTGATCACGGCGATGGAATTGCGCACCAGCTCCTGATGCCCGTGGGCGTCGAGCCAGTCCAGCGTCGCCGACGCACTGCGCGCCCCATCCACCGACCCCGAGCTGATCACGACCAGCACGTCGGCCTTGGACAGCACCGCCGACATCGCCGAGTGCATCAAACCCGTCCCGCAGTCGGTGAGCACGAGGCTGTAGAACCGCTCCAACACCTCCAGCGCATGCAGATAGTCGTCTGAGCTGAACGCCTCCGACACTGCCGGGTCGCTTTCGGAAGCGAGCACCTCCAGCCGGCTCGGCCCCTGTGAGGTGTACGCCCGCACGTCGCTGTAGCGCTCGATGCCTTCGGCGTCGCGCAGCAGGTGCCGCACCGTCGCCGCCGTCTCCAGCGGCACCTTCTGGCTCAGCGTTCCCCGGTCGGGGTTGGCGTCCACCGCCACCACCCGGTCACCGCGGATCGAGGCGAACGTGGCACCCAGCGTCGCGGTGATCGTGGTCTTGCCCACGCCGCCTTTCAGGGACATCAGCGCGATCCGGTAGCAGCCCTGCAATGGCTGGCTGACCTCACCGATCAGATTGTTGTGGTGGGTGGCCTTGGGGCTCTCGCCGACATTGACCTGTTTGAACGACGCGACGTAGAGCGCCTTGCGCCAGCCCGAGGTCGGCGGGTTCTTGCGCTGGCCGAGCAGCGCGGCGGTGGACAGGTCGCGGTAGGGCGTGGCGAAGTCGGCCGCGGCGGGCCGCGCATCAACTCCCGCGGCGGGGCGCGCAAGTGCGGCGGGATGTCCAGGGGCGCCGGGATGTCCAGGGGCGCCGGGATGTCCGGGTGCGGGGGCCGCGAAAACTCCGGCCGGTGGTCCGGCGAAACTTCCGGGTACCGGGGGTGCGGTGATCACCGGGACACCGTGCGGCGGTGTGGGGGCGGTCCACTCGGCGGGCAGCGGTGTGGAGACGCCGGGCTCGGCGGGATTGCTGAACCGCTGCTGACCGCGGAATCCGGGTATCGGGGCGAACACCGACGGGACAAGCGGCGGCTCGGAGACCGGGGCCGGGGCGACAGTCGGGGGCGCCGGCGGCGGGTCGGCGGCCGGCGGTGTGGCAGGACGGACCAGAGACGGCTCGTCGACCGGGGCGTCTGTTGACGGTTCGCCAGTGTCCTGCGGCGCGGGCTCCTGCGCTTCGGACGGCTCAAGCACCGGCTCCGACACTGACTCAGACACTGGCTCGGACACGAATTCCCCTCTTTTCCACGCGCTTCCGACCGGACCGCAGCCGCGCCACAACCTCGGGGCGCACGGTCATCTCACCAATCCGACGGCGCCTAGCCGACCCCCGCGTACGAATGCAGGCCCACGGTCACCAGGTTGATGAAGAACAGGTTGAACACCATCGCCACGAAACCGACCACATTGATCCAGGCCGACTTACGGTCCCGCCAACCCGCGGTCGAGCGCGCATGCAGATACGCCGCGTACACCACCCATGCGATGAACGACACCGTCTCCTTGGGGTCCCAGCCCCAGTACCGGCCCCACGCCTCCTCGGCCCAGATCGCACCGAAGATCACGCCGAAACCGAAGATGGGGAACGCGAAGATCGTGGTGCGGTAGGCGATGCGGTCGAGGATCTGGGCGTCGGGCAGCCGCTGGATGATGCGCGCCACGGTGCCCTCCCGCCCCGGCTCCCCCAGCGGCGACATCTTGAGCAGGAACAGGATGCTGGCCACACCGGCCACCAGGAACACTCCGGAACCGAGGCTCACCACCGACACGTGGATGGGAAGCCAGTAGGACTGCAGCGCGGGCATCACGGGTGCGGCGTTGGAGTACAGCCAGCGTCCCGACACCGTCAGCAGGATCAGCACCGGAACCAGGACGAACACCCACAGCGCGCGGTACTGCGGCTTGCGCAGCACCACCGCGGCCGCGATCAGTCCGCAGAAGCTGGTCAGGTTGATGAACTCGTACATGTTGCCCCACGGCACCCGCGAGGTGGCCAGGCCACGCAACACGATGCAGATGAAGAGCATGCCGATGCCGACGTAGGTGAGCGCCAGGCCGGTTTGGCCGACGCGCTCGTCGAACGGGCGCTTGGGTTCCTCGACGACGACGCCGGGGGTGGCACTGTCTGCGCCGACGGTGGCGCCGACCAGCTCACGGGTTTCGACTTTGCGCCCGCGGCTGTAGGCGAGTTCGACGGCGAGCAGGATCAGCGCCCCGACCAGGACGACGACCGACGACGTGAACGCCCAGTCGGAGTACCTGGCAAGCCCGATGTCGATGTGCTCGGTATTCACTGCTCCGCCTTCTCTCCAGCCGCCGGCTGCTCGTAGCCCTCCAACAACCGCTCGGTCAGCTTCTCGAACTCATCGCCCCAGCCGGAGTTGTCGGTACGGGCCAGCCCGCCCAGCTCGACGTTCACCGTACCTGCTGGAGCAGCTTGCACCCGAACCCAGATCCGGCGCCGACGCACCACCAAAGACACCAGCAACCCGGCCATCATGGACATCGCGAACACCAGCACCCAGATCTGGGCGGGGTCGTGTGAGACCTGCAGGTTGACGAACGGGACCGCGCCGTCGAAGCGGACCTTCGTGCCGTCATCGAGCCGGGTGTCCTGACCTTCCACCAGGTTGACGCGGGCCGCCTTGGTCAGCTGCTTGCGATCGATCAACCGGGGATCGAGGGAGAACAACGACTGCGGCCGGCCGGTGTCCAGGCCGGTGTCGCCACGGTAGATGTCGATGGCCACCGCCGGGTCGTTGAGCGCCGGATACTTCGACGACAACAACGTGCCCTCGAGTTCCTTGGTGGGCGCGAACAGGCCCTGGATGGCGATCTGGTGTTTACGGCGCTCGTCGGCGTCGGGATAGGTGCCCGCCGGCGGGTCGATGCGCACCACCCCCGAGGACAGCAGCGTCGTCTGCTCCTCGGGCCGCCACTGGATGGTCTGGCTGCGCTGCTGGCCGTCGGGGAACGTCACGGTGAACGACGGCGCATACCCGTGGCCTTGCAGGTACACGCGGTCGCCGCCGATGCGCAGCGGATGGTTGACCTCGAGGCGGTAGGGCCGCCAGGTGTTGGCGGCCAGATCGTCGCCGGACTGGTAGTCGATGTCGGCGGCGAACGACAACGCCTGCCCGGTGGGCAGATAGTTCGCGTCGAAACTGTTGACCCGCACGCAGACCGGGCTCAGTGAGGTGCCGTCGACGGTGTTGCCGGCCCGGAACGAGTCGAAAGCGGCCGGCGAGGCGGTGCAGAATCCGGGGCCACCGTCGGCGATGACGATGACGTTGCCCTCGTAGCCGAACAACTTGCCGGCGGCCACCGCCACCAGCAGACCGAGCAGCGAGAAGTGGAAGACGATGTTGCCGAACTCCCGCAGATAGCCCTTCTCTCCTGAAATTTCAGTGATCTCGGCCTCTTGCTTGCGGGTGACCGTGCGCCAGCCCTTCAGCCGTCGCGTGACGGTTGTGACGACCTCACCTGCATCGCCCGTCACCTGCTCGGCATGGTGTTTGGGCAGCCGGCCCAGGTTGCGCGGCGCTGGCACCGGCACCGCCCGCAGGCTGCGGAAATGCTCGATCATCCGCGGTGTCAGGCAGCCCACCAGCGAGATGAACAGCAGCACGTAGATGGCAGTGAACCAGAAACTGGAGAACACGTCGAAGCCCTGCACGCGGTCCAGCCACGGACCCAGCGTGGGGTGGGCCGCCAGGTATTCGTCGACCTTGGATTCGTTGAGGCTGCGTTGCGGCAACAGCGCACCCGGGATCGCGCCGAGGGCCAGCAGGAACAGCAACACCAGCGCGGTGCCCATCGACGTCAGGGTCCGCCAGGTGTTGCGAACCAGTGCGAAACTTCTCTGCGCGAGCAGACGCAAACCTGCCCAAAAACGCCCATTTTTGGGCAGTTTTGTGTCTGCTCGCGAGTCGGAAGTGACCATCAGATCGGGAGCCTCACATCACTGACGAAGGCGTCGCGCACCCACGACACGAACTCGTTCCACAGGCCGGTCACCAGCGCCGTGCCCACCAGGATCAGCAACACACCACCGAAGATCTGGATGGTCCGGGTGTGCCGGCGCAGCCAGCCCAGGCCGGTCACCGCGCGCGCCGAGCCGAGGGCCAGCAGCACGAACGGGATGCCCAACCCGAAGCAGTAGGCCAGCACCAGCACCACGCCGCGCGCCACGGTGGCGCCGTCGGTCGCCGAGGCCACTGCGATCACCCCGGTCAGCGTCGGCCCCAGGCACGGGGTCCAGCCCAGCGCGAACACCGCGCCGAGCAGTGGCGCCCCGGCCATCGTGGACCACTGCCGCGGGGCGAACCGGGCCTGGCGTTGCAGCGTCGGGATGAAACCGACGAACACCAGGCCCATCACGATCGTGATGACACCGCCGATACGTTGCAGCAGAACCTGATTGACGATCAGCGTGGTGGTCATCCCGAGTACCGCCACGGCGCCGAGCAGAAACACCACGGTGAAGCCGGCGACGAACAACGCCGCCGCCCCGGCCACCCGCAGTCGGGCAGTCTTGGTGGCTTGCCTGGTAGCCCCGGCCCCCGTCACCGCCGGGCCCTCCTGTACCCCGACGACCGCTGCCAGATAGGACAGATAGCCGGGCACCAGCGGCACCACACACGGCGAGGCGAACGACACCAACCCGGCCAGCAGGCTGATCCCCAGCGCCAGCAGCACCGGCCCGGCCGCGGCGATCTCGGCGAATCCGGTCATGGCTGCTGCCCCTCGGCAGCCAACCGCTCGACGACCGGTCGCAGATCGTCGGCCAGCAGTTCACGCAGGAACACCGCGGCCACCCGGTGCTGACGGTCCAGCACCACGGTCGACGGGATCACCGTGGTCGGATACTTGCCGCCGAACGCGATCATGGTGCGCATCGCCGGGTCGTAGATCGACGGAAAGGTCACCTTGCGGTCGGTGACGAAATCGACTGCGGCCTCACGGTTGTTGTCACGCACGTCGATGCCGAGAAACGCCACGCCCTTGTCGCGCGTCTGTTCGTACACCTTCTGCAACTCGCCGATCTCGGCCCGGCACGGCCCACACCACTGGCCCCACACGTTGATCACCACGACCTTGCCGGCCAAATCTTCCAGCGAGAGGGTCTTGGCCGGGTCGGTCAGTTCGGGCCCGCTCAATTCGCCTGGGGTGCCACGCTTTTCAGGTGGGTCGTAGAAGATGTCGGTCTTGCCGCCGGGCGCGACGAACTCGAAGGTGCCGCCCTGGGCCACCGCGTCGTCACCCGTCGAACAACCGGTGAGCAGCACCAGCCCTGCCAGCACCGCCGCACTCGCCCGGGCGACCAACGACCTCATTCAGATTCCCCAGGGCTCCGTGTAGCCCCATCGGATCAGCGTGTCGTCGTCGAAGGTGAACGACGTGATCGAGGACAGATTGCACAGCCGGCTGTGCGGCAACGGCAGATGGGCCAGCTTGCGCCCGGTCATCGCCCGGCGCAACGTCTCGACCGGAAGCTGGTGGCTGACGCACACGGCCTCGTGCCCGGCCGCCTTCTCCCGGGCCCGGTGCATGGCCGTCATCATCCGCGGGGCGATCTCGGCGTAGGGCTCACCCCACGACGGCTTGGCGGGGTTGCGCAGCTTCGGCCAGTTCCGCGGGTCACGCAGGGCACCGTCGCCGGGGGCCACCCGCTCCCCCTCGAACTGGTTCCACGACTCGATGAGGTCGCCGTCGGTGGCGATCGGCAGCCCATGGCTCTCCGCGATCGGCGTCGCCGTCTCCTGGGCCCGCTCCAGCGGGGAGGCCACCACATAGACGATGTCCTTGCCGGCCAGCCAGTCCGCGGCGGCCCGCGCCTGGGCCTGCCCACGCTCGGACAGGTGATAGCCGGGCAGCCGGCCGTAGAGCACCTTCTCCGGGTTGAACACCTCGCCGTGACGCATCACGTGCACGGTCGTGCGTACGGTCACGGGCGGGCCTCCGCGGCGGCCCGGGCCGCACCGGGCAGCGCGTCGGCGATGCGGTCAAACGCCTCGTCATCCAAAGCCGCTGAGACAAACCAAGTTTCGAAGGCACTGCAGGGCGGGTACACACCGGCCTCCAGCAACGCATGGAAGAACGGCGGGAAACGCCAGGTTTCGGTCGCCTTGGCCGCGGCGAAGTCGTTGACCGGCTCGTGGGTGAAAAACACGCTGAGCATGTTGCCCGCACGCTGCACCCGGTGCGCCACACTCGCGTCGGCCAGAGCACCGGTGAGCAGGCCTGCCAACCGGTCGGCGTTGGCGTCCAACCTGGCGTAGGCGGCATCGTCGGCGTGGCGCAACGTGGCCAGCCCGGCGGCCATCGCCACCGGGTTCCCGGAGAGCGTCCCGGCCTGGTAGACCGGCCCGAGCGGGGCCAACCGCCCCATCACCTCGGCACTGCCGCCGAACGCCGCGGCGGGCAGCCCGCCGCTCATCACCTTGCCGAAGGTGAACAGGTCGGCGTCGACGGGATCCACTCCATACCAACCGGCCCGGCTCACCCGGAAACCCGTCATCACCTCGTCGAGGACCAGCAGCGCACCGTGAGCCGCGGTGATCCGGCGCAACGCCGCGTTGAAGCCGGGCAACGGAGGCACCGTGCCCATGTTGCCCGGGCTGGCTTCGCTGATGACGCAGGCGATCTCGTCACCGAACCGGCCGAAGACCTCTTCCACGGCAGCGACGTTGTTGTACGGCACCACGATGGTGTCGGCCGCGGCCGCTCCGGTGACACCGGGCGAGGACGGCAGGCCCAGGGTCGCGACGCCCGATCCGGCATCGGCCAGCAGCGCGTCACTGTGGCCGTGATAGCAGCCGGAGAACTTGATGATCTTGGCGCGGCCGGTGTAGCCGCGGGCCAGCCGGATCGCGCTCATGGTGGCCTCGGTGCCCGAGTTGACCAGACGCAGCCGCTCGACGGGGGCCACCCGGTCGATGATCTCGGCGGCGAGTTCCGTCTCCGACGGGGTCGGGGCGCCGAAGCTCAGCCCGTTGACCGCCACCTTCTGCACGGCCTCCACGACCGCCGGGTGAGCGTGGCCGAGCAACATCGGACCCCACGAGCAGACCAGGTCGACGTAGCGGTTGTCATCGGCATCGGTCAGCCAGTAGCCCTTGGCCGAGGTGATGAACCTGGGGGTACCTCCGACCGAGCTGAAGGCACGGACCGGGGAGTTGACGCCACCGGGGATCACTGCGCAGGCGTCGGCGAACAGTTGCGCCGATCGCTGAGTCTGCGGTTTGTCAACACGCATGACCACCAGTGTCCCAGCCGGTGCAAATCGGTCAACTACAGGGTGTAGTGGACGCGGTCACCCCGCCGGCGTGAGCGCGAACACCGGGTGATCGGCGTCATCGGGCAGATCCCGGAAATAGCCCTCCACCACCTTGCCGGCCAGCGGCCGGTAGGCCGCGATGACCGGTGCCCTCTGCGGCACCGGAACCTCGGCGGCGATGTAGTCGAGGGATCCGACCCGGACCTTGGGCTCGGCCCGCACATTGCGGACCCAGTCCGACTCGCCACGGGTGGACACCAGGTATCTGACCCCGTCGACCACGGGGACGACGACAGGTATCTGCTGAGGCTGCTTGTTGGTCCGCCGGGTCACGATGAGCGTCTCGCTGTGCCCGACGCCGGTCGCCATCGCGATGCGGTTGAACACCTTGCGGACGAACCACGGCGGTTTGAGATAGGCCATGGCTCCAGTCTCGGCGCATTCGACCTGGCGCGGCAAGGTGAAGTGATGGCCCGCGCGGGTGTCGAGCACACGCTGTTGCTCAGGCGTTTCAGCTGAGGGCCGATGAGACCGCGGCTCGCTCGACCCACCGAAATCCGACCACAGTAGGTTGTGACCGCCGTCACGGCCGCGATTGAATGGGGCCATGCAACTCCCGCAATGGCTGGCCCGGTTCAACCGCCACGTCACCAACCCCATCCAGCGACTTTGGGCCGGATGGGCGCCCACATTCGGGATCCTCGAACACGTCGGCCGCAAATCAGGTGCTCGCTACCGCACCCCGCTGTCGGTTTTCAGCACTGACGAAGGGGTGGCCATCCTGCTCACCTACGGCCCCGACCGGGACTGGCTGAAGAACGTCGTCGCAGCCGGCGGGGCGCAGCTCAAGCGTCACGGCCGGACGTTCGCCGTCACCGATCCCCAGCTGGTGACCAGGCAGGAAGCGGCTGAACATGTCACAGGCCTAGGCCGAATTGCGTTTGGCCGGTTGCCTTTCGACAATGCGGTGTTACTTCGGCGCACATAGGCGCTGATCTCATCCGAACATCGACCGTCCACGCCGGCTCGGAGCATGCAGCAGTGCGGTCTGCGGGCTCCACGACCGCGGTGTCAGAGATCGACCCGTCGCAACCTTGATCGCCACCAGCGCGGTCATCAGCAGCCCGCCAAGGGTTTTGAGTGATGCTGCCATCGACCACACGGTCGTGACTGCCGGGGTGCCCAGTGGCCGTCCGGCAATGCGGTCGGCCAGCCAGTCGAGTATCGCGGGCACCGACAGTGGATGCAGCGTGATGTGTTCGCTGAGCCGGTCGCGCAGGTAATGCACATGGGCTCCGCCGTCGATGTAGTCCTGCACCAGTCCGTCCACGTCGACGGCTGCGATGAACTGGTCGTGCACGCCCTGCACCACCAGCAGTGGGCACTGCGGCGCGATGGCGCCCAGCCGCAGGTCATAGATGATGCTCACGACCTCGGGCGTGGCGAGGAGATCCGCCAGCGGTGTGTCGATGTAGTTGTCGATGTCATCGTGCCGATATGCCCTGATGGCCGCGATGGTGCCCAGGGTCTCGATCTCGGCGAGCCGACGCCGCCCGGTGTCGGTGGCGTGCTGGTCGACCAGCCGGTCCAGGTCGGGATAAACACGGCGGATCGCGGCGATGACCATGGCCGGCAGTCCCGCCAGCGCCGTGCCGTTGAGCTTGAGCAACGCCTGTCCGGGATCGCCCACCGGGGAGCCCAGCGCGGCGCCCACAATGCGTAGTTCGGGCGCGTACGTCGGCGCGACCTCAGCAGCCCAGGCACTGGCCATCCCGCCCCCGGAATACCCCCACAGGGCGATCGACGCATCTGCGACCAGGCGCAGCGGCTCGAAAGACAGTGCCGCACGAACGCCGTCGAGCACCCGGTAGCCCGGTTCACGCGGTGCACCGAAATGCCCGCCCAGACCCTCGTGATCGGCGATCGACACCGCCCACCCGCGCCGCAATGCGTTGGCGAGGACCAGCAGCTCGAACTGCGGCACGCACCAGGGCGCGTCGGCGCCCAGCCGCAGCGCATACGAGGGGAAGTGCCGGTCGGCGACAGCGTCGATGGCGCATTGGTAGGCCAGCACCGGACGTGGCCGGTGCGGATCGGCGCAGGCAGGCAGCAGCACGGTGGTCACCGCAGCCTCCGGGCGCCGGTTCAGATCACTGCTGCGGTACAACAGCTGCCACGCCGACACCTTCTTCAGCGGCACCCGGCCCAGGAAGGCGACCGAAACCTCCCGGGTGCGCAGCACGGTGCCGGGAGGCTGCGCTTCGAAGCCGACCGGCGGCTCGAAGAACGGATCCTCCCGCGGCAGCAGTGGCACAGCGGAGATCCGGTTGGACACGCGTGTCATCGCAGCGACCCCTGTTCGTACTCCTGCCGGGAGGCTTTGTCGGTGCTGGTGACCTGATCGGGCACCATCCGGGCGAGGACGACATCGCGAACGGCCTGCGGTAGGAGCTCCACCAGGCGGACTGCCAGGCCGACGTAGCGCGGCAGCGTCACCTCGAATCGAGGGTGCTCGATCACCGCGGCGACGGCGCGGGCCACGTCGACGGGCTGCAGCAGTTTGGCCGCGCCGGTCGCGGTGCCCGTGGCCAGTTCGGTGTCGACGACACCGGGCATGATGACCGAGATCTCGACGCCGGTGCCGCGCAGTTCGGCGCGTACGGCGCGCAGGTAGCCGAGCACCGCGTGTTTGGTGGCGGCGTAGGTGGCCTCCCCCGGCGGGGACAGCCTGGAGGCCGCCGAGGCGATCGTGACAATGTGCCCGTGGCGGCGGGCCCGCATCGCGGGTGCGGCTGCCCTCACGCCGCGGATGACGCCGTGCAGGTTCACCTCGATCTGCCGGCGCGTGGCGTCCTCGGGTTCCTCGTCGAACTTGCCGACCCACATCACGCCGGCGTTGTTCACCAGTACGTCGATCTGTCCCCATTTCGCTTGTACCGCATCGAGAAACGTGGTGAACGACGCCGTGTCGGTGACGTCGAGATCGAACCCTTCCACGGCGCCGGTGATCTCGGAGGCCGCGCGGCGGGCGCCGAGCCCGTCACGATCACCGATCGCGACGCGGGCCCCGGCGGCTGCTAGCTGCGCGGCGATGGCGCGGCCGATTCCGGCCGCTCCGCCGGTCACCGCGACGACCCGCCCCACGAGCGACCGGTTCACAGTGCACCGGTCCGCAGGCCGCGCGTTCGGTCCGATGCCCAGCCGTGACGTGACGGCGTCCTTGACGGTGGACAACATTGTCGCTCCTCCGGGTTCAGCGCCTGAGCGCTCAGCGAACCTCAAACTACGTGCGGGAATGGTCAGCCAACAGTTGGTGACCGGTCAGGAATATAGGATTTTCGGACACGAAGAAATGGTGGAGTGACGATGCCTGATCTGGACCTGCCGCGCCCGCCCGCGAGCGCGCTGCTGCTGACCAAGCTGGGCGCAGAGCACGGCATTCCGGCCCATGTCGTCCTGGCCGGAACCGGACTGGCGCCTGAGATGTTGGCCGACCCGCAGGCCACCGTGTCCGGCCGGCAGGAATTGCGCATTGTGCAGAATCTGATTGCCGCGGCGGGTGATGCGCCGGCCCTGGCGATCGAGGCGGGCCTGCGGTATCACCTGACGACCCATGGCATCTGGGGCTTCGCGCTGTCGAGCTGCCCGACGGTGCGCTCCGCGATCGAGGTCGGATTGCGCTACGTGGACCTGACGTTCGCGTTCACCCGAATGTCGATCGTCACTGCGGGTGACCACGTCCGGCTGATGCTCGATCCCTCGGATTTGCCGGCCGGCGTGCGCCAGTTCTTCGTCGAACGGGAAACCGCCTCAATCGCCAACCTCGGACACCAGGTCACCTCCAACCCGGCGCCACTCGGGCGTGCGCACTTCACCCATCCGGCACCGGCATCGCTCGCTCCCTATCGAGCACTCGGGCTGCCACCCGTTTTCGGTGCGGAGGAGAACTTCATCGAGATCCAACGCGACATCCTCGATCTCCCGATACCGCAAGCAGACCCGTACGCGGCCGCCACGACCCAGGAACAGTGCCGACAGTTGCTGACGCAACGGCGCGCACGGTCCGGCTACGCGGGACGGGTTCGTGATCAACTTGTCCAACAACCGGGGCGGCCACCCGACTTCGAGGCCGTCGCTTCCGAATTCCACATGAGTTCACGAACGCTGCGGCGGCATCTCGAACATGAGGGGACCTCCTACCGCAGCCTTCTGAATGAGGTGCGCGAGCGCCTCGCCGAAGAACTTCTTGCCACCGGTGCGCTCAGCGTCGCCGAGATCGGGCGACGGCTCGGCTACGCCGATACCCCGAGTTTCACTGCCGCATTCAAACGATGGAAAGGAGGAATGCCACCGCGCACCTACAAGGCATTCCGGGGATCGCGGTGAACCTTCCGGGCCCGACGCGCGTACACACCCGGGTACAGGCCCAACACACACAGGTAGGTCGTTCATGGACCCGAAATCGGTCGTTCCCTCATCGTGGCGCAACAGTTCGGTCAGTCGGCGCAGCGTCGTCGTCGGCCTCGCGGCTGTCGGCGGCTTCCTGGCTGCCGACCTGGGCGCGGTGCTCTACGCGCGTGGCCCGGCGGGATCCCATGCACGGTTGACCCCTCAGATGTTCGTCGACGCGTTCCACAAGGTCGCCGGCGCCCATCGTGGCTATCGGCTCAACCATGCCAAAGGGGTTGCGGTCAGCGGATTTTTCGAGAGCAATGGTGCCGGAGCCGAAGTGACGAAGGCTACTGTCTTCGGTGCCGGTCGCACCCCGTTGGTCGGCCGGTTCTCACTGCCCGGGGGTAACCCCGCGGTGCCGGACACGGCTGCGGCCCCACGAGGCCTGGCTCTGGCGATCGGGTATCCCGACGCCCAGCAGTGGCGCACGGCCATGCTGAATCTCCCCGTGTTCCAGGACAATTCGGTGCAGGGGTTCTATGACCGGTTGCTCGCGTCCAAGCCGGTGCCGGCTACCGGCAAACCGGATCCGGCGGCGATGGCACGTTTTCTGGCCGATCATCCCGAAACCGCCGCGGCGATGTCGGTGATCAAACAGCAACCGCCCACCTCCGGATTTGCCGACAGCACCTTCCGGGGATTGAACGCCTTCTACTTTGTCAATGCCGCCGGTCATCGTACCCCGGTGCGATGGTCACTGGCCCCACTTCAGCAGGTGAAGGCGCCGGCCAAGCCATCGCCCAGCCCGAACTGGCTGTTCGACAATGCTATTCGGGATATCCGATCCGGTCCGTTGCGCTGGCGGTTGCTGGTGTCGATCGGTGAACCCCACGACGACGTGCGCGACGCGACCATCGGATGGCCGGCGGATCGCCGCGTAATCGACACCGGCACCGTGGTTCTGGACTCGATGGCAACTGAGGCCGCCGGCAACGCCCGCGACCTCAATTTCGACCCGATGGTGTTGCCGGATGGCATCGAACCCTCGCCGGACCCGCTGCTGGCGGCGCGTTCGGCAGTGTATGCGGCGTCGTTTCGTCGCCGAGCCGGTGTCACCGGAGCGGCTCCGCAGGTCGAGGTCGGCGAGGTGGCACTGTGATCGCGTCCGCGGGCACCCGGTACGCCCTGAGAACTCGCGTGTTGCATTGGTTGGGCGCGGTGCTCGTGTTCAGCACGTTGCTCGTCGGGTTCGTGCTGGCCAACTCGCTGGCAGGCTACGCAGGGCTGCTGACGGTGCACAAAGCCCTGGGCGCCCTGGTGTTCGTCGTGTTCGTGGTCCGCGTGATCAACAGACTCACCGATCGCGGTCCCGCCCTGCCCGCCACGGTGGGGCGAGCCGAACGCGTCGGGGTCATCGCCTCCGAGCTGGGCATGTACGTGCTGCTGCTGGCGCAGCCGCTGATCGGGTGGGCGATGCTGTCCGCGAGTGGGGTGCCGGTCGTGATCGGCGGCCTGGTTCGGCTGCCGTCGATCGCCCCCGCGGACGCTGCGCTGTTCGGTCTGCTTCGCAACGGCCATTCGATCGTGGCGTATGCCCTGGTCGCGATGATCGCCGCACACGTGTCGGCGGTGCTGTTGCACACGCTGACCCTTCGCGATGGCATGCTGCACCGAATGACATCGGGCGGCGATGAACCTGTTGGACTCCGCGGGCGTACTTAAGGCCATGCCGAATCGTCCACGACGTCGCCGAGCATCGGCCGAACGGCTTGATCGGGCAGCCGATGATCGGCTCTTGACCATGCTGTACACCGTTCACGGCAGCGCTGTCCGACGGTTTGTATCCGGCCATGTCATCGATGTCCAGCACCGTGAGGACGTCGTGCAGGAGACGTTCGTGCGGGCCTGGAAGAGCATTGACCAGATCGACACCGCCGACGGAAATCCCCGAGCCTTCCTGTTCACCATTGCCCGCAACGTCATCGTCGATCAGTGGCGACGCCGGTCCCGACGAGGTGAGGTGCTCGTCGACACCGACATCGCGGTGCCCAGCGCCGATGCCGTCAACAAGTCCCTGGAGCGCATCGTCATCGGAGAATCCCTACAACGGTTGTCACCCGAACATCGAGAGGTGGTCAATGCGCTGTACTTCGATGACCTCACTCTTGCTGAAGCTGCCGATAGGCTCAATGTTGCTGTGGGTACCGTGAAGTCGCGCAGTTACTACGCAGTGCGGGCCTTGCGGGCGGTGTTCGACGAGATGGGGCTGCTGTGATCGACGAACCTCATGTTCTCCTGGGCGCGTATATCCTCGGCGGCCTTGACGCCGAGGAACGCGCTCAGTTCGAAGCCCACCTCGCCCAATGCGCGCAGTGCCGCGCCCAGGCCGCCGACTTCGCACCCCTGCCGGCGCTGCTGAGCAAGGTCAACCCCGCCGATCTGCTGACCGAACCCCCGGCCGGCAGCGAGGCGGCGTCGACCCTGGACGACCTGCTCGCCGCGCGACGTGCGGCAGTCACCCGCCGCCGGGTACGGCGCCGGGTCGCGCTGGGCGCCTGCGCTGCAGCGATAGCACTCGCAGTGGTCCTGGTGGCCATCCCGCGCAGCGATCCGCAACCGCCTGGCACGGGCACCTTCGCCATGCAATCCGTGGCCGCCGCCGGCGCAGCGGGCTCGGTGACCCTGACCCCAAGGCCGTGGGGAACGGCGATTTCGCTCGACCTACAACAGCTGCCACCCGACGGTGTATTCACGCTACGGACGATGGACGACACCGGGAAGATGCAGCCGGCCGCCACCTGGGCGGCAATGCCGAGCGGGAAAGGGATCGTCGAAGGCGCGACATCCATCCCGATGCCAAAACTGCGCAAGCTCAACATCGTCGACTCCGACAACAGGGTCCTGGCCACCGTCGAACGCTGAAACCCGATCGGATCACACGGATCGGGGCAGCAGGGTGACAGTCGCACCTTTGTGCGGGAGTAGCAAAATGTTGCGGTGTTGATCCTGGCGCTCGTCGGGCGTGGCCTCTGGTTGAAATCGGCGGTGCTGCAATATTGTTCGCAGCAACACCCGCGATTCGAACATGGCGAACGAGGCACCGAGGCAGCGGTGCGCGCCACCACCGAAGGGCATCCAGCGATGGGGGTCGGACCGCACTCCGAGGAAGCGATCGGGGTCGAACTTCTCGGGCTCAGGGTAGAGGTCGGCCCGTTTGTGGATCGCGTTGATATAGACCACGATCACCGTCCCCTCCGGGACCAGAACGTCGTTGAGGACGAAGTCCTTCGCCGCGTACCGCATGGTCACCGGCAGGGCCGGTCGCAGCCGCATCACTTCGGTGATCACCGCGTCGAGGTAGTCGTCGTCGCCGTCGGCAACACTTTGGTTGAGCTTCTCCAGGACCTGCGGGTGGCGCACGATCCGCTCCGCGACCCACGACAGGGTAACGGCGGTCGTCTCGTATCCGGCGATGAGCAGCATCCGCTGGAATACGGCGATCATGTGATCGTCCATCAGCTCGTCTTCGTCGTCACGCTGCATCTGCAGAAAGAGTTCGAGACAGTCCTTGCGTTCGTCGTCCGACGGATTGTTGCGGCGATACTCGATTTCCTCGAGGGTGATCGCGTCGATCGTGGCGTTGATCGCATCGAGCTTCTCGAAGCTGGGCCACTTGCCACCGCGGGCCATCGCCAACATGTACCTGCCGATCATTCCGGGCGAGGCCAACGCGTGGTCGAGATCGATGAATGCTTGCTCGAGACGGCGGCGGCGGTCCGTTTCGGTGACGCCGAACACCACTGACATGATCACGTCGCGGGCGAGTTCGCGCATCAACCCGGTGAATCGCACAGGTTCGTTCACCGGCCACTCGGCCACTCGCTTCGCGGCCGCGTCGACGATCGCCTCCTCGTAGCCGCGCAACGCATTTCCATTGAACGCCGGGGTTACCTTCTTGCGTAGCAATGCGTGGTTGGAGCCATTCCACCAGTCGATCATCTCGGCGCCGAACAGCATCTCGTGCGGAGCCATCTGCCGCAGCGCCTCACCGAGTTTGAGCGCACCGTCCCGCTCGGTGAAGATCGCCTTGCAGTCCTGCGGTGACGAGGTGAAGAGCAGCTTCGGCAGCAGTGGAATGTCGATCAGCATGCGCTCGCCGCGCTTGGTCAACTGCCTGCGGGTGAATTCAGGGGCTAGCCAGTACGACCCGAACGCCAGTGTCGACGGGACGGGCGGGCGCTGGATGGTGTCGAGGTTGCGCGGCTGTTCAGCAACCGTCGTCGTGGCATCCGCGACGGACATGTGGGGTCTCCACCCTTGACTAAAGTACGGGACTGTTCTTTTATAGGCTCAGTCACCAGTCCCGTCTTGTCAATGCTTGTGAGCGTCCTGAACCCGGAGGCCTAGTGCAGAACCGACAGCAGGAAGGCCGTCATCGGCTCCTCCAGCTGCGGCAACTCGCTGCAGCGGCCGTCGCTGACGTAGCGGTAGAAGAGCTCGTGACAGCCGCCGACCAGCGCCAGGTACGTCTCGGCCGGCAACGCGGCGAATACCGTTCCGGCGTGGCGATGGTGGGCGGCGTGGGCCTCACGGACCGCCGCAGCGAGCATCGAGAAGTAGGCGTGCCGCTGTTCGAGGGCCTCCGGGCCGGCCTGGGGCAGTTCGAGAGTCCAGGCCCGGGTGAACTCGGGTTCCGAGGCGCTCACCCGCAGGTATTCGCGCACCCCGCCGCGCACCCGCGACGCGAGATCGTCAGCGCCCGGAGCCATCGTCGCCGCCGCGATCTTCGGCAGCAACGCAGATCGGCCGGCAGCAATCGCAGCGAGGAGGCAGGCCTCCTTACTGTCGAACAATCGATAGAAGGCCTGGCGAGAAACCCGGGCACGACGCACAATGTCAGCGATTGTCGTGGCGGCGTACCCGTGCTCGGCGATCGCGGAGACTGCGGCGCGCAGCAGCCGCACCCGTTGGGCCTCACGGACCTCCTCGCCGGCAAGACGCCCGCGACCCCGCGGCAGACCGGGAAGGTCGGCCGCGAACGATCCGGCGAGAGAACCCACACGGCGACACTACCCACGCGGGTGTGTCTTCGGAACGCGACGCCGAGTGTCCGACATGCGACGCGATCGGCCCGAGGTAAGGACAGCCCATGAACTCCTCAACGGTCGACAAGTTCGACGCCGTCGTCGTCGGATCGGGCATCGGCGGCATGACCGCCGCCGCCTATCTGGCCGCCGGAGGTAAGCGCACCCTGGTGCTGGAGGCCTACGACGTGATCGGCGGATGCACCCACGTGTTCCGCCGGGTCGGCAAGTGGGAGTTCGACGTTGGCGTTCACTACATCGGCGACTGCGGACCCGACGGCCAGGTCCCTACGGTGTTGCGGGGCGTCGGCCTCGACAAGTTGATCGACTTCACCGAGCTCGACCGCGACGGGTTCGACACCATCGTCTTCCCCGACCTCCAACTGAAGATCCCGGTCGGCTGGGACAACTACCGCCGCAACCTGATTGACGCCTTCCCGGATGAGGAGAAGGCGATCCGAAAAGTAGTCGACATCCTAGAACGCCTTGGCACCAGCATCGACCGCAGCACCACGCCCGCATCGCTGTTCGGCACGGCGAAGTTCGCCGTGAAGGCGGGGCCCGCTGCGTTGTGGGCGCTGCGTCCCCTGACCCAGCTGCTCAACCGACACAAGCTGAGTTCGCGATTGAAGGCGGCACTGGCGGTGCAGTACGGCACGTACGCCAGCCCGCCGCACCGCACCCCGGTGGCAGTGCACGCCGTGATGCTGCACAACTTCCTGCGCGACGGCGCCTGGTTCCCCAAGGGCGGCGGCCAGGTGTTCTCCGCGCGGCTGGCCGAGGTCGTCGTCGCGCACGGCGGCGAGATCCGCACCCGCTCGGCGGTGCGCCGGATACGCATCGAGAGCGGTGCCGCCGTCGGTGTCGAATTGGCTGACGGCACAAGGATCTCGGCGCCGATCGTGGTGTCCAACGCCGACATCAAGAAGACCTACAACGATCTCGTCGGCCGCGAGCACCTCGGGCGCCTCACACGCCGGCGCCTCGACCGGATGCGGATGTCGCAGCCGTTCTTCAACTGCTACCTCGCGGTCGACATCGACCTGGGCCAGGTGATCCCGAACACGAACTTCTACTCGGTGCCGACGTCCGAGGACGTGACCAGCCTGTTCCGCGACCTCGCCGAGAACGCGCACGGCCGATCGCACGACGAGCTGCTCACCGAGGCGGCCAAGCGGCTGCCCGCCTACGTCAGCGTGACCACCATCAAAGATCCCGACAATCCGTTCGGCGCGCCCCAGGGGTGTTCCGTGCTGGAGGTGATGACGCTGGTCTCCGCGGACCCGTCGTTCTGGGGTCTGCAGGACTGGGAATACGGCGACGACTACGGCTCCAACCCGGACTATCTCCGGGTCAAGGAAACGCTGACCGACATCATGATCAACCGGGTGATCGAGGTCATTCCCGAGGTCGACGGTCACATCGTGTGGCGCGAGGCAGCCACACCGATGACCCACAACCGTTACACCGGAGCGTCCGACGGGACCCCGTACGGGCTGGAACTGTCCATCACCCAGTTCGGCCCATTTCGACCCGGGGTGCGGACCGGGATCGACGGGCTGTACCTGTGCGGGTCCAGCATGGCGTGGGGGCCCGCCATCGAGGGCGCCATGTTGTCCGGCATGCACGCCGCCGGGGCGGCGCTCGGGCGCAACATCGACAAGGAGATCCGCGGCGGCGCCGTGTTCGGAGACAAACACGATCAGGTCGACGAGCCGCACCATTGGGATCCGCTGGCCGCCGCGAAAAGTCTGGCAGGCAAGGCCGCCCGCACATCCCGGTCGAAGGCGAAGTGAGTGGAAACAGAAGGAATCCATGACAGCGACCGATCAGCGGGCCGAGGCCGAGTCACAGCTGGACCGAGTTGTCGACGCGTTGCGTGATCCCGTCGGCTGGTATTGCGAAACGGCCATGTGGTCCGGGTCGATTTGCACCGTCGCGTACGCTCAAGGCAATCGGCCGTAATTCGTGGCATGACTGGTCAACGTCACGCCGCTGCCGATTCGGATAGATTTGACCAGGCCCCACAGGCTGGGGCGCACCGACGGCGTTCAACGCGACTTGCCCGGGCACGAGCGTACTCCTGCGTTGCTGGAGTGGGTCGAGCTCAAAGCGTGGAAGACCGCTTGTACGGGTTGCACGGGCTACGGTCATAGACACACAACGGTCGGGTCACGACTTGATGGGACGCTGATGCAGAGACATTTCACCGATGACGAGATCCTCACGGAGCTTGAGCCGGTTGCCGAAGAAGGCCTCAATCACCATTTGAAGGTGGCCAAGGAGTGGCATCCGCACGACTACGTTCCGTGGGACCTCGGCCGCAACTTCGCGGCACTGGGCGGCGAAGACTGGGCACCGGAGCAGTCGGGCCTGTCCGAAGTCGCCAAGGTCGCGATGATCACCAATCTGCTCACCGAGGACAACCTGCCGTCCTATCACCGCGGGGCGGCGAATCACTTCTCACTCGACCGTGCCTGGGGTCACTGGGTCAACCAGTGGACCGCCGAGGAGAACCGCCACGGCATCGTCATCCGCGACTACCTCGTCGTCACCCGCGGAGTAGACCCCGTCGCCCTGGAGCGCATGCGCATGGAGCACATGCGCAACGGCTACGACCCCGACGAGGAAGAACGCGAAATCCACGAGCCCGGCCCGCTGATGATCTCGGCATACGCCACGCTGCAGGAACTCGCGACCCGCGTCAGCCACCGCAACACCGGCAAGATCTGCGACGACCCACTCGCCGAGTCGATGCTGCAGCGCGTCGCGACCGACGAGAACCTGCACATGGTGTTCTACCGCAACGTGTTCTCCGCCGCTTTCGACCTCGCCCCTGACCAGGCGATGGAGGCGGTATGCGCCATCATCGAAGGTTTCCGGATGCCCGGTCGCGGAATGCCGAACTGGCGGCGCAACAGCGTGATCATGGCCAAGCACGGCATCTACGATCTGCGTCAGCACCTCGAAGAAGTCGTGATGCCCAACGTCAAGAAGTGGCGGATCTTCGAACGCAACGACGTGAGCGCGGTCGGCGAGAAGCGCCGCGAACAGCTGGCCGCCTACCTGGAGGACCTCCAGAAGCAGGTTCTCAGGTTCGAGGAGCAACGCGACCGCATGCTGGCCCGCGAGGCCGCCAAGGCGGAGCGCTCCGCGTAATCAGACCGGCGTCGAGTAGGTTCGGAAGCTGCCGGTAAACCCCTGTTCACCTGGGGATATAAGGTCTACCGTGAACAGGTCACTACTGCGGCCGGCAGCAGGGCGCGGCATCTGTCCCATCGGTGGCAGGAGGTCACCATGAAGCGCCTACTCATCATCGGCTATGGCATCGCGAGCTATCTCCTGTTCGTCGTGTCCTTCCTCTATGCGATCGGCTTCGTCGGCAATTTCGTGGTGCCACGCACGGTCGATTCCGGCATTGCCGCACCCATCGCCGAGGCGGTGCTCGTCAACCTGCTGCTGCTGTCGGTGTTCGCCATTCAGCACAGCGTGATGGCCCGGCCCTGGTTCAAGGACCGATGGACGCGGATCGTCCCGCAAGTCATCGAACGCAGCACGTACGTGTTGCTGTCCAGCCTGGCCCTGCTCCTCTTGTACTGGCAGTGGCGCACCATGCCGGCGATCGTGTGGAGCGTGGAACCCACTGCGGGCCGGGTGATCCTGTGGGCTCTGTTCTGGCTCGGCTGGGGCACGGTGTTCGCCTCGACGTTCATGATCAACCACTTCGATCTGTTCGGATTGCGGCAGGTGTGGCTGAACTGGCGCGGCCAGCCGTATCGCGAGCTTCGGTTCCAGACGGTGATGCTCTACCGGGTGATCCGGCACCCGATCATGGCCGGGTTCATCGTCGCGTTCTGGGCCACCCCGACCATGACCGCGGGCCATCTGCTGTTCGCGGCCGTCAGCACCGTCTACATCCTGGTGGCGATCCAGCTCGAAGAACGCGACCTGGTGGACGACCTGGGTGATCAGTACCGCGACTACCGGCACCGGGTGGCGATGCTGGCTCCCGGTCTACACCTCGGCCATGACGGTGCCACACCAAAGGTCCGGCACCGGCCGGCGTAGCCGGCCGTATTCAACGGCACCTGGCGGCCGAAATATCGCCGACTGGCTTTTAATTTTTTCTGAGGTATGGTCGGGCTCAGTGATTGTTTGCGAGCAAAAGGAGCAACGATGGCTGATAAATCCCAGGGTCGCACGCCCAAGAAACCGGCAATGACCATCAAGGAACGTCGGGCAGCAAAACGCGACAAGGCCGCCGAGTCCGGGGAGACCATTCCCAAAAGGAAGCGTCCCGAGCGCGTCTAGCGCGCTGAAGTGCAGGTTTTGCGGCTTGACGCCGTCCGCACCATCAATGGAATCGCCCCACACGAACTGGCCGGCATTTCATTCGGATCGAATTCTCCCCATTAATCATCTCCAATTCGACGCAATTTGAGATGCCAGTTCATTGATCGAGGTCGATTATGTTGCGAAAAGTACGACCGGTCGGAGTATGACAATTTCCAGTTAGAGCTGAGAACGGCGGGTGGAATTGCAGTGGCGGGGCGAGAAGCCGCCGGTCCGCAGGTGCTGATGCTCGGTTGGCTGACGGACCTTTCCGAGTCGATCACCGCGTATCTGAGGCGCGCCGACATCCTGGCCAAACGTGCACATCCGCCGTGTGCCCGGATGCCTTTCCGGACACGTTGGCACACAATCGATTCAGCACCACCACGATTGAGTGCGGACGAGATCGACTCGATCGAATCGGTGATCGTCATTTTCGACGGGCATTCGGTGCAAACCCGGTTCGGCGGACGCCAATCCATCGCACGGTCCAGGCGATTACGCGCCTGCGCGAACGAGGCGTGCGCGTTGACGACCACAACCGCCCTTACGGTGGGTGCGCTCCGGGTCCTGCTGATCTGCGACGCACGTCGACTGCCTTCGAGCCGGAGGCCGGACGCGATCCGCTGGACCCGCGACCTGGCGCACCGCATCAGTTACGAATGCCTGGTCAACGGACTATCCGGGCACTCGGCCGCCTACGCGGTGATCGACACCGACGAGGACGTCCGCGATGTCGCCGAGGCCGCCGTGCCGTGGCATGCCGGCCACCGGGCCGAGCGGCAGCGGTGGCCACTGCATCCGGTCGTGAGCAGTGCCGACGTCACGCGCGCCAGGTCAGCACCTCGCCGGACCCCGCCGTCATGACCGTGCCCGGCATCACCCGCAGCCGGTAGGGAGTCAGGCGCAACGCGGCGAACTGTTCCGACGTCGGCCCGTCACTCCACTGCGGGATCACATACGGGTCGTAGCCCACTGGCGCCGGGCCGTTGGCGAAGCGACCCCACACCTGCGAGCAGGTCTCGTCGTCGGTGTACCACTCCACCAGGCAGTCCGCCGCACAGGTGTCGTGGTTGGTGGTCCAGTAGCTGACCGAGACGTGCGGCTGCACCGCCAGGTGCGCCCGCTTGACCGGACTGGGCACGGTTGCGATCCAGCCGAACAGATCGGTCCCGTCCCACTCCCAGATCGGGTGCAGGATCCGACTGCGGGGTTGGCCGTCGGCGTCGACGGTTGCCACCGACGCCCACACGATCTCGTGGGCCATCGACACGAAAACAGGGGCAATTCGTTCGAGCGGGGTCGCAGTCACACCAGCCACAGTAGGCAATGACCGGCCTGCGACGGCGCGGGTACGCGGTTACTGCTAGCTGTCGGGCTGGCCGTAGATCGGGTTGCCGTCGTCGTCGACCCAGTCGTTGACGGCCGTGCCGGAGACCGTGCCATGGCTGCCGGGCAGGGTGACGGTGGGGCGGGAGTCATCGTAGGACTGCATGATGCGCTTGGCTTCCTCGCGGTTCTCTTCGCTGACGGGCGGCGGCTTCTCGGTGCTCATCCCTATCGGCTGCCCGAAAGTGCGAGCTGCCAAACACTTTGCGGCCGCCCCGCCCGGATCAGGCCGGGATGGCGCGCAGTGATGCCGGCAGGCTGGGCAGGAAATGGCGGGTGGCGAACGCCCGGATGTCCTCGGGGGTGTCGAGGGGTTCGACGCTGGGCAGCAACAGGACCATCCCCGCGTAGCGCAGGATGGTGTCGGCCAGGTCGTTGACCGCCTGCTCGCCGATCCGGTCGGCGAACCTGGCCGGGAAGATCACCTTCAGCGCCGCGGCCATCCGCTCGATCGCCGCGCCGTAGTGGGTGTGCAGCATCTCCATGACCAGGGCTGGTTCGTCGGCGATCAGCTGGTTGAGCACATGATGGCGACGAAACCGCAGGATCGACAGCGTGAACGCCTCGACATAGTAATTCGATTGCGGCCCTGCGCTTTTCAACTCATTGGCGATGTCGGCAAACAGCGCGACATTCTCCCGCTCGATCACGGCGGCCACCAGTTCGTCACGGTTGGCGAATCGGCGGTAGATCGTGGTGCGGCTGACGCCGGCCCGGCGCGCGACATCGTCGAGCGCGACCCGGCGCAGACCGTGCCGCTCGAATTCGACGAGGGCGGCATCCAGGATTGCCACCGTCGCGGGCGACGAATCAGACCGCGTCGCGGGCGACGAATCAGCCCCGGGCATAGCCCTTTTGCGCAAATTTGTTGTAGCGCACACTCATCGGTAGATGATCCCACACCCAGTTCACCGGGCGGGTGCGCCAGAACGCCGCAAACCGCTGGTAATTGCGCTCCTGCCGCTCACTCCAGGGCAGGTCGAGCAGGTCACGGGCGCGCGGCGGCAGCCCGCCCGCGGTCAGGAAAGCCGCGGCCGGGTCGAAGACCGTGGCGACCACGCGCCACACCGCCGGGTGAACCCCCTTGGGGCACGGGAAACCCTTGGTGACATAGCCGACGCCGTAGCGGGCGGACTTGTGCGGGACAGCCACCTCGTTCATCATCCGGTCCCAGTACCGCTCGAACTCGGCGTAGGTGGCCGGCATCGGCCGGTCACTGACCCCGTAGCGGCGGTACCAGGTCTTGGATTCCAGGTAGATCTGTTCCTTCTCGGCGTCGCTGAGCCGTTTGACGAAGGTGTCGGCGAAGTAGAGGACCTGCTCGACGAACGTCGCGTGCGCCCAGAAGTAGGTGTCGGGGTCCAGTGCGTGATAGCGCCCGACCACTTCTCCATCCGGGCCTGCCATATCGCCCTTGACATGATGGTGGAAGTCGCGCACCTGAATACCGGCGTTGTCGTCCTCGGTCCCGTACACGGTGCGGAAGATCGGCGGGATGGTGCGCTTGAGCCGCTCGGCGGTGTCGGAAAAGAACGTCGAATGGTCCAGCACGCCCTGCCCGAGTTCGGCCAACATGTTCTGCAGGACAGCCGGCCGCGGCCCGATCAGGTACATCCGGTTGTCGCCGAAGTATTTCCAGACCAGCGATTGCGGCCCAAGGGGCAGGGCATCGGTCTGCTGTGGCTGCTCGGCCAATTCGGTCATGGGCACAGTGTTACAGATTTCGCACTTTGTACCAAGAGGTCTGTGATCGGGGTCACCGACCGGGTGGGCGGCGTTATCGCGCTGTTGCCGGACCGTGTCACCTGCTGAGACCCATGGTTGGAATGATGCGCAGGTGACCTCGCTGACCCGCCGCGACGCGCTGCGTCTTGGTGTCACCGGTGCGGGTGCCGCGGGACTGATGGCATTGGGCAGCCTGCTCGATCCGCCGACGCCCCGCGCGTCCCCTGGCTCCAACCAACCCGGCCCCAACCAGACGGCCCCCGCGGGCAGCCCGTTACCGACCCGCGAATCGGGGTCGTTCATCTCGGCGGCCCGCGGCGGCGTCGATACCAATTGGATCATCGCCCGCCCGCCGGGCCAGCACGGTCCACTGCGTCCGGTGATCGCCCTGCACGGGATGGACAACGACGCCGCCGGCGTGATGAACCTGGGCATTCCGGAGGCGCTGGCCCGGCTGACCGCGGCCGGCCGACCGCCGTTCGCAGTGGTCAGTGTCGATGGCGGCAACTCGTTCTGGCGCCGTCGAGCCTCTGGTGGGGACTCCGGGGCGATGGTGCTCAACGAACTGATCCCGATGTTGGCCACCAAGGGCATCGACACCTCGCGAGTGGCCTTCATGGGCTGGTCGATGGGTGGCTACGGCGCCATGCTGTTGGGTGCCCGACTGGGTGCCGCGCGCACCGCGGCGGTCTGCGCGATCAGCCCGGCGCTGTACCTGACGTACTGGGGCGCGCCGCCCGACGCCTTCGACAGCCTCGAAGACTGGCAGCAGAACTCAGCGCTGAGACTGCTACCGGCGCTGGGGTCGATCCCGCTACGCATCGACTGCGGCACCGGCGACGGGTTCTACGCCGCGACCCGAATGTTCGTCAACCAACTACCCCGGACCCCGGCCACCGGCTTCTACCCCGGCGGCCACGATGCGGACTTCTGGCGGGCGCACTTGTCCGACGAGCTGGCCTGGCTCGACTCCTGAACATCGCCTCGGGCCGTCACCCCCAGGTCAACGGATCCAATGCGAGGTAGAACCGCAGCCGGTCGTCAGCTATCGCCGCCGAATAGCCCGCAGCCAAACCTGCCCTGGCGTCCTCGGCGAATCCGGGGAACGTGTCGGCGGTGTTGGCCAGCATCAACGCCAGGTCGGCGTGCCGGTCGGCGAGACCGAGACGGCCCAGGTCGATGAAGCCCTCGACGGTGAGCCGGTCGGGATCGATCAGAATGTTTGGCAGGCACAGGTCGCCGTGGCACAGCACGAGATCGGCGGCTTCCTGACGGTGCCGCAGATCGGCCTCACGTTCGACGCGCGCCAGCAGTTCGCCGGGCGGGACGTCCCGATCCTCGTCGCGCAGGAACTCCGGGTCGACCGCACCCGCGGCGACGACCGAGCGTGCCCGCGCCAGCATGTCGTCGAGGTCGCGCCGGTAGGGGCAGTCGCCGATCGAGATGGCGTGCAGTTCGCGAACCGCCTGCACGACCGAAGGCCACGCCGTCCGTAGGTCCGCTTCGGCGAGCTGATCGGCCGCGACGCCGCCGACGGCACTGGTGATCAGGACGGCGCCGCCGTCCTCGGTGGTGCCCCAGTCGATGACGCGCGGCACGGGGAGCCGGTGATCGTGCGCCCACGACACCCGGTCCCGTTCCGCGGCCAGATCGGCCACCGCCGCGGGGCCGACCACCTTGGCGTACCTGGCACCGTCGGCGTTCCGGAACACCCCGGCGCCGGACTCACCGTGCGTGACTGGCCGCCAGTCGCTCACGGATCAGCGGCGCAACCGGGCGACACCCAACACCGTCAGCACGCCCGCCAGACCCGCCAGCACCAATGCCAGCACCAACAGCGGCGACGAGTAGCTGACCGCAGTGGTGACCGGCTCACCGTCCAACACGGGCGCCACCTCGATCGTCGTCGCCGCCGCGATCCAGCTCAGCACACAGCCCACGGCGGCACCGGCGGCCACCACCAGCTCGAGGACTGCCCGGCGTTTCACGGGGTGCGCTCCTCGACCAGTGGCGTCAGCAGTTCCCGCAGCCGCCGGTGCTTGCGCGCCCAGGCCTGGGCCCCGCGACCGCCGGTGAGTTTCAGCCCGATGCCGGTACGGCCCCGGGGCACCCCGGACAGCTCCCCGAGGGCCCGGTCGGATTGCCATTTGGGCGACTCGGATCCCGACGCCGCGGGATAGATCAGCACGATCTCGTCGACCTTCAGGATCTCGGCGCCCTGCCGCAGGGTTTCGGCGGTCAACTCAACCGAGGTGTGGATGCGCGCGGCCTTGATCTGGATAGCCACGAACGCCGAAACCAATACCAGGAACAGGATCGGAACCCACAGGTCGTAACCGTATCCGCCGGTCATCTGCAGAATCGCCATGCCGACACCTGCGAACGGCCCCAACAAGAGCCACGCCCAGCTGGCGCCCTGCTCGTAGAACAGCACCTCGGCGGCAACTTTGTTCACCGGTTCACTCTCCATCGTCACCCCTCCGCAGCGGCAGCGCACTCAGGCCGGTACCCGCGATGAGCGGGAGCAGCGCGACCAGCGTCAGGATATGTACCGGAGCCAGACGCAACGCCGCCATCAACCCGATCACCACGACGATCGCCATGGCCAGCGCGATCGCGGCCCGGCGGTGCCGCACATCACCGGAACGACTGCGGCCGGCCACGTACGCCATCCCCGCGCCGGCCAGCGCCGTGAGCACACCCACGCCGCGGAACAGGGTGCTCTCGGCGCTCGGCCAGGACACCGAAGCGGCGATCAGGCCGCCGACGATCAACAACACGGCGCCGACCAGCCAACAGCTGAATGAAATGGTCGCGCGGCGCGACGCTGGCGATGAAGGCATTGTCGGCAAAGCCTAGCGAATCAGCGGGTGAAGAAACCGTCGGCGTCCTTGCGGTGCAGCAGGTACAGCCCACCCGCGATCAGCACGGACCCGACGATTGCGGTGACCGCGTAGCCCACCGCAGCCGCGTCCAGCCGTTCACCGCTCAGCAGGCTACCGATCGAGTGGAGCGCGGAGACAATTCCCCCGCTGGTCAACAGGGTGCGAGCCCAGCGATACCCCTGGCGCATCAGCAACAGGAACGTCACCACGATCGAGGACAACACCACCACGAACATCACCGAGAAGACCACCGTCATGGACTGTTGCACACCCCTGCCGGACCCGGTGAGTGCGTCGATCAGATACCCGACCACCATGAGCACCAGTGCGGACGCCCACAACCAGAACCCGGTATCGACGTCCTCGGGGCGTCCGGTCGGGCTCGGTTTCTGTTCGGTCACCTGATCGGTCACGCGAGCCAGCCGGCCACGTCGGCCGCCCAATAGGTCAGCACGATGTCGGCACCGGCCCGCCGAATTCCGGTCAAGGACTCCAGGGCGGCGGCCTGCAGGTCGATCCAGCCATTGGCCGCAGCGGCGCAGATCATCGAGTACTCGCCCGAAATCTGGTACGCCGCAACGGGTACCGGTGAAATATCGGCAGCGGCGCGCACCACATCCAGGTAACTCATCGCGGGCTTCACCATCACGATGTCGGCACCCTCGTCGATGTCGAGTTCCACCTCGTGCACGGCTTCACGGATATTGCCCGGATCCTGTTGATAGGTGCGCCGATCGCCCTGCAAGCTGGACGACACCGCTTCCCGGAACGGGCCGTAGAACGCCGAGGCAAACTTGGCGGCATAGGCCAGGATGGCGACGTCGGCGTGTCCGGCCGCATCGAGGCCGTCGCGGATGGCGGCCACCTGACCGTCCATCATGCCGCTGGGCCCCACCACGTGCGCACCCGACTCCGCTTGCGCCACAGCAAGTTCCACATAGCGCGCGTTGGTCGTGTCGTTATCGACCCGGCCCGCGGCGTCCAGCACGCCACAGTGCCCGTGATCGGTGAACTCGTCGAGGCAGGTGTCGGCCATCAGCACCGTGGCGTCACCGAGATCCATGGCCAGATCACGCAGGGCCACGTTGAGGATGCCGTCCGGATCGATGCCAACGGCACCGGTCGGATCCTTGTCCTCGTCGCGGGGCACGCCGAACAGCATCAGCCCGCCGACACCGGACGCCACCGCGTCAGCGGCCGCCCGGCGCAACGAATCCCTGGTGTGTTGCACCACGCCGGGCATCGAGGAGATCGGTCGCGGTTCCGACAGACCGTCGGCGACGAACATCGGCAGCACCAGATGCCGCGGCTCCAAAGAGGTTTGGGCGACCAGGCGACGCATCGCCGGGGTGGACCGCAGGCGACGGGGACGATGCCTCGGAAAGGACACAGCTACGACTCCTTCTGCCCTCGTCCTTCTCGGCGAAACCGCATTCCAGCAGAAGAACTTCGAGTGCAGGCCTGCCGGAATGCCGTTTCGGCGAAACTTACCTGCGGCGGCTCTTCTTGCGCGGCGGGGGTAGTGCCCCTTCGGCGCGCAGGCGGGCGGCGTGCTCGGCGAGCGCGTCGACCAGCGGTCCCACCGCGGCCGACTCGGGCTGCACATCCACCCGCAGGCCGAATTCCGCTGCGGTTTCAGCAGTTTTCGGCCCGATGCAGGCCACGATGGTCCGGGCGTGCGGCTTGCCGGCGATACCGACCAGGTTTCGCACCGTCGAGCTCGAGGTGAAGCAGACCGCGTCGAAGCCGCCGGTCTTGATCATCTCGCGGGTCTGCGCCGCCGGCGGAGCCGCACGCACGGTGCGGTAGGCGGTGACGTCCTCGATCTCCCAGCCGCGCTCACGCAGGCCCTCGGCCAGCGTCTCGGTGGCGATGTCTGCGCGGGGCAGCAGCACCCGGTTCACCGGATCGAAAACCTCGTCGAACGGCGGGAACTCGTCGAGCAGGCCCAGCGAGGACTGCTCACCCGACGGCACCAGCTCGGGGTTGATGCCGAACGCCCGCACCTTGTCGGCGGTGGCCTGCCCGACACAGGCGATCTTCACACCCGAGAACGCCCGCGCGTCCAGGCCGAACTCGTTGAACTTCTCCCAGACCGCGCGCACGGCGTTGGTCGAGGTGAACACCACCCACTGGAAACGACCGTCGACCAGACCCTTGACCGCGCGCTCCATCTGCGCGGGGCTGCGCGGCGGCTCGACCGCGATGGTCGGCACCTCGATCGGCAGGGCACCGTGGCCCACGAGCCGGTCGCTCATCTCGCCGGCCTGATCCTTGGTGCGCGGCACCAGCACGGTCCAGCCGTACAGGGCGCGGCTCTCCCACCAGTTCAGCTTGGCCCGGTTGGCCACGGTCTTGCCGATGGTGACGACCAGCGGGCCGACCAGGGGCCCCGCCAGCTCACTTCCGGCCGGCTTCTCCAGCACTGTCTTGTCGGTCAGCCCACCGAGGGTGGCCTCCACCGAACGCTGCTGGCAGGTGGTACCGCTCGCGGTCACCACCGCAGGAGTGTTCTCGGACAGACCGAACTCGATCAGGGTGCGGGCGGCATCCGGCAGGTGCGACGCGGTCGCGTGCAGGATCAGCGGCCCAGGTGCGGCGGCCAACGCCGCCCAGTCCACATCACCGCGGACATCGGCCACGGTGTGCGACGACCCCAGCGGCAGGCCCGCGTAGGTGGGCACCGCGCTGGTGGCGGGCAGCCCGGGAACGATCTCGAAGTTCATGTGGGACCTCGCCAGCGCACCGACCTCGGTGATGACGGCGTCCACCGACAGCGGGTCACCGGCGACCAGGCGCACCACGTCGTACCCGTGGCGGGCCTCGGCGACCAGCGTCTTGGCCACCTCGGCGGGATCGCCGAGAGCCGGGCGGATCTCCGGCCCACCCGCGATGACGGCGGCTTGCCCGGCGTCCGCGGTTCCGGCGGCGTCATCACCGGCGGCGCCGGCCTTGCCCGGCTCAGCCGGAGCCGGGCCGGATGCCGGTGGCAGCTCGGTGCCGATCAGAGCCAGTACGGCTTCAGGGACGTCGGGATCGGTGAACACCAACTCGGCGTGCGCCAATACAGTTTGCGCCCGTGCCGTCAGCAGCCCCGGATCTCCCGGGCCTGAGCCCACAAAGGTGATGCGGCCGGGCTTCGCCTTGCGACCTCGCATGGTCATTCTTCACTCCCGCGCTCTACCAACAGCTCGCGTGCACCCAGCTCGAAAAGCTCCGCAGCCACCGAGACACCCAAGTCGGCGGCCCGATCGGGAGTTCCGATACCGGACGCACGGATCACGTCGGATCCGTCCAGCGTCGCTACGCAGCCGCGCAACGACAGCTCCTCGAAGACATTGCCGTCCTCATCGATCGACTCGACCACTTCTGCGATCGCGCCCACCGGTGCGGAACAGCCCGCCTCCAGTTCGGCGAGCAGGGTCCGTTCGGCGGTGACCGCGGCGCGCGTGTCGGCGTCATCCAACTCCGACAGCACCGAAATCAGCTCGGTGTCGCCGGAGCGGCATTCCACCGCGAGCGCGCCCTGAGCCGGCGCTGGCAACATCTGCACCGGCTCGAGCGACTCGGTGACTTCATCGAGACGTCCGATGCGGGCCAGACCCGCACGGGCAACCACGATGGCGTCGAGATCGCCGCTCGTAACCCTGTTCAACCTGGTATCTAGGTTGCCTCGTAGGGGGCGGATTTCCAAACCGAGACCCAGTGCTCTAAGCTGCGCGGTCCGCCGCGGGCTCGAAGTGCCGATCACGGACCCCGTCGGCAACTCGCCGAGCACCATGCCGTCGCGCGCCACCAGCGCGTCACGGGGGTCCTCACGCCGCGGGACGGCGGCGATGACGAACCGAGGGTCACGTGCGGTGGGCAAATCTTTGTAGGAGTGAACGGCCATGTCCACCCGGCCGTCGTGGATCGCCTCGCGCAACGCCGCGGTGAAGACCCCGATGCCGATTTCGGCGATCGGGCCCTGGTTGCGGTCGCCCTCGGTCGAGATGATCACCAACTCGCAGGGGTGGCCCGCGGCCCGTAAAGCGTCCCTGATGGTGCCGGCCTGCGTGGTCGCCAGCAGGCTACCCCGGGTGCCGATCCGGATTACCGTATCGCGCGTTTCTACCAAGCTCTACTCAGACTTATCGAGATCTGTTGTCATAAAGGGCAATTCGCTGGCCGCCACAGCTTCGACGGCCTGCGGGTCGAGTTCGAACAGCTCCCGCAGAGCCTCTGCGTAGCTGTCCCCGCCAGGCGCGCTGGCGAGTTGTTTCACCCGCACCGTGGGTGCGTGCAAAAGTTTGTCGACGACGCGGCGGACCGTCTTGGCCACCTCGTCGCGGTACGCCGCCTCCAGTTCGGGCAGCCGGTTGTCCAGGCGCAGCAACTCGGCCTCCACCACGTCGGCGGCGCGTTGCCGCAGCGCCGTGACCGTCGGGGTGACCTCGGCCATCCGCTGGCCCGCCAGGTAGTTGGCAACCTCGGTGGCGACGATCGTGCGGGCCGCATCGGCATCGGTGGCCGCGGCCCGCGCCGACGGCTCCCGCTGAATCCGGTCCATGTCGACGACCCAGACACCGGGCAACCCGGATACCGCCGGATCCACGTCGCGGGGCATACCGAGATCACAGATGACCAGCTGACGATCACCGGCGGCGGCGTTGCGCTGCGCCAGTGCGTGGTGCACGTCGGCCAGGGAGACCACGGGGCGTACCGCGCCGGTGCTGCTGACCACGACGTCGACGTCGGCGAGGGCTTCAGACAGATGATCCAGGGAAATGGCCTGCGCCTGCACGCCCTGCTCGGTGAGGTTCGCCGCGAGGCGCTGGGCCCGCGGCAGCGACCGATTCACCACGTGGACCCGTTCGATTCCGGCCCGCACCAGGTGTGCGCCGGCCAGGGCGCCCATCGAGCCCGCGCCGATCACGGCTGCGGTGCGCCCGGCGAGCCCGCCGTTGAGTTTGGTCTCGGCCATACCGAGGGCCACCGACACGACGGATGCGCCGGCGGCGTCGATCCCGGTCTCGGAGTGCACGCGCTTGCCGACATTGAGGGCGCGCTGGGCCAGCTCGTGCAGGGTGCGCCCGACGGTCTGATGCTCCTCGGCCGACGAATACGCGCGACGCACCTGCCCCAGCACCTGGGCTTCACCGATGACGGCCGAATCCAGGCCGCTGGTCACCGCGAAAAGGTGCTCGACGGCGGCCTCGGCGTAGCGCACATAGGCGTATTTGGTGAGATCGTTCAGCGACATGCCGGAGTGCTCGGAGAGCACCTGCCCGATGATCGACAGCCCGCCGTGGAAGGCCTCGACCACGGCGTATATCTCAACGCGGTTGCACGTGGACAGAACCATGGCCTCGGTGACCAACGAGGATCGAAGGATCTCGTCGATGATCTTGGCCTGATCCGACTCGTCGGTGCTCAACTGCTCGAGAACAGACACCGGCGCGCTGCGGTGCGAAACCCCGAACAGCAGCACACTCACGGCTTCATCACCACGTCACCAAGGTAATCGTTTCCGGCCCGCCCACCAAATTTCATCTGGTGGGCACATCGGCCCGAAGCGCCTGCTCGTCGACTTCCCAATAGCTGTGCTCGGTCCCGTTCAGCAAAACCACCGGCAACAGGTCACCGAACCGGGCCCGCAGGGTCGCGTCCCCGGCCGCAGCTGCGGCATCGACGTCGGTGTTCACCAGGTCGAAGGCCAGTTCTTCGCGCAACGCGGCCAACTGCTGGGCGGCCCGCTCACACATGCTGCAGCCCGCTCGCGTCAGCAACGTCACAGTGGCTCGACCGCCGGTACCCGCCTGCTCACCCTCCACAACACCAGTATCCCGGCGCGGTGACTTAGGGTGAATTCGTGCCCGAACCCGGTAGTGCCGATGCGCTCGAACAGGAGCTTGCCGCCGAGGCCAGCGCCGAACTCGCTGTGACCGAGCTCGAGCCCGACACCGATTCCGCGGCGACGCCGGCGCCGCCACCCGACCTGACGGCCGCGGCGTTCTTCGACGTCGACAACACCCTGGTGCACGGCTCGTCATTGGTGCACTTCGCCCGCGGCCTGGCCGCCCGCAAGTACTTCACCTACCGCGACATCCTGGGCATCGCATATGCCCAGGCCAAGTTCCAGTTCACCGGCAAGGAGAACAGCGACGACGTCGCCGAGGGCAAGCAGAAGGCCCTGGCGTTCATCGAGGGCCGGTCCACCGCCGAGCTCGCCGAACTCGGCGAGGAGATCTACGACCAGATCATCGCCGACAAGATCTGGCCGGGCACCCGGGCGCTGGCCCAGATGCACCTGGACGCCGGCCAGCAGGTGTGGCTCGTCACCGCGACCCCCTACGAACTGGCCGCCACGATCGCCAAACGTCTGGGGCTGACGGGTGCACTGGGGACCGTCGCCGAGTCGGTCGACGGGGTGTTCACGGGCCGACTGGTCGGCGACATCCTGCACGGCACCGGAAAGGCCCACGCGGTGCGGTCCCTGGCCATCCGCGAAGGCCTGAACCTGCGCCGGTGCACCGCCTATTCGGACAGCTTCAACGACGTACCGATGCTGTCGCTGGTCGGTACCGCGGTGGCGATCAACCCCGACGCCGCGCTGCGCGATGTGGCCAGGGAGCGGGGCTGGGAGATCCGCGACTTCCGCACCGCACGCAAGGCCGCGCGCATCGGTGTGCCGTCGGCATTGGCGCTCGGTGCGCTCGGCGGCGCGCTGGCCGCTGCCGCCTCACGCCGCCACGACATTCGGTGAGCTAACGGGCCGCGTTATAAGCTTCCGCGGCGGGCCGCGCCAGCGGCTTGGCAGTCAGGCACGTTTGTGCGCACCGCGCACCGCATACCGAACAGCGCAGGGAATATGAGCATCGCCGCAAACATCATCGGGACTCACTACCGGTACCCCGACTACTTCGAAGTCGGCCGGGAGAAGGTCCGCGAGTTCGCGGCCGCGGTCAAGGACGACCATCCCGCGCTCTATGACGCCGAGGCTGCCAAAGAATTCGGCCACGACTCGGTGGTGGCATCGTTGACGTTCCTCGCGGTGGCCGGCCGACGCGTCCAGCTCGAGCTGTTCGACAAGTTCGACATTCCGATCAACCTCGAGCGCGTGCTGCACCGCGACCAGAAGCTGATCTTCCACCGGCCGATCCTGGTCGGCGACAAGCTGTGGTTCGACTCGTACCTGGACTCGGTCATCGAGTCACACGGCACCGTGATCGCCGAAGTCCGGGCCGAGGTCACCGACGACGACGGCAACCCGGTTGCCACCAGCATCGTCACCATGCTCGGCGAGGCAGCCATCGACGAGGCCGACGAGATCAGCACACAGATCGCCGCGGCGCGCGACGCCGCAATCGCCAAGATGGTTGCTGGGCAAAAGAGTTAGTTCTTTCGCGAGCAGACACTTAGGTACCCGAAAACGGCGCCGGCCGGGTACTTAAGTTGGGGGCCACTCCCGCTTGCGGGGGACTGCTCGCGGTAGAACTGGACCGAAAAGGTCAGCCGAAGAACATGTTTCGGCGACCAGCCAGCAGCCGGTACAACGTGTGCTGGATGGTCTCGCGGACCTGGTCGGTCAGCTCGAACGTGATCATCGGATCGTCGGCGGCGCTCTCGTCGTAGTCGACCGTCTCGATCGGCTCACCGAACTGGATGTGCCACTTCGACGGCAACGGCACCAGGCCTAGCGGGCCGGCCAGCGGGAACAGCGGGGTCACCGGGAAATACGGCAGACCGAGCAACCGGGCCAGCAGCTTCACGTCGGCCATCATCGGGTAGATCTCCTCCGAGCCCACGATCGAGCACGGCACGATGGGCGCCTGGGCTCGCAGAGCTGCGGAAACGAAGCCGCCGCGGCCGAACCGCTGCAGCTTGTAGCGATCTTTGAAGTTCTTGCCCAGCCCCTTGAAGCCCTCCGGGAACACCGCGGTGAGCTCACCGTTGGCCAGTAGCCGGTGCGCGTCGGTGGTGCAGGCGACGGTGTGCCCGGCCTTGCGCGCGGCCTGACCGACCATCGGCAGATCGAACACCAGATCGGCGGCCAGCAGACGCAGATCCCGGTGCGCGGGGTGGTGATCGTGAACGGCCACCTGGGTCATCAGCCCGTCGAAGGGCAGGACCCCGGCGTGGTTGGCCACCACAAGCGCGGCCCCACTCTCGGGCAGGTTCTCGATACCGGAAACCTCGACCCGGAACCAGGACCGGAAAAACGTTCTCAGCAAAGGCAAAAAGATTGCATTGTTGATGTGCGGGTCGAACCCGAACTCGTCCACCGAGTACTCACCGGCCATCCGGGTGCGGACGAATTCCGAGACCGCGGCGATGCCCTTGACGAGTTCGCTGGGGCCTTCGTCGACAGTCGACTGACCCGAGGCGCTGGTGCGGCGCTGATCGATCTCACGCACCACCGCGGCGATCTGCTCGGCCGGGGCACGGCTTCCCGGATCGGCCAGGACCGAAGGATGCCTGCGGGCGCTGTCGGACCGGGCCGCTGCCCGGCGCGCGGCCGAGGAACGATTCGAGTTCCCGTGTAGCGGAATGACTTTCGCTTTTGATTCGCCCGCCACGTCGATACCTTCTCCCACCCCGGATAGAGCCAGTACTAATGTCCCAAACGCTGCGCCACCCCCGCGGCGCGACTCTCCATTGAGCGTACCCATCGCGGATCGAGTATCGGTGTCAATCCACGACCCCGGACGTAGTCGTCGAATGCCTCGGCGGTCGTCCACTTGGGACTGTAGCCCAGATCCCTGTGCATTCGCGTAGTGTCCATGACCCGGCCGTAGCTCAGGTAGTTCATCTGATCGCGGTCGAGTTCGGTGTAACGCGTTGCGCGACTGAGTGAATTGATCGCCGACAACGCCCCACGCGGGACCGGGAGCCGGACCCGGCCCGAGCGCCGGATCGCCTGGCTCATCATGATGATGCCCGAGGCGCCGATGTTGAACGTGCCCGCCTTGCCGGCCATCGTCGCACGCTCGAGGGCGCCGAGGGCGTCCTGTTCGTGCAGCAGTTGCAGCCGCGCGTCATGTCCGACCAGCGACGGAACGACCGGCCCGGCCAGATACCGCGAGAGTGCGGTGTCCATCGCGGGCCCGATCATGTTGGCCAGCCGCAGGATGGTCAGATCGATGTCCGGACGGCGCCGGGCCAGGCCGCGCGCGTAGCCCTCCATGTCCATGCTGTCGCGGGCGAAACCGTCGCCCGGCGGACGCCGAGCACTGCTCTCCTCGCTGAACATCACCGGATCGCGCGGGCTCGCGCCGTACACCTCAGAGGTGGACTTGAGCACGACCCGACGGACCGACGGTGCCTTCTGGCAGGCGGCGAACAACTGGATCGCGCCCATCACGTTGAGTTCCTTCAACGTGGCCCGGCCTCCGGACCTCGGCGCGTAGGACGCCGCCGCGGCATGCACGACGGTGTCCACATTCCCGTTTCGGATCACCTTGGCGATAAACGGGTTGCGGATGTCGGCGCGGACGAACTCCGCGCGTCCCATCCGACGCATCAGGTCCTTGCTCGGCACCACCGCATCGACGGCGATGACGTGCTCGACCGCCGGGTTCTGCACCAGCCTGGCGATCAGGTAACCACCGAGAAACCGGCACGCACCCGTGACCAGAACTACTTTCGGAGCGGGTGACGCCTCTGCGGACTGTGCCGCACCGGAAGTATCCGAACCAGATCCGGGGACTCCCGTCGGGCGTCCCCCCGAACGACCATCAGAATCCATCGGCTCAGCCTAGCGGCCGCAGCAGTTGGCTACTTGCCGAGTTTTCTACGCTGCACCCGGGTACGGCGAAGCAGCTTGCGGTGCTTCTTCTTCGACATACGCTTACGCCGCTTCTTGATGACTGAGCCCATAAACCCTGGTGTCTCCGCTACTGACGCTGATGATTGACCTGGTTACTTTACCCGGGCCAGCCACCGAAACGGAAAACGCCAGCCTGCTCTGGGCGCTCAGCCCATACGGCCGCGCTGTCCGACCCGGTTTGTCAGCCGGCGTCGAAGTACGAAGACTCCAGCAGATCGTGGACTGCCTTGGCGTGGACCCGGAACGATCGGCCCACTCGAACCGCAGGCAGTTCACCGTTGTGCACCAACCGGTACACCGTCATCTTCGAGACCCTCATCAGGCTCGCCACTTCGGCGACCGTCAGAAATTGAGCCCGAGGCTGACCGTCGCCAGCATCGCGCGCCGATGGCCCGTTCATAGACGTCATCGCAACCCAATCAATCAGGCACAGGCAGTCCCAGCGGCTTCCCCACCGCTGGCACCGACCCGCGCATACAAAGGGAGAATAGCGTGGCGGGTGGGGTTACTGCGACGGGTGTGGGCTAATCAGTTTGAATTGATCGAATTACTCAGATGTAATTCCGAGCTGCTCAGAGCGCGTTTTCGCGGCCAGAACGGCGTTGGACACCGCGCCCCGCAACCCCCCGCGCTCCAGTTCCCGCAGCCCAGCGGCGGTGGTGCCGGCCGGAGAGGTGACCATGGCCCGCAATCGGGCCGGTGTGGTGTCCAGCGCGGCGCCTCCGGCCGCGTTCACCTCATCGAGACGTTCCAGCAGCATTGCCGCCGAGCCTGCCATCGTCTGGACCGCCAGATCGGTGGCCACCGCACGCGACAGACCCGATTCCACGCCCGCGTCGACCAGAGCCTCGACCATCAGGAAGAAGTACGCCGGCCCCGACCCGGACACCGCGGTCACGGCGTCCAGCTGCGACTCACTCACGGTGAGCACGCCGCCGACCGCATCGAAGATCGACGAGACCTGCTTGAGCTGCTCGGCAGTCGCGAACCGGCCCGCTGCCAAAGCGCTCACCCCGCCGCCGACCACGATCGGGGAGTTGGGCATGACGCGGATGACCGGAGACCCGGCCGGCAGCTTGTTCTCGTAGTACGACGTGCTGACGCCGGCCGCGATGCTGACGAACACCTGCTCGGCGGTGTCGGAATCGGCACGCGCTGCCGCGTCGGCGATCTCGTCGATCACATTCGCGACGTCAGTGGGCTTGACCGCGATCACCACGTAGGCGGCGTTATCGGCGGCATCGGCGACCGAGGTCACCAGCACCGAGTACTTCTCCGACAAGTACTTGGCCCGGTCCGGATACTTCTCCGCGACCACCATGTCCTTGACTTGCCTACCAGCCCTCAACAGCCCCGACAGCAGCGCCTCGCCCATGCTTCCGCCGCCGATTATCGCGATTCTCGACATGGGCGACAGCATTCCATGTCCGAACGTCAGGGCGCTGCGGGCACCATTGCCAACTGCCGCGTCTGCACGATGATCCGGCCCTCGCAGTCGACGACGATGTGATCCTCGTCGAACCAGTCCTGGCCGATCTGCACCGAGGTACACATCACCCGCAGCCAGCCGTCGGCCGGCAATGCCCGCAGATAGGCCGTCAGCTGGACCGTGGGCGCCCAACCGGTGCGTTCCACGGCGAATGTCACCGGAGCCGACACATCGCCGCACAGGAGCGCGAACAACACGTCGGGAGCGACTCCCTTCGGACGCACCCAGTACTCGAACACCGGCGGCCCGCCATCGGTACGCGGACCCATGGTGTGCAGCGCCGGCCGGATGTCGCAGCCGTGCGCCAGGTGCACGATGTGCTCCATCGGATGCCCGGGGCCGATCGGCTCCAGCCCGGGCGGCGGCTCGGGCGTCATCAGCGGCACCACCGGGTTGAACGACAGCAGCGGAGGCACGTGATGTTCCGGCTCACCGAGGGTGACCGACACCGTCACCGCGGTTCTCTGCTCTTCGCCCTGCCGGAGCTCGACGTCCACCAGACCGATGCGCCGGCCCCGCTTACGGACCCTGGTGACCACCTGCATCGGACCGGGATCCGGCGCCCACAGGTAATTTCCCGAGACCGCCAGCGGCTGCGCCGACGTGCCCAACTCAGCGCGGGCCGCATTGGCACACAGCGCGAGCATGGCGCCGCCGTGCACCTTGGGCCCGATCGTCCAGTGTTCGTTGAGCTCGCCGTGATAGACACCGTCACCGGCGGGCGTCAGCGCCATGGCATCGGTGAACAGGGTGGAACCGGTCATGGTGCGTCCTCTGCGGCCGGGGGCGGATGGGCGGGGTCAGGTTCAGCGCAGCAGGTGCGTGCGGGCGAACTGCAACGACTCGGTCAGCAGCGCCTCGCGTTCGGAAGCCGTCCTGGCCGCCGAGGTGGTGACCTCGAGGACGACGTGACCGGAGAAATCGCCCGCCGCCAGCAGCTGGCACACCTCGGCGGTGGGCTGAGTGCCGCGGCCCGGGACCAGATGCTCGTCGGTGGAGGCGCCCTTGCCGTCGCACAGATGCAGGTGCACCAGACCGTCGCCCATGCGCCGGGCCATGTCCATCGCATCGGTGCCTGCCGTCGCGGTGTGGCTCAGATCGAGCGTGTAGTGCGCATGATCACCGTCCAGCGGGTCATAGGACGGCGCGAAAGCGGAGATGCCCGGGCCCGGCCTGCCGCCGCGCTTACGCATCCGCTCGATCGACGTGCCGCCCGCCCCGAAAAACCGGTCGGCCCGGAACGGGAACATGTTCTCCACCGCCACCAGGACCTCGCTGTCGGCCTCCAGCTGGGCGACCTGCTCGCTGAACCCTTCGGCGTAGCGACGCTGCCAGCGGAACGGCGGGTGCACGACAACGGTCTGCGCGCCCAACTCCTCGGCGGCACGGACGCTGCGTTCCAGCTTCGGGATCGGGTTGGCGCCCCACACCCGCTGCGAGATCAGCAGACACGGCGCGTGGACCGACAACACCGGCACGCCGTAGTGCGCCGACATCTTGGCGATGGCGTCGATATCTTGGCTGACCGACTCCGCCCACACCATCAGCTCGACGCCGTCATAACCGAGGCGGGCGGCGTACTCGAACGCAGCCTCCGTCCTCAGCGGATAGACCGAGGCGGTGGACAGACCGATCTTGATGGCTGGGCGCACGACCTAATTGTGTACTGGTGTACTAACTTGCCTGCAGCAGAGCCAAGGGTCCGAAGGTCACCAGCGCCCCGACTGCCACCGCGGTCAGCGTGCTGCCGATGTCCTCGGTCTTGCGAACCACCCGCACGCCACCGGCCAGGCCGAGGATGACCAGCACCCCGAGCACCAGCGCGACGATGGTGTTCCACTTCCAGAGCTGATCGAAGGCGACGAACAGACCGGCACCGAAGGCCACCGCGATCACGCACTGACCGACGATCCACATCCCGCGAACCAGCGGGGAGGCCGGCGGCTGCTCCTCGTCGAATTCGTCGTGCTCGTCGAAGTCGCCCGTGCCGTCGGACAGGTCCTCGTCGGGTTCGAGATCGATGCCGTCACGACCACGGGAACGGCGGGCCTGCTCGTCGGCCACGGACCCTCCGCCGAACAACGGCCCGAGTGACGAGTACGAACGATCCCCGTATTCGCCGTTGTAGTCGTCGTTGTAGTCGTCGCCCGCGTAGTCGTCGTAAACGGTGTCGTCGACGGAGTCCACGCCATGAAGGTCGTGGACGTCGGGCTCTACCAGCGCGTCGGAAGGCCCGTCCGCGGCGTCCGCGTCAAGGTCGTAGAGGGGGTCCGGGCTCATTCGCTCGGCACCCGTGCCCGACGGCCTGTAGTCACGCGCCGGCGGCTTCGACTGCCCGCGGCGCGGACGTGGCCGGAATTCAACCGGCTCGTGGTCGACGTCGCGGGCGGCCAGGTGCGCGTCGTAGTCGTCCTCGGCCTCGGTGCGCACCTCGTCGGGTTCGGCCGGCCTCATGGGCGGCTTGACGCGAGGCGGTCGGGCGCCGCCGCTGCGGACCCGCGGCTCGTCGCGGGGTTCGGAGCGTTCGCGGGGTTCGGAGCGTTCGCGGGGTTCGTCCAGGATGGGCGCGACGACGGCGGTGTCGACCAGTGGGTCAGGCGCGGGAACCGGCTCATCGAGGAGTTCCGGCTCCATGTCATCGGTGATGACGGGGATCTCGCCGGTGAGTTCAGCGACGGTCACCGCGTCGCTGTTACCGCGCCGACGCCGACGGCGCCCGCCGACCGGGGGTGCCCCGATCGTCCCGTTCTTTGCCAGCAACTCCGCGACCGAGATCGGTCGGGTGCCGGATGGGCTGTTCTCTGGTCCTGTCATACCTATGTTGCCTTTGGGGCTAGCTTTTCCTTAACGTCCGGCGTCCCGCGCGTACGTCTCTACCAAGGCTGTGCCGTCGGCCTCGCTGTCGAGTTTCCGCAGAATCAACCCCTCTCGCAACGCCCAGGGGCAAATGTCGACGGAATCGATCTCCAGTGCTCGCATACTAGCCTCAGCTACCAAAGCACCGGCCACGATCTGTGGTGCCCTCTCGGCACTCACCCCTTCCAGTTCGGCACGGTCAGCCGCTGTCATCCTAGAGATGAAAGCTATGAGCTGTCTTAATCCAGCAGCGGTGAGGGTCCGCTTGACCCGTGGGCCTGCACCCGAGGGGGCCGCCCCGGTGAGTCGGGCCAGCGACCGGAAGGTCTTCGACGTCGCCACCGCGAGGTCCGGGTTACCGGCCCGGCGCATGGTGGTACCGGCGTCGGCGAGCTCGGTGGCCAGCCAGTCCCGCAGCATCGCGACTCGGCGCCGCCCAGGCGGGTCTTCGGCCAACCACTCCCTGGTCAGCCGGCCCGCCCCCAGGGGCAGCGAGAGCGCCACCTCGGGCTCCTCGTCGACCCCGGTGGACAGTTCCAGCGAGCCACCGCCGATGTCGATGTTGATGATGCGGCCCGCGCTCCAGCCGTACCAGCGGCGCACCGCCAGGAACGTCAGGCGGGATTCGTCGACGCCGCTGAGCACGCCGAGGGAAACCCCAGTCTCGGCCCGCACCCGGGCCAGGACCTCCTCGGAGTTGGTGGCATCGCGCACCGCCGAGGTGGCAAACGCCATCAATTCGGCACAGCCCGAGCTGGTGGCGATCTTGGCGAACTCGTCCACCGTGGCCACCAGGCTGTCGGCACCCTTGCGGGTCAGTTTGCCGGAGCTGTCGATGGCCTCGGCGAGCCGCAGTGCCGCCTTGGTGGAGCTCATCGGGGTCGGATGTCCGCCACGGCGCGCATCCACCACGAGGAGATGAACCGTGTTACTACCGACATCGAGCACGCCTAGCCGCACTGGACCAACCTAACCGCAGCCGACCAGCGCTTCGTGGGCGGACCTCCCGCAACCTTCCAGATGGGCGGGACCGGGCTGTGGGATGGGCCACCGCGCGTCGTACCGCGGTTGGGAAATGCGTTCCGCCATATGCGAGTACCGTTTGCGCCGTGACAGATGTGCATCCCGGCGAAGTCGAACTCGACTTTGCCCGCGAATGGGTGGAGTTCTATGACCCGGAGGACGCGACCCATCTGATCGCGGCCGATATGACGTGGTTGTTGTCCCGCTGGACGTGTGTCTTCGGCACACCGGCCTGCAAGGGCACCGTCGAGGGCCGCCCAGACGACGGCTGCTGCTCGCATGGCGCGTTCCTTTCTGATGACGACGATCGGGCCCGGCTCGATGACGCGGTCAAACAGCTGACCGACGACGACTGGGAGTTCCGGGAAAAGGGCCTGGGCCGCAAGGGCTACCTGGAAGACGACGAGTACGACGGCAAGCCCAACCAGCGCACCCGAAAGTACAAGGGGGCGTGCATCTTCCTGAACCGGCCCGGTTTTCCCGGCGGAATCGGGTGCGCGCTGCACAGCAAGGCGCTCAAGCTCGGGGTCGAGCCGCTGACCATGAAGCCCGACGTGTGCTGGCAGTTGCCAATCCGGCGCAGCCAGGAATGGATCACCCGGCCCGACGACACCCAGATCCTGCGCACCGTCATCACCGAATACGACCGGCGCGGCTGGGGCGAGGGTGGTGCAGACCTGCACTGGTACTGCACCGGTGATCCCGCGGCCCATGTCGGCGCCCGCCCGGTGTTCGAGTCCTACGGCCCCGAACTCACCGCGGTGCTCGGCGAGAAGGCCTACGCCGAGTTGGCCGCGATGTGCCGGCGGCGCAGCGCGCTGGGCTTGGTCGCCGTGCACCCGGCGACCCGCGCCGCCGAGTAGCTCGGCGGCTCAGCCCTCCAGCTTGTAACCGAGGCCACGCACGGTGACCAGGTGCACGGGGTTGGCCGGGTCGGACTCGATCTTGGAGCGCAGCCGTTTGACATGCACGTCAAGGGTTTTGGTGTCACCCACGTAGTCGGCGCCCCACACCCGGTCGATGAGCTGGCCGCGGGTGAGCACCCGGCCGCTGTTGCGCATCAGGTACTCCAGGAGGTCGAACTCCTTGAGCGGCAACGTGATCTGTTCCCCGCTGACGCTGACGACATGCCGTTCGACATCCATCCGCACCGGGCCGGCTTCCAGCACGCCGTCGCCGATCGCGCCGTCGTCGGTGTCGGTGCCGCGGCGCAGCACCGCCCGGATCCGCGCGATCAGCTCGCGGGCCGAATACGGCTTGGTGACATAGTCATCGGCACCCAACTCGAGACCGACAACCTTGTCGATCTCACTGTCACGCGCGGTGACCATGATCACCGGCACGCTGGATCGGGCACGCAGTTGCTTACAGACATCGGTACCGCTCATCCCGGGCAGCATCAGGTCCAGCAGGACGATATCGGCGCCGGAGCGCTCGAACTCGGCCAGTGCAGAGGGACCATCGGCCACGACGGTGGCCTCGAAGCCTTCCTTGCGCAGCAGGAATGCCAGGGGATCGGCCAGCGACTCCTCGTCTTCAACGATCAACACGCTGGTCATAAGTCTCGCTAATCCTCTCGGTCGTCTGAGTCACCTGTGGACTCATCGGTTTCGGGATAGGCCGGAATCGACAGAGTGAATGTCGACCCGGTGCCCGGCTGACTCCACAGCCGGATGGTTCCGTTGTGGTTGGCGGCCACATGTTTGACGATCGCCAGGCCCAGCCCGGTGCCGCCGGTGGCGCGCGAACGGGCCTTGTCGACCCGGAAGAACCTCTCGAAGACCCGTTCCTGATCGGCCTTGGCGATTCCGATACCGCGGTCGGTGACCGCGATCTCGACACTGCCGCCCCGCCGGCGCCGGCTGACAGATATGCCGGATCCGTTGGGCGAGTACGCAATTGCATTGGACACCAGATTGGCGATGGCAGTCACGAGCAGGGTCTGGTCGCCCAGCACCCGGAAGCCGGTCGGGGCATCGGTGGTGATCGAGATGTCGGCCTTGTCGGCGGCCACCTTGTGCCGCGACAGCGCCTCGGCCACCACGGTGTCGACGTCGACGACCCCCAGATCGGGCAACCGCTCGGCGCCCTGCAGCCGGGACAGTTCGATCAGCTCGCCGACCATGTCGGCCAGCCGCAGCGATTCGGCCACCATCTTGTCGGAGAAGCGACGCACCATGTCCGGATCATCGGCGGAGGCCTGCAGCGCCTCGGCGAGCACCCGCATGGCACCCACCGGGGTCTTGAGCTCGTGGCTGACGTTGGCGACAAAGTCACGCCGCGTGGCTTCCATCCGGGCGTGCTCGGATTGGTCGTCGGCGTAGACGACTGCGAAACTGCCGTCTTCAGCGGACAGCGGCCGCACCCAACCGCGCACCGAGATCCCCGACCGACCGGGGTGAGGGAGCTTGCGCGGCGACAGATCGACGTCGATGGGCTGGCCGGTGGCGAACACCTGCTCGGCTGCGCGCCAGGCCCGGTCGTCGAGCAGACGATCACGCACGACACCGAGCTCGGTGGCGCGGTCGTTGGCGTAGACGACGTCGTTGAACGTGTCGACCACGACGATGCCGTTGGGCGCTGCGGACACGATGTGCTGCAGCATCTGCGACACCGTCAGGCCGGCCTGATCAGCCTCCCGCCGCTGCCGCTTGGCCACGATGCGGGGGGCGACCACGGCGGCCACCCCCGCACCGACGATCAGCGCGAGCAACGACACGACCGCCGTCAGCAGTAACGCCGACACCAAGCTCACGCGAAAATCGTACGCACACGGTGAACGTCATCCCAGCAGCGTGCGGCCAAAACGGGACAAGTCACACCGACAAATACAGGAGTTCGGCTGTCGTTAACCCTCGGTAACCTGCTGTTTGCCCGCAAGCCCGAGTGTCCAGCGAACTATTTCTTGGCGCCCTGCGCGGCGACCGCGGCGGCCCCGGCAGCGGCGGCCTCGGGGTCGAGGTATTCACCGCCTGCGACCAGGGGCTTGAGGTTCTCGTCGAGGTCATAGCGCAGCGGGATGCCGGTCGGGATGTTCAGGCCGACGACCTCCTCGTCGGATATCCCGTCGAGGTACTTGACCAGCGCACGCAGCGAGTTTCCGTGGGCGGCGATCAGGACGGTCTTGCCGGCCTTGAGGTCGGGCACGATGGTCGCCTCGTAGTACGGCACGAACCGGGTCACGACGTCCTTGAGGCATTCGGTCAGCGGGCCGCCGCCGATGTCGGCGTAGCGCGGGTCGGCGTCCTGGCTGAACTCGCTGCCCTTCTCGATCGGCGGGGGCGGGGTGTCGTAGCTACGCCGCCACGCCATGAACTGCTCTTCGCCGTACTTGTCCTTGGTCGCGGCCTTGTCCAGGCCCTGCAGCGCGCCGTAGTGCCGCTCGTTGAGCCGCCAGTCGCGATGCACCGGGATCCAGTGCCGGTCGGCGGCATCCAGGGCGAGGTTCGCGGTGGTGATCGCGCGGCGCAGCAGCGACGTGTAGACCACGTCGGGCAGCACGTCGTTCTCGACCAGCAGTTTGCCGCCGCGGACCGCCTCGGTGCGGCCCTTCTCGGTGAGGTCGACGTCGACCCATCCGGTGAACAGGTTCTTCTGGTTCCAGTCGCTCTCACCGTGGCGGAGCAGGATCAGCGTCGGCATGCGTGTGATCTTCTCACGAGCGCTCAGTCGTCGATCAGACGCTCATCTATCAGATGTTCGAAGGCCTTCAGGTTCTTGAGCGACTCACCGCGGGAGACGCGCCACTCCCACTCTTTCTGGATGGACGAGCGGAAACCCAGTTCCAGCAAGGTGTTGAAGTCGGAGTCGACGGCTTCGAGCACCTGTCCGAGCACCCGGTCGATCTCCTCGGCGGTGACCGCTTCCAGCGCCATCCGGCCGACGAGGTAGATGTCGCCGACGTTGTCGAGGGTGTAGGCGACGCCGTAGAGCCTCCGGTTGCGTTTGAGCAGGAACCGGTAGACGCCTTCGAAGTTCTCGTCGGGCTTGCGGCAGACGAATGCCTCTACCCGCACCGAGTGCTCGCCGATGCTCAGGATGGTGTTGGTCACCAGGCGCCGCTCGCCGGGCAGTTCGACGACGATGCCGGGCAAGCCGCCGTGGGCGCCCTCGTGCCGGTGGTAGACCAGCTCGTGCTCGTCGAGGGTATCGGCGATCAGCTGTTCGACGCTCACGTCCGCACCCCGCGTCGCAACGCGAACCGGCGTCCCGGACGGCGGACAGACGGCCTGCGGTGCCGGGACCGGTAGTCGCTCATCGCATGGGCGTAACTGTTCAGCAGGGCATCGACGGTGTGCGCCCAGGAGAACTGCGCGGCGTGGGCCGCGGCGGCCAGGCGCAACGGACCCGGATCGCGCTTCAGTACGTCATCGATCGCAGCCGCCCAGTCGTCGACGTCGTGCCCGTCGACCAGTGCCCCGCTGACACCGTCGGCCACCGCGACCGGCAGACCACCGACCGCGGCCGCCACCACCGGTGTCCCGCACGCCTGGGCCTCGATCGCGACCAGGCCGAACGATTCGGAGTAGCTGGGCACCGCGACCAGATCGGCGGCGCGGTACACGTTGACCAACTGTTCGCGGGACTGCGGGGGCAGGAACGTCACACGGTCGGTGATACCCAGATCGTCGGCCAGGCGAACCAGGGTGTCGGGCTCGGCCAAGCCACTGCCCGACGGCCCACCGGCGACCAGCACCCGGACCCCGGGCAGTTTGGCGGCGGCACGCAACAGCACGTCGGGCGCCTTGAGCGGCTGGATCCGGCCCACGAACGCGACCACCTGCTCGTGCGGCGCAATGCCGAGCACTGCGCGCGCCGCGTCGCGATCCCCCGGGGTGAAGGCATCCAGATCCACCCCGGGATGCACCACATCGATACGTTCCGGATCGGCTTGGTGAAGCGAAACCAGTTGCTGTGCTTCATGTTCGGTGTTCACGATGAGACGATCAGCCTCGTCGACCACCTGCTGCTCCCCCACCGCGCGCAGCGGCGGCTCGGGCGAATCACCTGCGGCCAGTGCGGCGTTCTTCACCGCGGCCAGAGTGTGCGCGGTGTGAACGAGCGGCACCGCCCAGCGGTCCCGGGCCAGCCAGCCGACCTGACCGGACAGCCAGTAGTGCGAGTGGACGACATCGTAATAGCCGGGCTCGTGCGTCGCCTCGGCCCGCAACACCCCCGCGGTGAACGCGCACAGCTGGGTCGGCAGGTCGTACTTGTCCAGGCCCTCGAACGGCCCGGCCACCACGTTGCGCACCAACACCCCGGGCGCCACCGGCACCACCGGGGCGTCCGAGGACGACGTGGCCCTGGTGAAAACCTCCACCTCGACACCGCGACGGGCCAGCTGCAACGCGGTCTGCAGCACGTAGACATTCATCCCGCCGGCGTCACCGGTACCCGGCTGCGCCAGCGGCGACGTGTGTACGGAAATCACCGCAACGCGGCGGGGAATCTCGAGGTCTGTGGCTAGACGCACAAAGACATGTCTACACCGCCGCCGATCGACGGGTTTGAGCGCGCCGCATGGCACCGATCGGATCCGCATACAGGCCGCCCAGCGAAACGATGCCGGCACTGGCCTCCTGAACCCGGTTGCCGAAGGCCGTCAGCCGGATATCGCGGGGCCCCAGCACCGAACGGCGCGTGACGGCGTCCTCCACGACGGGCAGGCCTTCGGGGTATTCGGTGAAGGCCTGACCACCGAGCACCAGATCGTCGGGGTTGAGCAGATCCCGCAGCAACGCCACGGCCTCGCCGAGCACCCGGGCGCGGTCCGCCAGCAACTCGACCGCCTTGCCGTTCCCCTGACGCGCTGCGCGCAGCACCGTCGACAGCGTCGAGGACGGGCCGTCGGCCGGGACGATCCGCAGCTTGCGGGCTGCGTTGAGCACCGCTTCGTCACTCACTGTGGATTCCAATTGCCCTGAGCCACCGAGCAATTCGGATTGCGCAGGCAGGCCGGCGATGGTGCCGGGCCCGCTGGCCGGGGAGTGCACGCGCCCGTCGATCGACAGCGCGTAGCCGACGGTCTCGCGGGCGTAGACGTAGAGGCTGGTCCGTGCCGGAGTGCCGGCAGTCTCCGGGGCGGAACGGCGTCCCCCCAGCAGCAGTTCGGCACCGGCCATCGCATCCACGTGCGAGGCGACCGACACCGGCAGCGCCAGCGCTTCGGCGAGCACCGGGCCCACCGGGGCATCGGCCCAGCCCAGCCGCGGGTGATCGAGATACCCGGTGGCACTGTCGACGACGCCACCGGCGGCCACACCGACCCACAGCGGGCGGCGACGGTGCCAACGGCTCAGGTACCGGCGGGCGCTGGAGGCCAAGGTGGCCAACGCCGCAGCCTGGGGTCCCGACGGGGTGGGTGTCTCGACCACGTCGAGCGTGCGACCGAACAGGTCGGTGGCCACGATGCTGGTGGTGCGCGCACCGATGTGGATGCCGAGCGTGAGGTAGGGCTCGTGGTTGACCTCGACGGGCACGCGGGGCCGTCCGATAGCCCCGGAGACCGCGAGATCGGCACGCTCACGCAGGATTCCGGCGTCGAGTAGTGCGGTGACCTGACGGTTGACGGTCGCGATGCTCAACTGCGTGAGCTGTGCGACGGCGTCCCGGGCGATGGGGCCGCGGGTGCGGACGGCGCTGAAGACCGATGCCGCGGCGGCGTCGGGCACCTTCAGCGACGGGGCGACGATGTGCAGGAGCCGCGACTGTGGATAGCGCGACGCGGCGGACAGCGGCCGGGCAGGCCGCGCGGAAGTGCTGGTCGAAGCTGAGGAGCTACTGGTGCGCTTCCGAAGGGGGGCGGCAATGGCGGTGGTCACGTAAATGGTCCTCTACTGGATGTCGGCTGGTGGGGTGGGACCACACCTGGCGACTCAGCAGGACAGGGAAACGGTGTCCGGGTTCAGTCAGGCGCGGCGGGGTGCGCAACAACAACACGCACGCCGCGCGAAGCGGGACTGGAGATTCCGGGACACACGAAGAACTTAGCACGCCATCTAATGTTGGTCAGATGACGACACCACAGTCAGGCCAACGAGTGGCAGTGGTTACCGGCGCCAGCGCCGGAATCGGTGCCGCGACAGCCAGATCCCTTGCCACCCTGGGCTTTCATGTGATCTGTACGGCCCGCCGGGCTGATCGAGTCCAGGCGCTGGCCGAGGAGATCGGTGGCACGGCGATTGTGGCGGATGTCACCGACCAGGACGCGGTCGACGCCTTGGCGGCCCAGCTGGACCGGGTGGATGTGCTGGTGAACAACGCCGGCGGGGCCAGGGGGCTGGAATCCGTCCTGGACGCTGACCTGGAGCATTGGCAGTGGATGTGGGAAACCAACGTGCTGGGCACCCTGCGGGTGTCCCGGGCGCTGCTGCCCAAACTCATCGCCTCCGGCGACGGCCTGATCGTCACCGTCACCTCGATCGCGGCGTTCGAGACCTATGACGGCGGCTCGGGGTATAGCGCGGCCAAACACGCCCAGGGCGCCCTGCACCGCACGCTGCGCGGCGAACTTCTCGGAAACCCGGTGCGGCTCACCGAGATTGCCCCGGGCGCGGTGGAGACGGAGTTCTCGCTGGTGCGCTTCGACGGCGATCAGGAACGCGCCGACAACGTGTACCGGGGTATCACCCCACTGGTCGCCGAGGATGTCGCCGAGGTGATCGGGTTCGTCGCGTCACGGCCGTCACACGTCAACCTCGATCAGATCGTGATCCGTCCGCGTGACCAGGCCCCGCACGGAAGGTTCAACCGCAGGTGAGAACCGCGAAGGATCAGCCGCCCGGCGTGGGCTTCGGCGGGGTCGTGGTCGTGGGCGTGCCGGACAGTGTCGGAGCGTCCGTCGGCGTCGCCGGGGCCGTGGCAGGCAGATTCGCCGGCGAATCCTGCGAGGACAGGGCGGACATGGCCTTCCACTCATTCCAGTCCACCGCCCAGTCCCAGAGGTCACCGTCGGCGTAGGACAGTTCAATCCGGGTACCGGTCACCTCGACCGGGTCGCCGTATATCGCGCTGTTGAAGTACTGCTGAGAGTTCTCCAGGTTCAGGTTGATGCAGCCGTTGGTCACGTTGGTGTTGCCCTGCGAACCGATACTGTTCGGGTTGCAGTGGATGAACTCGCCGTTGTTGGAGATCCGCACCGCGAAACGTTCGTGCACATTGCTGTACCCGGCGGCGGGGTTGGTCATCCAGAAGTCCTCGTACTTCTCGGTGACCACGTGGACGCCGCTGCGCGTGACGTTGCGGTCCAGGTCACCCTCGCCGTAGCTGCAGGCGAAGTCCATGATCACCGCGCCGGATCCGTCGAGCACCTGGATGCGGTGGCTGGATGCCTCGGCTTTGACCACCTGGCGGCGTCCGATCTCGAAGTCGAGCGTCGAGTCGGTCGCACCATAGGCGCCGTCTCCGAAGCTGACGCCGTACAGCGGCGCCTTGACGCTGACCTTGGTTCCCGCCGGGTAGTACTCCCGGGTGCGCCAGTGCACGCGCGAGCCGCCGGCCTCGTCGGGCAGCCACGCCCAGCTGCCCTCTACGGGCGGCGTAGTGGTGACCCGAAGAACTTTTTCGACGGTCGCCCGGTACTTGTCGTCGATCGCGGCGTCGAATTGCAGGATGATCGGCGCGGCCACGCCGACAACCTGGCCGTCGGCGAGCTGGAACTGACCGTTGACCTGTTTCTGCGGGGCGACGGTGGAGAACTTGCCCTGCACCGATTCGGCCTTGCCGTCCTGCCCCACCACGGAACCCGCCCACGTGTAGGTGGATTCGTAGCCGAGGGGTTCGGTGGCAGTGAACGCGGTGCGGTCGCTGTTGAATTTGCCGGCGACGACCTTGCCGTTGGCATTGGTCAGGCTGACACGCTGGAACACGCCGTTGTCGACCTTCACGCCGACCGGCGCCGTCGGCAGCACATCCTCGGAGTCGGCGGCAGGCTCGTAGGTCACCGTCGGCCCCGGGGTCCCCTCAGCCTCAGGCGCGGAGACGGACGATCCTCTCGAGCAGGCAGCCAGCAGTCCGGCTCCCATTCCGACGGTCAACACCGTCAGGGCACGCCGCCGATTGAACAACGGCGCATCGGCCTCTATATCACCGGCAGGGCTCACGTGGATCTAGGGTACTGATAGATCGCACCCAATCAGAATCGGTTCTGGGTGCAACAGGATCCCGAAGCGGTCCAAAACACCCGCCTGCACCACTCTGGCCAGGGCAATCACATCGGAAGTGTTCGCCTCGCCACGATTGGTCAGAGCCAGCGCATGCTTGGTGGAAAGCCGCGCGGGAGCACCGTCACCGGGGTACCCCTTGCCGAACCCGGCGTGCTCGACGAGCCAGCCCGCCGCGAGCTTGACCCCGTCCGGCGCGGGGTAATGAGGCACCTGTCCGGCCTCCGCTTCCGGAGCAGCCCGGCCCGCCCGGAACATCGCCTGGACCCGCTCGAACTCAGCCTGCGACACCACGGGGTTGGTGAAGAACGACCCGACACTCCAGGTGTCGTGGTCGTGCACGTCGAGCACCATCCCTTTGCCGGCGCGCAACTGCAGCACGGTCTGGCGAACACGCATCGGGTCGGCACGCTCCCCCGGTTCGACACCCAGCGCGGTGGCCAGTTCCCGGTAACGCAGCGGTGCGCTTCGCCTGTCCGGGGCCCCATCCGCATTCAGGGCGAACTCGACTTCGAGCACGATGACGGCATCGGAGTGTTTGAGGACGCTGGTCCGGTAGCCGAACTTGAGCTCTTCCGGTGCGGCCCAACGGACTTCACCCGTGCGCCGGTCGAGCAGCCGCACCCGGCTGATGGTGTCGGCGACTTCGGCTCCGTACGCACCCACGTTCTGCACCGGGGTGGCCCCGGCCGATCCCGGTATTCCGGACAGGCATTCGAGCCCGCCCAGCCCGTGCTGCAGCGAGGTGACGACGACGTCGTCGAACACGGCGCCCGCCTCGGCGCGCACCAGACCACCCTCAACCGTGATCGCGGTGTTGGCCACGCGCACCACGGTGAGGTCCGGCATGGTGTCGGACAGGTCGTCGGCCAGCACCACGTTGGATCCGCCGGCGAGCACCAGGATCGGATCGGACACCGCGCGCAGAACATCGATGAGCTGATCGGTGCTGGCGCAAGTGAGCACCCTGCGCGCCACCGGACCGACCCGCAGGGTGGTCAGCGGGGCCAGCGCAACCGACTCGGCGATCGCGACACCCGCAACGTACGAACTGACCACGGGCCGTAACGGTAGCCTGACCAGCTATGCCGCGATCATTCGACATGGCCACCGACTACGAAGGCAGCGTCGAACAGGTCCACCGGGCATTCGCTGACGAACGGTATTGGCTGGCCCGGCTGGCCGATTCCGGGGCCGACGAAACCAGGCTCGACGCCCTGAACGTGACCGACGACGGCGATATCGAGGCGGTCACCACGCAGATCCTGCGCGCAAGCCAGCTGCCCGGGCTGGTGTCGCAGTTTCACCGCGGCGATCTGTTCATCCGGCGCGAGGAGCATTGGCAGCCGATCCGTGACGGTGCATCCCACGGCACGGTGCAGGGCTCTGTCGCCGGGGCGCCGGTGTCCCTGTCGGGAACCGCGACGCTTTCCACCACCGGCGGTGGGTCCCGGCTGTCCGTGCACCTCACGGTCGAAGTCAGGGTGCCGCTGGTCGGCGGCAAGATCGAGAGTTTCATCGGCGGGCAGCTGGTCGACCTGTTGACCGCCGAGCAACGGTTCACGTCGGTGTGGATCACCGATCACAGCTGAGTCCGGCGGTACCTTCGGTAGCCATGAGCCGATCCCGGCAGTCGACGATGTCGTTCGACGTACCCGCCGAAACAATCTATGCCGTGTACGCGAACGGCGAGTACTGGCAGGCCCTGATGGACAGGTACGACGACCTCACACCAGGAAAATCCGACATCACGGCCTTCAGCTCCGACGAGGGCGGGATCACGGTTGAGTTCCGGCAGGTTCTGCCGCGCGCGGAGCTGCCCGCGATCCTGCGGTCGGTGATACCGCTCGATCTGGCCATCACCCGCAAGCAGTATTTCGGCCCGTTCGACCCCCACGGCGCCAACGGCCACTACACCGCGTCGGTTTCACACGCCCCGGGCCGGCTCGATGGCCGCTATGTGCTCACCGGAGTCTCCACGGGCAGCCGGCTGCAGGCCGACAGCACGTGCAAGGTGCCGATGCCCCTGGTCGGGGGCAAGCTCGAAGACCTGGTCCTGCAGTCCGTAAACGACGTGTTCAGCATCGAGGGGGCGTTCACCGCTGACTGGATCGCCGAGCACGTCTAGACCTGTCGGGGCGGTCACCCGCGGCACCACCGGGTACAACCGGCTGCGCCGCAGCGACCGCTGGCTGGTGCACTCGCCACGGGTGCGCAGCGTATTGCGGGCCGCGGGCGATCCACTGGTGGTCGACCTCGGGTACGGCGCGCTGCCGGTGACCACGCTCGAATTGGCCGCGCGGCTGCAATCGGTGCGCCCCGACGTACGCGTCGTCGGACTGGAGATCCACCCCGAACGCGTGTCCACCGCACGCGCGATGGCCGGCGGCAGCGACGTCCACTTCGCCCTCGGCGGGTTCGAGTTGGCCGGGCTGCGCCCGGTGCTGGTGCGGGCGTTCAACGTGTTGCGGCAGTACCCGGTCGAGGCAGTGCCCGAGGCCTGGGCGACGATGTCGCGCCGGCTCGCGCCCGGTGGGCTGATCGTCGACGGAACCTGCGACGAGCTGGGCCGCAGATGCTGCTGGGTACTGCTCGATGCGGACGGGCCGGTGAGCCTGACCCTGGCGTGTGACCCGTTCAGCATCGAGCGGCCGTCGGATCTGGCCGAACGGCTGCCCAAGGTGCTGATCCACCACAACGTCGAAGGGCAGCCCATCCACGCGCTGCTCGGCGCGGCCGACCGGGCCTGGGCCAGCGCGGCCGGGCACGGGGTGTTCGGGCCTCGGGTGCGCTGGCGAGCCATGGTGCAGTTGTTGCGTGCCGAGGGCCACCCGGTCGCCGCGCCGCGCCGCCGGTTGCGCGACGGGGTGCTCACAGTCCCGTGGTCTTCCGTGGCGCCACTAAGCTGAACCGCATGCGAATTGCCCTGGCGCAGATCGCGACCGGCACGGACCCGTCGTCGAATTTGGTGCTGGTCGAGGAGTACACCCGGCGCGCCGCCGCTGACGGCGCCCGGTTGGTGTTGTTCCCCGAGGCCACCATGTGCCGGTTCGGGGTGCCACTGGGCCCCGTCGCCGAGGATCTCGACGGGCCGTGGGCGACGGCGGTGCGCGAGATCGCCGCGCAGGCCGGGGTCGTCGTGGTGGCCGGGATGTTCACCCCGAGCCAGGACGGGCGGGTCACCAACACCCTGATCGCGACCGGTCCCGGGGTGGACGCGCACTACCACAAGATCCACCTCTACGACGCCTTCGGATTCGCCGAATCGCGCACTGTGGCACCCGGTTTCGAGCCGGTGACGATCACCGTCGACGGGGCGACCGTCGGCCTGAGCACCTGCTACGACATCCGATTCCCGGAGCTCTACGTGGAGCTGGCCCGTCGCGGCGCCCAGCTGATCACCGTGCACGCCTCGTGGGGGTCCGGGCCCGGCAAGCTGGAGCAGTGGACCCTGCTGGCCCGGGCCCGTGCGCTGGACACCACCGGATTCATCGCCGCGGTGGACCAGGCCTATCCGGGCGAGGAAATCGCCAAGGTCGGGCCGACGGGTGTCGGCGGCAGTCTGGTGGCCTCCCCCACCGGAGAGGTTCTCGCCGCGGCCGGCGCCGAGCGGGAGTTGCTGGTCTTCGACGTCGACCTCGATGCCGCCAACCAGGTCCGGGACACCATCGCTGTGCTGCAGAACCGCTCACAGTTCGCTCAGTTCGGTAAGGCACAATCGCTGGGGTGACCGATCCCTGGGCTCGCCCAACCGACCAGTCCCCGCCAGCGCCTTCGGCGGAGCAGCCGCCGCAGCCGCCACCGCCCGACCAGCCTGAGCAGCCGGCATCCGACGCTCAGCGGCCGCAGGACACGTCGGCACTGGCGAAGGTCAAGAAGCTGCTGTCGGATCCGTTGTCGGTGGTGCTGGTCTTCGTGATCGTGGTGGCCCTGGTCGCCGCCGGTGTGCTCGGCGGCGAGCTGTATGCCCGCAGCCGTGCCGACAAGATCGTCGCCTCCATCGTGGAATGCATCGTTGATGACGGCGCCACGGCCTCGTTCGACCCGCTGCCACCGTTCCTGATGCAGCACGTGACCGGGCACTACACGAACATCAACATCGAGACCGCGGGCAACCAGATCCGCGAAGCCAAGGGCATGAAGGTGAAGCTGGGCATCGAGGATGTCCGGATCAAGGAAACCGCCGACGCCAGCGGCACCGTGGGCTCGCTGGTCGCCGACATCACCTGGAACACCGACGGCATCCGCCAGACCGTGGCCGACATGGTGCAGCTGCCGTTCATCGGCTCGGCCATCTCGGATGTGCGGACCAATCCGTCCAACGGGACGATCGAACTGAAGGGCCTGCTCGGCACCATCACGGCCAAGCCCACCGTGGTCAACAAGGGCATTTCGCTGCAGATCGTCGACCTGAGCGCGATCGGCCTGTCCTGGCCACGAGAGACCCTGCAGCCGATCCTGGACAAGTTCACCGCCCAGCTGACCGAGAACTATCCGATGGGGATCCACGCCGACAGCGTGCAGGTCACCGACAGCGGTGTGGTGGCGAAGTTCTCCACGACGAATGCGTCGATGCCCAAGGCTGTCGACGATCCCTGCTTCGACAAGCTCTAGGAGGAGCTGCCGGTCAGAACGGTTCCTCGCTGCCGCCGGGATTGCACCCGCCGGCCAGCATCACCTCGGGGGCGACCTCGGGTCGCCACGGCTCCAGATTCCAGCTGGTCTTGCCGGGTTCGGCGAGTTCAGCGAACGTCCAGTGGCACAGGAACTGCTCACGCATCCCGGGAAGGTCGGCATCCGGGGACACTGCCAGCACCTCGGCCCAGGCCTGGTCGGCCTCCGCGGCGCTGCCCGGCTGGTGGGTGAGCGCCCGGGCGATGTCGGTGGGATAGACGCGCAGGCTCGACAGATCGCCCCATTTGGCCCATTCGACGTGGTCGACATAGACGTGGTCACCGGAGTTCGGGCGGGGGTCGGCGGCTACGCCGGGGGCCCAGGTCAGTGCCGCGCCCAGCGCGAGGCATGCCGCGCCGAGCGCGGCCACTGGCGAGCGCACCGGGTCAGCGCGACTTTCCCTGGATCTCGAGCAGTTTGGGCCGCACATCGACGAGGTAGACGCCTGCGGCGCAGGCCGCGATGACGGGGATGAACACCCCACCCACCAGCAGCGTCAGCACCGCGCTCACGCCCAGGATCGCCAGCCATACCGGCTTGGTGAGCTTGCCGGTGGCCGTATAGGCGTCCGGGCGCTGGCGAGCCGCATGCACGAAGGCGTACACGGCGACGAGGACGACCACGTAACCGAGTACGGAAATAATGACGCCCGCAAGGTTGGCAAGTTGCACCTCACCAGCCTATGCGGGCGTCATCGTCAGCGTCGAGCGGCGGGCGCTACGCCCGCCGTCAACGTCGGCACTACTTCTGGGTGACCTTCTTGGCCGGAGCGGCCGTGGTCTTCTTGGCGGCCGGGGTGGCAGCCTTCTTGGCCGGAGCAGCCGGGGCCTTCTTGGCGGGGGCGGCCTTCTTGGCGGGGGCGGCAGCGGGCGCTGCAGCCTTCTCGGCCTTCTTCGGCAGCTCGACGCCGACCAGCTTGGCGGCACGCTCGCCGACCGCGCGGGTCTGGGTGGCCACGGTGCCCAGGGCGTCCTGGGTCAGCTCGACGGCCTGGTCGGTGTAACCCTCGACCCGGCTGGCGGCTTCTTCGATGGCCGGCTGGCTGCGCAGGCGCTCCAGCGCCGCCTCGCCACGCTCGACCAGCTTGTTGTAGGTCGCGGTGGCCTGATCGGCGTAACCCTCGGCGGCCTTGCGCAGCTCGTCGGAGTTCAGCTTCTCGCGCAGCTCACCGAACTGGCCCGGCAGATCTTCCTGCAGCTTGTTCAGGCGGGCACGGCTCTCCTCGACGCGGGCCTCGGCGTCGGTGCGCGCGTCCTCGGCCCGCTCACGCAGGCTGGCGACGATCTCGTTGACCGTGGCCAGGGCCAGGTCGGCGGCGCCGACGGCGGCCAGCAGCGGGGCCTTGAGGTCTTCGATGGTGGGCTGAGTCTTCTCGGTCATGCGAATTCCTTTCTCTCAGATGGGCTTTTCGTGCGAATGGTTATCGGCAGTCGGTGAGGTGTCAGTCGGATCAGATGTCTGCTCCTCACCTGCTTCGGCTTCGTTCTGCTGCCGGAACGATGTGTAGATATCGAGCAGCACCTGCTTCTGCCGCTCGGTGATCCCCACGTCGTTGACAATGGCGTCGCGGACCTCGCTGGGCTCGCTGGGCTCCAAGATCCCGGCACGCACATAGAGGACTTCCGCAGACACCCGAAGTGCCTTCGCGATCTGGTTGAGCACGTCGGCGGAGGGTTTCCGCAATCCCCGTTCGATCTGGCTCAGGTAGGGATTGCTGACGCCGGCCTTCTCGGCCAGCTGCCGAACCGATACCTGTGCCGCCTCACGCTGGGCCCGGATGAAGCTTCCGATGTCCTGCGCAGCGTTGGAGACAACAGCCGCGAGATTTTCGTCTTGCGCCATGCCATCCCCCTCGTAGGCCGTGTATCCGATAACGACAAAATTCACGCTACGACGGGGTGCTAACTTTTGCAAGCACTAGTTAGCGCAGGTCAGAAGAGTAGTTGGGCTATCGAGTAGATGGCCAGGCCCGCCAACGAACCCACCACAGTGCCGTTGATCCGGATAAATTGCAGGTCACGGCCCACGTGGAGCTCAATCCGGCGGCTCGCCTCGTCGGCATCCCACCGTTCGATGGTCTCGGTGATGATTGCTGTGATCTCGGTCCCATACTCGGCGACCAGGTGTTTTGCCCCCCGGACGATCCAGCTGTCGACCTTGTCGCGTAGCTCGGCATCGTCACGCAGCGACTCCCCGATACGCATCACCGAGTCAGCAATCCGGGTGCGCAGCGCCGACGACGGGTCATCCACCGACTCCAGGATGATCCGCTTGGCCGCCGCCCACGCAGTCTCGGCCGCCCGCGCCACCTCGTCGCGGCCCATGATCTGTTCCTTGACGTTCTCGGCGCGCTGAATCGTCGCCTCGTCGTTCTGCAGGTCGTCGGCGAACTCGAACAGGAACCGGGTGGCTGAGCGGCGCAGCTCGTGGTCGGGGTTACGGCGCACCTTGTCGGTGAAGTCCATCAGCTCCCGGTGGATCCGGTCACCGACCAGGTGGTCCATCCAGCGTGGCGACCAGGTCGGCGAATCCCGCTCGATCACCCGCTCGATCACCTCACCGGAGTTGAGCGACCACTGGAACGCCCGGTCGCACAACAGCTGGATCAGCGCTTCCTGACGACCCTCCTGCAGGAGTGTGGAGAGCACCCGGCCGATCGGCGGGCCCCATTTGGGTTCGGCGATACGTTTGACGATCATCCGGTCCAGCACGTGCTGGACGTCCTCGTCGCGCAGCATCTCCACCCCGACCCGCAGCACGGTCGATGCCTCGGCGGCCACCCGCTCGGCATGCGGGCGGTCGCACAGCCACTTGCCCAACCGGCCCGCCACCTGGGCGTCGTGCAGTTTGGTCGCGATCACCTCGGGAGACATGAAGTTCTCCCGGACGAACGTGCCCAAACCCTCGCCCAGCTGGTCCTTCTTGCGCTTGATGATGGCCGTGTGCGGGATCGGCAAACCCAGCGGATGCTTGAACAGCGCGGTCACGGCGAACCAGTCCGCAAGCGCGCCGACCATGCCCGCCTCGGCCGCCGCGCGCACATATCCAATCCATGGCGCCGCACCCAGCCCTGCCGCTCCCCGCGACTGCGCCCACGTGCACAACAGGAAGATCACGGTGGCGCCGACGAGGAAGCTCAGCGCGACCAGCTTCATCCGCCGCAAATCCCGTATGCGCTCGGCATCAGCGGCGCTGTCCGCACCGGCCAGCGTCTCGGCAAAACTTTGCCGCGGGCCCGCAAGGGCGCGGACTCCCGCGTCAGATCGATGTGCCACGTTTCCATCTTGCGCTATCGCAGCGACTGACGGCCTGACCCTGGATCCGGTATCCGCAGATTCGCCGTAGTATTAAGCGGAACTAGGGAATGGGACTACTGCGACTGTGGCACAGACTCCGCCGGTGACGGTGAAGACCGATGGACGCAAGCGGCGCTGGCACCAGCACAAGGTGGAGCGGCGCAATGAATTGGTAGACGGCACCCTGGAAGCGATCCGGCGCCGCGGTAGCAACGTCAGCATGGACGAAATCGCTGCCGAGATCGGCGTGTCCAAGACCGTGCTGTACCGCTACTTCGTCGACAAGAACGACCTCACCACCGCAGTCATGATGCGATTCGCCCAGACCACCCTGATCCCGAACATGGCTGCCGCTCTGTCGTCCAACCTCGACGGTTTCGACCTGACCCGCGAGATCATCAAGGTCTACGTGGAGACTGTTGCCGCCGAACCGGAACCGTATCGCTTCGTGATGGCCAACAACTCGGCCAGCAAGAGCAAGGCCGTCGCCGATTCCGAGCAGATCATCGCGCGCATGCTGGCCGTGATGCTGCGCCGCCGGATGGCCCAGGCCGGCATGGACACCCGCGGCGCCGAGGCCTGGGCGTTCCACACCGTCGGTGGGGTCCAGCTGGCCACCCACTCGTGGATGTCGAACCCGCGGATGACCGCCGATGACCTGATCGACTACCTGACCATGCTGTCCTGGAACGCACTGTGCGGCATCGTCGAAGTCGGCGGCTCGTTGGACAAGTTCAACTCACTGCCGCACCCATCACCGGTTTTGCCGCCGCAACTGCTTGACTGAACGGGTGACCGACAAGGACCTGCCTGCACTGTGGACCCACGAACCACATGATCATCTGGTTTTTCGTCCGGGCGACCAGGTTGCGCGCATCGATGCCAACGGCACTCCGGGATTCCGCGGTAACAAGAGCGATGCGCCCACCCTGCAGACCGAGCGCAATCTGAGGTTGGCCTCGCTGCAGGAAATGCTCTACGCCGGCTCCAAAAGCGGTGACGACAACCGCTCGGTTCTGCTGATCCTGCAGGGCATGGACACCGCCGGCAAGGGCGGCATCGTCAAACATGTTGTGGGAGCCGCAAATCCGCAAGGTGTCCGGTACACCAGCTTTGGCAAACCAACCGAGGAGGAGCGGGCCCACCACTACCTGTGGCGGATTCGCAACGCCCTTCCACCGGCCGGCCACATCGGGGTCTTCGACCGTTCGCACTACGAGGACGTGCTGATCGTCCGCGTGCACAACCTGGTACCACCGGATGTCTGGGGCGGCCGCTACGACGAGATCAACGCCTTCGAACGCGAATTGGTCGATGCCGGCACCACTCTGGTGAAAGTGGCCATGTTCGTCTCACTCGCCGAGCAGAAGGAGCGGCTGGCCGCGCGGCTCGAACGGCCCGACAAGTACTGGAAATACAATCCGGCCGACATCGACGAGCGCCTGCTGTGGCCCAAGTACCAGGAGGCCTACCAGGCCATGCTGGAGAAGACGTCGACCGACTATGCGCCGTGGCACATCGTGCCGTGCGACAAGAAGTGGTACAGCCGGCTCGCCATCACCGAGCTGCTCATCGAGGCACTCAAAGGCCTCAACATGTCGTGGCCGCCGGCGGACTTCGACGTCGAGCTGGAGAAGAAGCGGCTGGCCGAGGCCTGATCTTCTGCGCCGACGCGGGAACCGGTTGCCTGCGCCCCACGTCCAATACCGATGTGGGGGAGATCGTTGTGGGCAGTGAGGCGATGGCGGCTGGGACCGTCACCCGCCACGTGTTGCGGTCCAAATATGTGATGGTGCACCAGAATGTCTATGCGCCAACGGGCTTTCCGCTGACCGCGCGTGATCGGGCGACAGCGGCGTGGCTGTGGTCCAGACGCGCCGCCACACTGTCCGGCTACTCCGCGGCCGCAGTGCTGGGCAGCAAGTGGCTGCCCGACAACGCGCCGGCCGAACTCGCCCGCATCCGTCAGCCCTCCCCGCCCGGGATCCTGATCCACACCGGCGTCATCGCCAATGACGAGCTGTCCGTCATCGGCGACATGACCTGCACCAACGTCGCACGGACCTGCTATGACATCGGGCGACGCCGGCCGCTCGACACCGCGATCATCCGGATCGATGCGCTGCTCAACAGCACCCGCGGAACCGTCGCCGACGTCAGTTCGATCGCCGAACGCTACCCGGGAGCGCGACGCATTCGTCGGCTGCGTCAAGCACTCGATCTGGCCGATGCCGGGGCGGAATCTCCGCAAGAGACCAGGCTGCGCTTGCTTCTCGTGCGCGGCGGGCTGCCCCGTCCCGTCACCCAGATACCGGTGGCAGACGAATGGGGACGCGTCCGTCGCCGGATCGACATGGGCTGGCCGGACTGGATGGTCGGGGTTGAGTACGACGGAGAACAGCATTGGAGCAGCCCGGCCGACTACGAGAACGACATCGTGCGGTTGGAGTTTCTCGCCGCCCGAGGCTGGACCATCGTGCGGGTCAGCGCGCGTCAACTGGAATATCGCGGGCCGGAGGTGATCACCCGCGCCTGGGATGCATTGCGCCGGGCCGGGTACAGCCCCTACAAAAGCGCCGAGACTACGGATTGTGGCGCGAAATCTTCGAAATCGCGCCAAGAACCGTAGTCTCGGCGAAAGAGAAAGAACTTACTTGACGAGCGTGAACTGGCCGATGTTGGTGATGCCACGACGGAAGAAGTCGGCGCAACCGGTCAGGTACTTCATGTACCGGTCGTAGACCTCCTGGCCCTGCATGGCGATGGCCTCGTCCTTCTTGGCCTCGAGGTTGGCCGCCCACATATCCAGCGTCCGCGCGTAGTGCGGGCGCAGCAGGTGGGTGCGCTCCAGCTTGAAGCCCGAGCCGTCGGCAAGCTTCTCGATGTCCTCGACCGCGGGCAGCTGCCCGCCGGGGAAGATCTCCTCGCCGATGAACTTCATGAACTTCAGATCACTGATGGTCAGCTTGATGTTGTTCTCACGGAAGAACTGCTGGGTGTGCGCCAGGATCGTGTGCAGCAACATCCGGCCGCCGTTCTCCGGCAGGATGCTGTAGGCCCGCTCGAAGAACACCGGGTAACGCTCCTGCTTGAACGCCTCGAACGCACCGATGGACACGATGCGGTCGACGGGCTCGTTGAACTCTTCCCAACCCTGCAGCCGGATCTCGACGTTGCGCTTGGTCTCGATCTTGGCCAGCCGCTTGCGGGCGTAGTCGGACTGTTCCTTGCTCAGCGTGATGCCGATGACGTTGACGTCGTAGTTGGTCAGCGCGCGCTCCAGCGCGCCGCCCCAGCCACAGCCGATGTCGAGCAGCGTCATGCCCGGCTTGATGTCGAGCTTGCCCAGCGCGAGGTCGAACTTGGCGTTCTGCGACTCTTCGAGGTTCATGTCCTCGCGCTCGTAGTAGCCGCAGGTGTATCCCATGGTCGGGCCGAGCCACAGGGCGAAGAATTCATTCGAGATGTCGTAGATCGACTGCGACTCCTCGTAGTACGGAGCAAGATCGGACTCGACGTTAGACATGCGAAAAATTACCTCTTTGCGTTTCTGCTGCTGGCGACCATTGGTTTGGGGCCGACATACGTTCTTTACATGCAGACTCTATAGAACGAGCCAGCAGGCCCTACTGTGGGTAGACTAGCTAAGCCTCGGCCATAGTGCCAGCGCGCCCCTTCTCAGTACGTGTAGAAGCCCTGGCCCGATTTCTTGCCCAGCTGTCCCGCCTCCACCATGCGCAGCAGTAGCGGTGGCGCGGCGTACAAAGGCTCTTTGAACTCGTCAAACATCTTGTCGGCGATGAGCTTCAGAGTGTCCAATCCGACCAGATCGGACAGCCGCAGCGGCCCCATCGGGTGGGACAGCCCGGCCACCACCGCTTTGTCGACGTCTTCAATTGTGGCAAAGCCGCCCTCGACCATCCGGACCGCTGCCAGGAGGTATGGAACCAGCAACGCGTTGACCACAAAACCGGACCGGTCAGAACAACGGACAACCTGTTTCCCGAGAACCGTGCCGGCGAATTCCTCGACGCGCGCAGCGGCGGCGTCTGCGGTCACCAGGGTGCTGACCAATTCGACCAAGGGCAACACCGGAACCGGGTTGAAAAAGTGCAGGCCCAGCACCCTGGCAGGATTCTGGGTAGCTGCTGCGAGTTTCATGATCGGGATGCTCGAGGTGTTGGAGGCGAGCACCGCGTCGGGGTCGGTGATCACGCGATCCAGGTCCGCGAAGATCTTCGCCTTGACGTTCTCGTCCTCGATCACGGCCTCGATGACCAATTGCCGGTCGGCCAGCTCGTCGATCGTGGTGGTGAACTTCAGCTTGTCCAGCGCGGCGTCCTTCTCCCGCTCTGTGACCTTGCCTGCGCTGACCGCCCGCTCGAGCGATTTGGTGATGCGGTTGCGGCCCGCGGTGACCAGCGCGTCGCTGGTCTCGAACACCAACACGTCCACTCCGGCACGCGCGGACACCTCGGCGATGCCGGCGCCCATCTGGCCGGCACCGATCACACCTACTCGTTCAATTTGATTGCTCACTACACCACTTTCTCAATACACAGATACGCGACAGGCCCCGCCCAAGAATTCTGAGCGGGGCCCGCGCTGTCAAGGATTGCCGCGAGCAGACGTAAACCTGTCCATTTCAGTGCGAAAATGTGCAGGTTTGTGTCTGCTCGGCGGAGTGGGACTTAGTGGAACTGGCCCTCTTCGGTGGAACCGGCCAGCGCGGTGGTCGAGCTGGTCGGGTCCACGGTGGTGGCGATCCGGTCGAAGTAGCCGGCGCCGACCTCACGCTGGTGCTTGGTGGCGGTGTAACCGCGCTCCTCGGCGGCGAACTCGCGCTCCTGCAGCTCCACGTACGCCTTCATCTGCTCGCGGGCGTAGCCGTGAGCCAGGTCGAACATCGAGTAGTTGAGGGCGTGGAAGCCGGCCAGCGTGATGAACTGGAACTTGAAGCCCATCGCGCCCAGCTCGCGCTGGAACTTGGCGATGGTGTCGTCGTCCAGGTGCTGGCGCCAGTTGAACGACGGCGAGCAGTTGTAGGACAGCATCTGGTCCGGGAACTCGCTCTTGACGCCCTCGGCGAACTTCTTGGCCAGCTCGAGGTCCGGGGTGCCGGTCTCCATCCAGATCAGGTCTGCGTACGGCGCGTAGGCCTTGGCGCGGGCGATGCACGGCTCCAGGCCGTTCTGCACCCGGTAGAAGCCTTCGTTGGTGCGCTCACCGGTGATGAACGGGCGGTCACGCTCGTCGACATCGGAGGTGATCAGGGTGGCGGCCTCGGCGTCGGTGCGGGCGATGACCAGGGTGGGCACGTCGGCGACGTCAGCGGCCAGGCGGGCCGAGGTCAGGGTGCGGATGTGCTGCTGGGTCGGGATCAGCACCTTGCCACCGAGGTGGCCGCACTTCTTCTCCGAGGCCAGCTGATCCTCCCAGTGCGAACCCGCGACACCGGCGGCGATCATGGCCTTCTGGAGCTCGTAGACGTTGAGCGCTCCACCGAAGCCGGCCTCGCCGTCGGCGACGATCGGGGCGAGCCAGTTCTCGACCGAGGTGTCGCCCTCGACCTTGGCGATCTGGTCGGCACGCATCAGCGCGTTGTTGATGCGGCGCACCACCTGCGGCACCGAGTTGGCCGGGTAGAGGCTCTGGTCGGGGTAGGTGTGGCCGGACAGGTTCGCGTCACCGGCGACCTGCCACCCGGACAGGTAGATGGCCTTCAGGCCGGCGCGGACCTGCTGCACGGCCTGGTTGCCGGTCAGCGCGCCCAGCGCGTTGACGAAGTCCATGTCGTGGAGCTGCTCCCACAGCACCTCGGCGCCGCGACGGGCCAGGGTGTTCTCCTCGACGACGGAGCCCTGCAGGGCAACCACGTCGGCCGGGGTGTAGGTACGGGTGATGCCCTTCCAGCGGGGGTTGTGATCCCAGTCGTGCTGGATCTGCTCCGGTGACTTGGGGGTGCCCACGGTCGACATAGGACTGCTCCTTCGGTTTTGGTCCGCCGCGTCGCGCCTCGTTACTTGCTAACGCCGCAGCAGCTTCACTGGTGTGCTAATCCGAAGATGTCACAACCTATATCCGCAGGTCCACCCGTTTCAGTTGCCAAGTTTCGCCAAAGCGCTTAGCTAACTTGCAAAGGTTGCGAAGAAATATGATGGCTGTACCGGTCAGAAGCTACCGGCGAGTAGCTCAAAGACGCAGGTCAGTACGCTCGTACTGTTAAACCGGGCGGGGTCAGAGCGAGAACAGGGATGCGATCGCTTTTGTCTCGTCGCCGACGGCATATGTGAGCGTTCTAACAGTGCGGTCGGTGAGCTCTTCACCAAAATTGTCGGTCGATCCGGCGGGGTGAACGTGCGACAGGATCTCGAGTTTCTCGCCGAGGGCCACCGCGGCATCGTGCTCGATGGTCACCCGCAGCGGTTTCTCCAGCAGCTCGGGGTGGGAGTACAGATAGTCCTCGATCACCGTCCAGTACACCGAGTTGTTCATGTGGTCGAACAGGTCGATGTCGGACACCCGCACCGGGTACTCACGGATCTCCGCGGCATCCTCACGGCTGCCGGCCTTCAGATAGGACTTCCAGCGCAGCCGTGCCTCGTCGGTGGTGCGGCGCAGGCCCGACAGGAAGTCATCAGAGATGCGGGAGGGCCCCTGGGTCTCCCGGTTGATGTGGATCCAGAACGCCTCCGATTCCATCAGCCCGCCCTTGCGCCCATCGATACGCACCCGCATCTCGCACCACCGGTTGGACGTTCCCGAACACCACCGCCGCATCCGCAGTATGTCGCCGCCCTCGATAGGCCGGATCAGATCGATCATCGTGCGCCGCACGATCCACGCGGGGTGGACGTCTTCGTAGCCCATCTCCCGCAGTTGGTCCTGACCGATGTCCTGAATGTGTCGGCACGCGCCGTCGAATCGCAGCCGCCCGTTGCGGTCGACATCGGCCATCCGCAGCGGCCATTCCCGGTCGAAGACATCGGGATGGGGATCGGGCACCGGCATCATCACCTTGTTCAGCCCGGTGGTCGAATTCTGCGCGGTTCCCGTCATGGTCATCTCTCCAGTCGCTGTCGTCTGAGCCGATCATGCCAGGCGGCCCGCTAATGCCAGTAGTGCCCAAATTGCCAAGAATGCAAAGGTCACCTTCACACCCTTGTTAGGCTGTTTGACGTGGCAAAAACCTTCGTCGGGTCGCGGGTGCGGCAACTACGGAGCGAGCGTGGATTCAGCCAGGCGGCGCTGGCCCAGATGCTCGAGATCTCCCCCAGTTACCTCAATCAGATCGAGCACGACGTGCGGCCACTCACCGTGGCGGTGCTGCTGCGCATCACCGAGGTCTTCGGGGTGGACGCGACGTTCTTCGCCTCGCACGACGACACCCGACTGGTCGCCGAGATGCGCGAGGTGGCGATGGACCGTGACCTCGGCGCCGACATGGATATCGCCGAAGTCGCCGACATGGTGGCGGCCTACCCGAATTTCGCCCGGGCGATGGTCAATCTGCACCGCCGGTACCGGTTGACCACCACACAATTGGCTGCCGCCACCGAAGACCGCTACTCCGACGGCAGCGGCAGCGGTTCGATCACCATGCCGCACGAGGAAGTGCGCGACTACTTCTACCAGCGGCAGAACTACCTGCATGAGCTCGATACCGCCGCCGAGGACCTGACCGCCAAGATCCGGATGCACCGGGGTGATCTGGCCGGCGAGCTGGCCAACCGGCTGACCGCCGAGCACGGGGTACGGGTCGTGCGACGCATCGATCTGGGCGACACCGTGCTACACCGCTACGACCCGGCCACCAAGACCTTGGAGATGGGCAATCATCTCTCCCGGGGCCAGCAGGTGTTCAAGATGGCGGCCGAACTGGCCTTCCTGGAGTTCGGCGACCTCATCGACAAGATGGTCGACGAAGGCATGTTCACCAGCGTCGAATCCCGCACCCTGGCCCGGCTCGGTCTGGCCAACTACTTCGCCGCGGCAACCGTGCTCCCCTACCGCCAATTCCACGATGTCGCCGAGAATTTCCGCTATGACGTGGAGCGGCTGTCGGCGTTCTACTCGGTGAGCTACGAGACCATCGCACACCGGCTTTCCACCCTGCAACGTCCGTCGATGCGGGGTGTGCCGTTCTCCTTCGTCCGCGTCGACCGCGCCGGAAATATGTCAAAACGCCAGTCCGCCACCGGATTTCACTTCTCATCGTCTGGCGGCACCTGCCCGCTGTGGAACGTCTACGAGACGTTCGGCAATCCCGGCAGGATCGGCGTGCAGATCGCCCAGATGCCCGACGGGCGCAACTACATGTGGGTGGCCCGCACCGTGGAGCGTCGCGCCTCGCGCTACGGCCAGCCCGGCAAGACCTTCGCGATCGGGCTGGGATGCGAACTGCGCCATGCTCATCGGCTGGTGTACTCCGAAGGGCTGGACCTCTCCGGCGAGGTGGCAACGCCCATCGGCTCCGGTTGCCGAGTGTGCGAACGCGACAACTGCCCGCAACGCGCGTTCCCCGCGCTCGGTAAGGCCCTGGACCTCAACGAACACCGCTCTACGGTGTCGCCGTATCTGGTGCGTCAGCCGTAACCTCGTCCCAGCCTCGGATATCCCCCCGTTTTCTACCCAGTGGTCGCTCCTCGAGA
>NZ_CP050191.1:6072472-6248366 GCF_011745145.1 Mycobacterium sp. DL440 | reverse complement strand
AGACGATCTACAGCCCAGGCGTAGAGAACGACGCGCGATCGGGCCGGCGGCTGGACGTTCTCACCGACCGCACCTGTGCCAGACTCGGCTGGGTGAGTGCACTCGAGCCGGCCCGCATCGCGCCGGGCGGATTCCGCGAGCTGGGCCCGGTCAACTGGGCCATCGCCAAGCTGGGCGCCCGCGCCATCCGTGCGCCCCGATTCACCCTGATGAACGTGCTGGGCCAGCACAAGCTGCTGTTCCTGGCCTGGCTGCCGTATTCCGGCCTGCTGCTCGGCCCCCTGGGCAAGTTGCCGCGTCAGGATGCCGAGCTGGTCATCCTTCGGGTGGGCCATCTGCGTGATTGTGAATACGAACTGCAGCAGCACCGCCGGCTGGCCCGTAGCCGCGGCGTCGACGCCGATACCCAGGCCAGGATCTTCGAGGGTCCCGATGCCGAGGGACTCACCGACCGGCAGCGGGTGTTGATCACCGCGACCGACGAGTTCATCGTCACCCGGTCCGTCTCGGCGGAAACCTGGGCGGCGCTGTCCACCCTGCTCACCAAGCAGCAAATCATCGAATTCTGCATGCTGGCAAGCCAATACGATGGTCTGGCTGCCACGATGACGACGCTGCGGATCCCGCTGGACTTCCCGGACTGAGCGGCGGCCCAACCCCGGGCCGGGCCGTCACCGTTTTCCACCTCTGGGTTGTGCAAAGTCGCAAGCAACAGCGAGGTGTAGAAACCGGCGCACCCAAATCGCAGGGCTGCACGCCTACAGGTAGGTCACCCCGAGCAGCACCAGCGAGAACAGCACCGGGGACACCGGCAGGGTCCACAGGAACGCCGCCCACGTGTGGGATTTCTGCTCGTACTTACGCCGGCCGAAGTAGATCCCCGCGGCCCCGCCGATGAAGGACAGGGCCGCGACCAACAGCACCCAGACGTTGACGCTGGAGCCCTCGGTCGCCAATGTGATGGCGGCCAGCCACACAATGTGGCCGACCACCAAACCGGCTATGCCGGCGACGATTTCGTTTCTCAAAAGTTGATCATGTGGCCGGTCAGCCCGTGGAAGCACTCCTGCAGCGCCTCCGACAGGGTCGGGTGGGTGTGCACGTTGCGGGCCAGCTCGTTGGCGGTCAGGTCCCACTTCTGCGCCAGGGTCAGCTCCGGCAGCAGTTCGGAGACGTCAGGCCCGATCAGGTGTCCGCCGATCAGCTCGAGGTGCTTCTTGTCGGCGATCAGCTTCACGAAACCGGTCGGGTCGGCCAAACCGTGCGCCTTGCCGTTGGCGGTGAACGGGAACTTGGCGACGACGACGTCGTACCCCTCCGCCTTGGCCTGCTCCTCGGTGAGCCCGAAGCTGGCCACCTGCGGCTGGCAGAACGTGGCGCGCGGCATCATCCGGTAGTCGCCCAGCGCCAGAGTCTCTGCGCCGGCGATGGTTTCAGCGGCCACCACACCCTGTGCCTCGGCAACGTGGGCCAGCTGCAGCTTGCCGGTGACATCGCCGATCGAGTAGATGTTCGCCACATTGGTGCGCATGTAGTCGTCGATGCCGATGGCCTTGCGGTCGGTCAGCGCCACCCCAGCCGCCTCCAGGCCGAAGCCTTCGACGTTGGGGGCGAAGCCGATGGCCTGCAGCACCTTGTCGGCCTTGAGCTCCTCGGTCTTGCCGTCCTTGCTGACGGTGACCTTGACCGTCGACCCATCATCTGAGATGCCCTCGACCTTGGTGCCGGTGAGGATCTTCACGCCCAGCTTCTTGTACTGCTTCTCGATCTCCTTGGAGACCTCGGCATCCTCGTTGGGCAGCGCGCGCGGCAGGAACTCGACGATGGTGACGTCGACGCCGTAGTTCTTGAGCACGTAGGCGAATTCCATGCCGATGGCACCGGCGCCGGCGATGATGATCGACCCCGGCAGCTCGCGCGAGAGGATCTGGGTTTCGTAGGTGACGACGTTGTCGGACAACGAGGTACCGGGCACCAGTCGGGTCGACGAGCCGGTCGCGATGATCGCGTTGTCGAACGTGAGCTCTTCGGTGCCGCCCTCGTTGAGCTTCACCGACATCGACTTGGGCCCGGTGAAGGTGCCGTAGCCGTGGACCTCGGTGATCTTGTTCTTCTTCATCAGGAAGTGCACGCCGGCGACGCGGCCATCGGCGACCTTGCGGCTGCGGTCGAAAGCGGCACCGTAATCGAAGGTGGCCTCCCCGCTGATGCCGAAGGTCTTGGCTTCCTTATTGAAGATGTGTGCCAGTTCCGCGTTGCGCAGCAAGGCCTTGGACGGGATACACCCGACATTGAGGCACACGCCGCCCCAGTACTTGGGCTCGACAATTGCGGTGTTCAGCCCCAGTTGGGCGGCACGGATGGCCGCGACGTATCCACCGGGACCAGCTCCGAGAACGACGACGTCAAAGTGGGTCACGACCCCACCCTAGTGGGCGGCGCTATGGTCCTACCGGGCGATCCAGCCGAACACGTAGGCGCCGTAGAAAACCGCCGCAGCGGCCATCGCCGCCAGGGGCGCCGACATCAGCGCGATAGCCAGGGCCGATACCACCGGTTTCCGCTGCGCCGTCGATGCCAGCACAGCACCGACCGTGGTGGCGACGACATAGGCGAGCGCGACGAACACCGGCCAGGTCTTGTCAACCGACTGATACCAGTAGTAGTACAGGCCCGCGCCTGCGGCGGCGGAGACGAACCACACCCCGGCCAGCAGGCTCACCAACGTCCACCACTTCACCGACAGATAGGACCCCTCGACCACAACGGACGGGGCCGGCGCGGGCAGCGGCGCCGACGGTGCGTCGTCGGATCCCGCCTGGTCCGGCGTCATGTCTTCCGCGGGCGTCAGGCCGGCCGACGACTCGTCGGTAACGAGCTCATTTTCGCCGGTGTCGAACAGTGGGGCGAAGTCCGCGGTGGAGGTGTCGACGTCCTCAGCCATGGGATGCCACCTGGATGATCGCCAGCGCCCCGAACCAGCCGGGCGCGATGGCCAGGGCGAAGGCCCCGAGCGTGGTAACCCAGCGCCGCCCCGAGAGGACGACCAGGAGCGTCCCGAGGACACCGGGCACTCCGAGGACCAGGGCGATCACCACATCGGGCCGGACGGGGACTGTCACCAGCAATGTCGTGGCGATCCCTGCCAGCAGCCCGACCGCTACGCCGACCGACATTGCACCGGTCAGCAGCCACGCCCGTGGCAGCGGAATCACTCTTCGACGATAACGCCGCGACCCGTACGACCCGCTACATCTGTGCGGCGCGTCCTCCGGGTACCGGGCAGGCGTCGGCGGCTTCGTCGACGAGGTGGCTGCCGTTGTCGGGTGGACGGGCGCCGGCGCTGTACTGCGCGCCCGTCACCGGGGACTGCGCGGCCAGCAGCGCGTTCTCCTCGTCGGTGAAGGCCCGGCCACGGGACAGGAACCGCATGCCCTCGGGCGCTTCCAGGCTGAACCCGCCGCCTCGGCCGGGGACGACGTCGATCACCAGCTGGGTGTGCTTCCACGCCTCGAACTGCGGGCCGGAGATCCATACCGGCACGCCGCTGCCCACATCCAGCACCGCCAGCACGATGTCGCGGTCCCCGACGATGAACTCGCCGTCGGGGTAACACATCGGCGACGAGCCGTCGCAGCATCCGCCGGACTGGTGGAACATCAACGCGCCGTGGCGCCCCTGAAGTCGCGCCAGCAGATCGGCGGCGGCCGCGGTGATCAGGGCCCGCGCCGGTGCTCGATTCATCACGTCCTCGCTTCCACCGGGCAGTGGTGTTGTTCAGCTCACAGTACGCGCGCAGTCACAATGGACGGGTGGCAGCGGACCCTTATCTCTGGCTTGAGGACATCACCGGCGACGACGCGTTGGCGTGGGTGCGGGCGCACAACGAGCCGACGATCGCCCAGTTGAGCGGTGAGCGTTTCGAGACGATGCGCTCCGACGTGTTGGAGATCCTCGACACCGACGCGCGTATCCCGTATCCGGGCCGCCGTGGCGAGTATCTGTACAACTTCTGGCGCGACGAGGCGAACCCGCGCGGCCTGTGGCGGCGCACCACGCTGGAGAGCTACCGCACCAATGAACCCGACTGGGACGTGATCCTCGATCTGGATGAGCTGGCCCGGGCCGAGGACGAGAACTGGGTGTGGGCCGGACCCGAGGTGATCGAGCCGGATCACACATTGGCCATGATCAGCCTGTCCCGAGGCGGCGCAGACGCCACCGTGGTGCGTGAGTTCGATATGCGAACAAGGGAATTCGTTTCCGGCGGGTTCGAGCTGGCCGAGGCCAAGTCCTCGGTGTCCTGGGAGGACGAGGACACCCTGCTGGTGTGCACCGACTTCGGCGAGGGCTCGATGACCGAATCGGGTTATCCGCGGATCGCCAAGCGCTGGCGCCGTGGCCAGCTGTTGACCGAGGCCGAGACGGTGTACGAGGCCGAGCCGACCGATGTCCGGGTGATCGCCTCGATCGACCGGACCCCGGGCTTCGAGCACACCCGGCTGGGTCGTTACACCGACTTCTACCACCGCATCCGCTACGAGGTGCGCGACGGCGAGCTCATCGAGATCAAGGTGCCGACCGACTCGTCGCTGTCGCTGCACCGGGAGTGGTTGCTGATCTCGTTGCGCACCGACTGGCAGGTGGGCGGCGTCACCTACCCGGCCGGTGCGCTGCTGGGTGCCAAGTTCGACGATTTCCTTTCCGGCACCGCCGATCTCACGATGATCTACGAGCCGGACGAGCACAGCTGCCTGTCCAGTGTGCAGTGGACCAAAGAGAAGCTGATCCTCATCACGCTGCGCGATGTCGCCAGCCACGTCGAGGTCGTCACGCCCGGGACGTGGGAACGCAGGGACGCTCCGGACATCCCGCCGGCCGCGGACACCATCGTTGTCGACATCGATTACCTAGGTGACGAGGTCTTCTACAACTCAAGCGGATTCACCACCCCGTCGCGGCTGCTGTACGGCACCGCCGGCGGCCCGCTGGTTCAGGTCAAGTCCGCGCCGGCGTTCTATGACGCGACCGGCATCGGCGTGGAACAGTACTTCGCGACCTCCAAGGACGGCACGAAGGTCCCGTACTTCGTGGTCGGACGCCGCGACGAACCGAGCCCGACTCATCTCTACGGCTACGGCGGATTCCAGAATTCGTTGACGCCGGGCTACATCGGTGGCGCCGGGCGTGCCTGGCTGGAACGCGGCGGCACCTACGTGCAGGCCAACATCCGCGGTGGCGGCGAGTACGGTCCGGTCTGGCACAAGCAGGCCATGCGAGAGAACCGCCATGTGGTGTACGAGGATTTCGCCGCGGTAGCAGCCGATCTGGTGCGCCGCGGCATCACCACGGTCGAGCAACTCGGCGCTTCCGGCGGCAGCAACGGCGGGCTGTTGATGGGCGTCATTCTGACCCATTACCCCGAGTTGTTCGGGGCGTTGGTGTGCAGTGTCCCGCTACTGGACATGAAGCGCTTCCACCTGTTGTTGGCGGGTGCATCGTGGGTGGCCGAGTATGGCAATCCCGACGATCCGGCGGATTGGGAATTCATGTCGAAATACTCGCCGTACCAGAATATTTCGACCTCGGCGACGTACCCGCCGATCCTGATCACCACGTCGACCCGCGACGACCGGGTGCATCCCGGTCACGCCAGGAAGATGACGGCCGCGCTGGCGGCGGCCGGACACCGGGTGCTGTACTACGAGAACATCGAAGGTGGCCACGGTGGCGCCGCGGACAACAAGCAGTCCGCGTTCAAGGCAGCGCTGACCTACGAGTTCCTGTGGCAGACGCTCGGAGACCGCGCCTAGCGGAAAGTTGGCAGGTTTCGGCCGCCGTTTCTACACCACGGTCCTCACGAGCGCCCGGGAACGACCGCGGGGTAGAAACCGGCGCGGCCAACAGTCAATTCGGCCGACGCCGCAGCCCGCCCAGCAGCGCCACGATGATGCCAAACACCACCAGTCCCCCGCCGGCGGCCAGGGCGAGGTTGAGCCATTGGTGCAGGCTGCTGATCGCATGGCCGACCATGGCGTCGGCAATCTGGCGGATGTCGCCGCTGGTGTGGTTGAGGGCCTCGTTGAGGTAGCGTCGGCCCGCCTCCAGCCCGGCCCAACCAGCCGCACCCACCAGCAGAGCGGAGATACCCAGTGCAGCAAGGGTTTTACCGCGAGCGCGGGCGGCGGCCAGAGTCAGCAGGGCGAAGATGCCGGCCAACACCGTCACGCCGACGCTGACCCACGGGCCCCACACAGCCAGCGGCCGCAGGATCCCTGGGCGCAAACTGTCCGGCGCCGACGAGGCGATGGGGACCGTAAGTGTTTGCGGCACTTCGATACCGAAACCGGACAGGGTTTCGTGGAATGAGGCATCCGAGAGCATCGGGGCCACATCGATCACCCAACTGCCGTTCTCGTTCCGCGACAACCGGTCGGTGAACAGCCAGGTGTGCGCAAGTTGATTGGCCAGCGCGAACTGCCCGGGAAAGTCGGGCCCTGCGGTGTAGGCACCTGCCACAGCGCGGATCCGCCGCGCGTCGACCTGGCCCCCGTTCTGCGCCGCCAGGGACTGCACCTGGGTGGTGAGCTCACCGGCGACCGCCTGCTGCAACTGCGGGTCGGCAGCCGCACCCGCGGCGAAGGACGAGTAGCCCTGCTGGTCGATGATGTTCTTCTGCACCCACGCGGACGGCACCGCGGCGGCGAGCAGGACCGTCGTCAGCACCCACAGGAACAGCGTCATGACGAAGCGCACGCCGTCCTCCTAGTTCCCGGGCGGCGGCCAGACTGTTCAGTCCGACAGGGCACGCCCCACGATCAGTGGATCGGCGTGGCCGACCACCTCAAAATCCTTGTTGTCGTAGTCGAACTTACCGAGCACGTAGCGCATGGCGTTGATGCGGGCGCGTTTCTTGTCATTGCTCTTGACCACGGTCCAGGGCGCCATTTCGGTGTCGGTCCAGGCGAACATGTCTTCCTTGGCCGCGGTGTAGTCCTCCCATTTGTCCAGCGACGCGAGGTCGGTGGGTGAGAGTTTCCACTGGCGCACCGGGTCGACCTGGCGGATGGTGAACCGGGTGCGCTGCTCGGATTGCGTGACGGAGAACCACAGCTTGGTGAGGCTGATGCCGTCGTTGACCAGCATCTGCTCGAACAACGGGGCCTGCCGGATGAACTCGGCATGCTGCTTGGGCGAGCAGTAGCCCATCACCCGCTCCACCCCGGCGCGGTTGTACCAGGAGCGGTCGAACAGGACGATCTCACCGGCGGCAGGCAGGTGCTGTACGTAGCGCTGGAAATACCACTGGGTGCGTTCTTTTTCGGTGGGTTTCTCCAGCGCGACGACGCGGGCCCCGCGGGGGTTCAGGTGCTCCGTGAACCGCTTGATGGTGCCGCCTTTACCGGCCGCGTCACGTCCCTCGAAGACGATGACATGCCGCAGCCCGTTGCCCTGGCTCCACTTCTGCAGCTTCAGCAGTTCGATCTGCAGCAGCCGCTTCTGCTCCTCGTACTCCTGGCGCGACATGCGGTCGGAGTACGGGTAGTTCTCCCGCCAGGTGTCGATGACCTCGCCGCTGGGTTCCAGCAGCAGCACGGGGTCGTCATCGTCGTCGTCACGGACCGCGTAGCCGGTGATGTCCAGAGTCACCGGACGACGGTATCCACTCCGGCGAACACGAAGGTGTCGCCGGAGTGAACGGGCGGTACGTCGTTACTTGGACTTACGGCGCGGACGCGACAGCGCAAGCTTGGTCATCAGCTTGTTCATCCGGGCCAGTGCCTTCTCCGAGTTGTTGTAGTAGCTGCCGCCGGCGCCGACGTTGGTGCGCGGCACCACCACGGTCTCCTGCTTGCAGAACTTGCGGACCCCGTCGACCCCGCCGAAGCGCGCGCCGATGCCCGAGGTCTTCCAGCCGCCCATCGGGGCGGTGGTGCACATCAAGTTGGAGATCACGTCATTGATGTTGACCGCGCCGCAATCGAGCTGCAGTGCAATCGTTTTGGCCCGCTCGACGTCCTTGGAGAACACCGATGCGCTCAGCCCGTACGGACTGTCGTTGGCCAGCCGGACGGCCTCCTCGACCGAGGAGACCTTCATGATCGGCAGCGTCGGCCCGAAGGTTTCCTCGCTCATGCAGGCCATCGAGTGGTCGACGTCGACAAGCACGGTCGGCTCGAAGAAGCTGCCCCCACCTTCGGGGCGCTTGCCTCCGGTCAGCGCCTTGGCGCCGGCGGCGACGGCCTCGTTGACGTGGCGTTCGGTGATCGCCACCTGGCTCTCGTCGATCTGAGAGCCGAAGTGGTAGCCCTCGCCGGTGCCCATCTTGAGGTTCTCCACGGCACGCACGGTGGCCGCCACGAACTGGTCGTAGACGGGCTCAAGCGCGTAGACCCGCTCGACGGACACACAGGTCTGGCCGGCGTTGAACATCGCGCCCCACACCGCGGCATTGGCGGCCAGCTCGACGTCGGCGTCTTCCAGCACGATCAGCGGATCCTTGCCGCCGAGCTCCAGGCTCACCGGGGTGAGGCGGCGGGCCGCGCGCTCCATCACCTTGGCGCCCGTGGCACTGGACCCGGTGAACTGGATGTAGTCAGAGTTGTCGATGACGGCCTCGGACACCGCACGCGCACCCTGCGCCAGCGCGAACACCTCGGGGGCACCGGAATCCAGCCAGCCGCGCAGCAGCACCTCGGCGGTCAGCGGGGTGCGCTCGGAGGGCTTGAGCAGCACCGCGCATCCGGCGGCCAGGGCGCCGATGGCGTCCATCATGGCGTTGGCCACGGGGTAGTTCCACGGCGCGATGATCCCGATGACGGGACGCGGCCGGTAATGCACAGCGATCTTCTTGATGGACAGGAAGGGCAGCGGGGCCGGACGGGAATCCGGCGCCATCGCCTTCTCGACCACCTTGATGTAGTACGACAGGATCATGATCAGCAGCGGGACCTCCTGCGCGGCGTCCATGGCCGACTTGCCGGTCTCGGCGATCAGGAGCTTCTCGATCTCCTCGCGGTGGTCCCCCAGCCACACCGCGTAGCGGGACAGGACCTTGGCGCGGCCTTTGGCGCCGCGGGCCTCCCATTCCTTCTGCGCTTCGCGCAGGCCGGCCGCGATACGCGGCACGTCGGTGGCGGCGGTCCAGGTCACCTGGCCGGCGACGGCGCCGGTCGCGGGGTTGTGGATGGTGCCGGAACCTGTGAACTCTCCGGTCAGAGCTACATCTGGCGTCGCTGTCATAGCGCCTATGTTAATCACCGTTTGTGACGCACGTCGCACCGGGGTTGACACCTGTCAAGTGCGGGCCGCGCGCGCACCCTCGAGGAGCGACACAGCGGACGGCGACCCCCCAGTCGTCGCCCGCTGTGCTGCTCGTGGCTCAGTCGTCCGAGTCCGACTTCTTCGGGCTGAGCTTCTTGGCCGTCTTGTCGGCCGCTTCCCGCACCTTCTTCACGACCTTGTCCACGTTCGCCTTGGCCTTGCCCCGCCGCTTCTCGGCCTTGTCGTTGGCATCGCTCAACTGGGCGTTGAGGTTGGTGACATGGGGCTTGAGCTTGTTCACCTTCGGCGCGTCGGCGCCTGGCTCATCGCCGCCGGCCGACAGCTGCGCGCGGTTGAGGCTGTTGGTGATCACGTTGCCGGTGCTGTCCACCTTGTCGCGAACGCCGAGCACGTTGGCGGCGGCGATGCGCACGGAATCGCGTGCACCGATCAGTTGCTTGTTGCGGAACTGCATGAGGGCGCCATCGCCGGTCGGGTCGGTCGGGCTGTGATTGGTGCCGCCACCGAGGGATTCGGGGAGCGCTTCGGCAAGCCCCTCGATGGCCGGATCCGCGGCCCACATCGGGGCGTCGATGTATTCCTTCACCGCCTGGTAGACCGCAAGGTTGTCGCCGGATGCCATCGCCTGGGCGACTGACACCAGGCCGGCCGCCCCGAGCACGACGCCGTTGACGCTCCGCACCGCCGACTCCTGCACTCCCTGAGCGAGCGCCGCGACGTAATTGTCGTTGGGCCACGGGGTATCGACACCGAGCGCCTGGGCGAACTGAGCGTTGATGTCGTCGCGGAGGCCCAGGAGTTCGTTGTTGCGGAACTGCATGAAGGCGCCGTCGCCGGCAGCGGTGTTGGTTACATGGTCCGAGCCGCCGCCGAACTCATCCGGCAACGTGATGGCAATCGCCTCGATGAGCGGATCCGCGACATAGACCGGTGAATCGACCATCTGCCGAATCTGGGAGAACAGCCGCTCGTTGTCGCCCGCCGCGAGCTGGGCCGCAAGGACCAGCGGGATGAACGGCGCTTGGACGAACTGGTCGGCAAGCCGTTGACCTGCCATGAAGACCAACCCCGCTTGATTCATGTTCTCGAAGCTGGCCATCAAGGCCGCCGATGCGTCGAGCACGCGCGGCGGCGTGGGTGCCGACGACGCGACCGGAGTGATCGCGATGACGCCGGCGGTGGCGACGGCGACGCATGCGGTGAGACCGCTCGAGACACGACTGTTCATAACTGAAATCCCCTCGATAACTTGCTATTTGGGCTGACCGATCGCTCGGTACGCGCCGAAACTTACCCGTCGCTCATCAAGATCTCAGGTTTTTCTCAGGTGATGATTTACGGTCGTTGCAGATGCAAATACCTTCACCCCCGGCGCCGTTGCCGCAAAAACTAAAAAGGAGCCATCTGCGCAGCTCGCGCCTGCCCAAAAAGTTTGCTGAAGTGCGGCCCCAGGTCTGAAAGACTTGCGGAATGCAACACAGACAACAACCGGCCGATCTGAACTATCAACCGGCACTTGATGGTTAATCGATCTTGAAAATGGCCCCGGGGAGATCGGGTGCCGTTCCGCACCTGAGCGCTCCGCGGGATGCGTTGCCACTTCATGAAACATCGGCACCAGACAAATGAGCGCTCAGCGAAGATCGGGCGAGGCGCTCTCCACCTGACCATATTGCCCATCACGGGCGAAAATCGCGGCGATGCACACCACCGAGGTGCCCAGCAGCACCCCGCCGATCGTGTCGGTGAAGTAGTGGAAGGTCATCGACAGGCCGAACACGGCGAGCAGGACGATGCTGACCGCGACGACCAGTGCCCACAGCCGCATCCCGGCCAACAGCACGAGCAGGCTCGTCACCGCCACGAGGAAGGTGGTATGGCCGCTGGGGTAGGCCAGCGCGCCACCTTTCTCCCTGCCGAAGATCGGCTTGATGAGACGCACGATGGTGATCGCGACCAGCGGGCTCACCACCATGGCGAGCGCCAACCGCTTCCGATGTTGCCGCAGCGCCACGACGATGCCGACGAGCAACGCGGCCGCCCCGAGCAACGGCTTGCTGAACACGAGGAACACGTCCCGATACGAACCGAGCTCGACCCCGACGTGCTGAAACCAGTCATCGATCGGCACTGGGCCGGTGCGTACCGCCCAGCCGAGCAGCACCATGGCGGTGAGGCCGATGACCGGCCACCACCGGGTGATCAAGGGATGATGCCGCGCAGATATGCGGCCTGACCCAGGTGTTGGGCGCAATCGTCGATGATGCTGACCAGCCGCGCGCTGGCCGTCACCGGCGGATTCCACTGGGGGTCGACGACGCGGCCGAGTTCGGAGGCGGTCACCCCGGCGATGTAGGCCAGCGTCACCTTGTGCACTCCCAGGTAGTACCCCGCCAGCAGTTCGGCGGGGGCGTGCACCTTCGCAACATCCTCGGGGCTGTGGCCGTACCCGATGTCGTCGGCCGGCAGGTCGAGCCCGAACCTGTCCTTCCAGCCGTCACGGGTCCACACCTGTTCGATCCCGGCGATGTCGCACAACTGCAGGTCCTGGCAGCGGGCGCTGTGCCAGATCAGCCAGGCGATGCTGTTGGCCTGCGGAGTGGGCCGGTAACCCGACACCGCCTCGGTCAGCCCGTCGGTGAGATCGTCGACATGCTCGATGAGCCGGGTGAATGCGTCGCGCAGCAATTCGCGGACGGCACCGGAATCAGCGTCGGAATCAGCGGCAGCCATGGCCTCGACGCTACTCGCGCTTCGGCCCGTCACCGGTCCGACTACCATCACGGGATGCCGTTGAATACCGGTGACGTGTTCGCCGGGTACACGATTCAACGTCTACTCGGTTCAGGCGGCATGGGCGAGGTCTACCTGGCCCAGCATCCGCGGCTCCCCCGCCAGGACGCGCTGAAGATCATGCCGTCCTCTTTGACCGGTGACGCCCAGTACCGCGACCGGTTCAATCGCGAAGCCGATATCGCCGCGTCGCTCTGGCATCCCCACATCGTCGGCCTGCATGATCGCGGCGAGTACGAGGGGCAGCTGTGGATCGCGATGGACTACGTCGACGGCACCGACGCCGCGCGGCACGTGCGTGACCGTCACCCCGGCGGGGTGCCGCTACGCGAAGCGGTCGAGATCGTCACCGCCATCGCCGAAGCGCTCGACTACGCCCACGAACGCAACCTGCTGCACCGCGACGTGAAGCCGGCCAACATCCTGCTGACCGGCCCGGAAGTGGCTCGCCGCCGAATTCTGTTGGCCGACTTCGGTGTTGCCCGTCGCATCGACGACATCAGCGGCATCACCGCCACGAACATGGCCGTCGGCTCGATGGCCTATTCCGCTCCCGAGCAGCTCCTGGGGCAGCCGATAGATGGGCGGGCCGATCAATACGCCTTGGCGGCCAGTGCCTTTCAGCTTCTGGCCGGGCACTCGCCGTTCCATCACTCCAACCCGGCGGTGGTGATCAGCAAGCAGCTCAACGAGCCCCCACCGAGCCTGAGGATCGAACGCCCCGAACTGGCCTACCTGGACGAGGTGATGCTCAAGGGGATGTCCAAGGACCGGGCCGGCCGCTACCCGCGGTGCAGCGATTTCGCCAAGGCGCTCGCCGGCGCCCGGCCGACGGCCACTCCGGCGGCTCCCCTCACGCAGCGACCCCCCGCGCCGCAACCACCGCCACCGGTCTCGCCGCAAGCACCGCAACCGGTCTCGCTCGAGCCCCCGCGGGTCATCACGGCCCCGACTTTCACGGCGCCCATTCACCCGGTGGCCAGCCCGTCGCACACCTCCCCCCACTGGTCGGGACCGAGCCCGATCCCGCAGCCGCGCCGCCCCGAGAAGAGCAGTGCGGCAAGGGTTGTGGTGCCCACCGTGCTGGCGGTGCTCCTGGTGTGCGCCATCGGTTTCGCGATCAGCCAGTTCATCCGCGATGCCCCGGTGGCGCGAACCACCCCGTCGTGGCAGCCGTACGTGGACGCCGCCCAGACTTTCGCGCTGCATACCGTCACCGTCAGCGCGGACACTGTCGATACCGATCTCGCGATGATCATGGACGGAGCGACCGACGAGTTCCGCGCCGACCTGCAGAACCAGGCCCCGCAGATCAAACAGAAGGCCAAGGACCTGGGCGTCAAGACCGACGGAACCATCACCGGAGCCGGTGTCGAATCGTTGTTCTCCGACGAAGCCGTCGTACTCGTCACCGTCGACACCAAGGTCACCGTCACGACCAACCGGGTCGGTGTGGTTTCGCTGCAGAGGGTCAGGGTCACCGTTGAGCACGTCGACGGCAGCTACAAGGCCTCGAAGCTGGAGTTCGTGAACTGATGAGCACACGCACACGAGGCTGGACGCTGTCGGTCGTCGCCCTCGTGGTGGGGATCGTCATCGCCGCCGGCCTGGGGTTCTGGCAATTGTCGGTCAAGGGCACACCGGCGCCCGCGCCGATCGCCGACGACGACCATGCGCGCGAGCAGGTCACCGATTTCGTGAAGACCAATGTGGTCAAGGCGCTGAGCTTCACCCCGACGATCAGCCGGGGTGAGATCGATGCGGTCACCGAAGTGCTGACCGGCTCCGCCGTCGACGACTACCGGAAGACGATCCGCGCGAAGGCCGACAACGTCACCCAGACCGCGACGGTCCGCAACACCGGCGTGGAATCGCTGACCGCCGACGAGGCGAAGGTGGTGGCGTTCGTCGACCAGAACTCCGAGACCGCCGGCGGTCCGTCGACCAAGGACGCGTTGGCCTACCGGGTCAGTCTGACCCGGGTCGGCGGCGACTGGCGGATCTCGGAACTGGAACAGCTCTAGAGGCCTACTGCGCTGCGGCCCCGTGGAACACCGCCTCGACGTTGTTTCCGTCGGGATCGCGGACGAACGCACCGAAGTAGCCCGGGTGGTATTCGGGCCACAGCCGTGGCGCGTGCAGCGACTCGGCACCCAAGCGCAGGGCCGCGTCGTAGAACGACTGCACGGCATCGGTGTCGGCCGCATGGAACGCCACGTGGATTTCCCGGTTGGGCCCACCGGCGTCGCCGGCACTGGCGTCGGCGATCCAGAAATCGGGCTTGCCGTCACTGCCGTAGCCGATCGCAACCTGGTAGTCCAGTTGTCGGCTGTACCCGAGTACGCCCAGCACAGAGTCGTAGAACTCCTTCGATTTGGCCCAATCGGAGCAGTTGATTCCAAAGTGATCGATCACCGAGCGATCCTTGCACCAGGCACCGACACGTCGGCGCCTGTTCCCCGAACGGCCGTGGCGTCGTACGTTAGTTAGGTGACCTACGACTTGTGTATCCGCGGCGGCACCATCGTCGACGGCCTGGGTGGTGAACCGTACGTGGGCGACGTCGCCGTGCGCGACGGGGTCATCGTCGAGATCGGTACCGGAGCGGGGTCCATCGACGGGACCGCCGAGCGCGAGATCGATGCCACCGGACTGCTGGTCACCCCCGGTTTCGTGGACCTGCACACGCACTACGACGGTCAGGCGATCTGGTCGGAACGGCTCAATCCCTCTTCGGCGCACGGGGTCACCACGGCCGTGATGGGCAACTGCGGCGTCGGGTTCGCGCCGTGCCGCGCGGGAGATCACGACGTGCTCGTCGACGTGATGGCCGGCGTGGAGGACATCCCCGGGGTGGTCATGGTCGACGGTCTGCCGTGGACGTGGGAGACGTTCCCCGAGTTCCTCGACGCCTTGTCGTCGCGGCGCCTCGACATTGATGTGGCCGCGTTTCTGCCGCACTCTCCGCTGCGGGTGTACGTGATGGGGCAGCGCGGCATAGATCGAGAGCCCGCCACCACCGAGGATCTGGCGCTGATGCGCAAGCTCGCCGCCGAGGCCGTGCACTGCGGCGCACTGGGATTCGCCTCGTCGCGGTTGACCATCCACAAGACCGAGAGCGGGCGGCCCATCCCCAGTTACGACGCCGGCTACGCCGAGATCGAGGCGATCGCCCGGGGCGTCGACGATGCCGGGGGCGGCCTGATCCAGTTCGTGCCGGACCTGGTCGCCGGAGACTACGAACCGGCGCTGCAGACGGTGTTCGACGTGGCCGCCGACGTCGGGTTGCCGGTGACGTTCACGTTGGCGATCGGCAACGCCGGCCCGGCGTTCTTCGAGGACGCACTGCGCATGGTCGAGAAGGCCAATCAAAATGCCGCCCCCGACAGCCCCTTCATCACTGCCCAGATCTTCCCGCGCCCGATCGGGCTCGTGCTCGGTCTCGAACTGTCGGGCAACCCGTTCGTCCTCTACCCGAGCTACCGCGAGATCGCCCACCTGCCGCTCGCCGAGCGCGTTGCCGAGATGCGTAAACCCGAAGTCCGCAGGAGGATTCTGTCCGATTCATCGGCCAGCGACGGGCATCCGCTCATGTTCGCCGTGCAGGCCTGGGAGTACATGTACCCGCTGGGCGAGGCGCCCGACTACGAGCCCGACCCGTCGAACTCCATCGGTGCGCGGGCCCGCGCCCGCGGCGTCGACCCCCTCGAGGAAGCCTATGACCGCCTGCTCGACGACGACGGGCACGCCATGCTGCTGGTCACGCTGGCCAATTTCCGCGACAACTCACTCGACACTGTTGCAGAACTGCTCCGCCGCGACGACGTGGTGCTGGGGCTCGGTGACGGCGGCGCGCACTACGGGATGATCTGCGACGCCAGCTTCCCCACCTACCTGCTGACGCACTGGGTCCGCGACCGAGGCAAGGGCACGCTGCGCGTCGCGGACGCCGTCCGGGAACTGACCTCGGTGCCGGCCAGGGTCGCCGGGCTGGCCGACCGCGGCCGAATTGCGTTGGGCTACAAGGCCGATCTGAACGTCATCGACCATACGGCGCTGCGTTTGCACCGGCCCGTCGTCGCCTACGATCTCCCCGGCGGCGGGCGCCGCCTCGACCAGACCGCCGACGGCTACGTCGCGACCGTCGTCTCCGGTGAGGTCATCGCCGAGAACGGCGTGCCGACCGACGCGCGGCCCGGCCGGCTCGTGCGCGGGCGCCAATCTGCGCCGGTCTGACAGGTCGGGCACCCCGCGCCGTCAACCGGCCTATTCTCACGTCATGAGCGTGAAAGTGGACCTCAACCAGCTGGCCGACAAGCTGGCGGACTACACGTTCGCCTACCTCGTCACGGTCGACGACAACTACCACGCGCACACCGTCGCGGTAGAGCCACACCTGGTCAACGGCGTCATCCACGTCGGCCCGGTCGGTGCGCACACCCGCAGAAATCTGGCCTCACACGAGAACGCCACCCTGGTCTGTCCCCCGCCCAGGCCCGGCGGGTATTCACTGATCGTCGACGGACGAGGCCAAGCCGGTGCGAGCCAGGACGAGGCGCATCAGATCGTGCCCAACCGGGCTGTACTGCATCGCAAAGCGGCGCAGCCCGGCCCGCCGGGTCAGTGCGACAGCGATTGCATCGTGTTGTCGGAGAACTGAAGCGTGCCGGTGCAGGCGCTCACTCTCGGTCGGTACCGCTGGCGTTGGAATCCTCCAGCAGTCGCTTGAGAACATCGCCCGGGTCACCTTGTCCCGGGTTCAACTGGTGCGTGGCCGCGCCGCCTGATTCGGTTGCGATGCGGTCTGCGCCGACGGTATCCGGCGTTGATTCGTCTGGGGCCCCACCGGAGCCCTGACCGCTCTGGCCCGGCTCGCCCTGGCCCTGCTGACCTTGGCCCGGCTCGCCCTGGCCCTGCTGACCTTGGCCCGGCTCGCCCTGGCCCTGCTGACCTTGGCCCTGCTCGCCCTGGCCCTGCTGACCTTGACCCTGGCCCTCGCCGCCTTGGCCCTGGTCACCACCCTGGCCACCTTGGTCACCACCTTGACCTTGGCCGCCCTGGTCACCGCCGCCGCCACCCTGGCCACCTTGGCCGCCGCCACCTTGGTCGCCACCACCGCCACCCTCCGACGGTGGCGGGTCCTTCAACTTGTCCTGGAGTCGCTGTTCGGTTTCGTTGAGGTGCTTGCGGCGCTCCTCATCGGGCTCGGTCTTCGTGTCGAAACAACCGTCGGGCGCCTCCTGCGTCACCTTCAGCGCCTCGGTCCAGAACGGCTTCGCCTCGTCCCGGTGTTTATCCGCGTTCTTGAGATCGCCCAGGGCTTCCAGCACCACCTCGAGATTGACTCGCACCGGGCATGATTCCTGCTGGCTGACCAGCGACAGCGACTTCTTGAACTCCGACTCGGCGTCGGCCAGTTTCCCTTCCAGCACGTAGCGGTCACCATCGGCGAAATATGGCTTGTAGGAGTCGATCACGTTCAGCAACTTGAGGTTCCGCACGTCGTCGGCCAAGCCGTATGAGTTGTAGTCGAGGTAGTGGGATTTGGCTGAACCGCCGATGACCACCATCGTCACCAGTTTGACGCCGACGGCCACCAGCACCACGGCGGGAAGAATCGAGAACACGATCATCCGGCGCCGCAGCACTTTCCGGCTCGGTCCCTGCGAGTAGTACGCGCCAACCGACCTGATCGCCGACTGGAACATCGAGACACCGTGCTCGTTGATACTGCGCGCTTTCAACATCATGCGTCCCGTAGCCCCTTCATCCGGGACACCCGGTACTCCCGCGCCATCGCGAACAGCTCGTAGAACATCAACAGCATCGCGATGGCCGTGAAAATCCAGTAGAACTCGGCGCGATCGCCCGGCATCGCAACTTCCTGCTGTACCGCTGTCGACGACTGCTCATCCAGCGGAGGGATGATCGTGGATGTCGAGTCACCGAGTCCGCGATGGAAGTAGGGGACATGCAGTTGCTCGGCAACAGTCTTCAACGAGGCTTCGTCGAGTGCCGAAAGGAACTGTCCGCCACCGCCTGTCGGGCCAGGGAAGTAGGTGACCTCCCCATTGTCCGCCAGCCTGCTGGCCACCGGACCGCCCGCCGCGGTGCCGTATCCGAGCACCGCGCCGCCGGCCACCAGTCCGGCCGGGACATCGAATTTGGTCGCGGTGTGCTTCGAGACCCCGGCCCCCTCCCCCAGATAGAACACCAGGTTGTTCGACCCCGGGTACTGCTGGGCGGCGAGTTCCAGCTGGCGCTTGAGTTGGTCGCCGGCCGCGCCGACATCGACTTGATACACCGAGTCGAAATCCGATTCGTAGGCCGAGTAGTCCTTGAGCAGTGCCCGCAGACTCCAGACGTCATCGGACAACGGCCAATCGACTCTGGCCTTGGTGGCGAACGAGGTTATCGAGAAGCGTCCGGCCGGATACTGGTCGACGATGGACTGCATATCGGCGCGGACTCCGGCCATCCGAAACTGCTTGTTACCGAAGTCCTCTGCCCGAGAGTTGAGCGATCGGTCGACCACGAAGAACACGTTCACGTTGCTGTTGGCGGCATCTGCGGCGGCAGCCTGGGTCACCGAGTGCGTATTTCCTTCGATCCCCGGCCGAACCGCCGCCGCGAACAGGCACACGATCACGAGCGTCAACAGGCTCCACCGCACGACGACCTTGCGTTGACTGCCCTTGCCCACGACCACAAGCACCCGGTAGAGCGTGTACATCCGCAGTGCCAGAGTCAGTCCCGCCAGCAGCAGGAACATCCACCAGGGCATGATCGGCTCGAACGTCATCGCCGCACCCCCGCGAGGCTGATCGAGAAGACGACCACGATCAGTAGTCCGACGGAAAGGACCAGATCGGGACGGTCGCGCAACTGCTGCACCATGATCGTCCCGTCCGGACTCGTCACCGTCGGCGGATGTGAGCGGATGTCGTCGAGGTGGCTGCGCAGAGCCTTGTCCAAGGTGTCTTGGCTGCCGTTCGGGATCGCCCCGTCGGCGCCGTCGGCGTCTGCCGCCACATAGCTGATGAAGCGCCCACCGGTGGCCGTGGCGATACCGCTGAGCCCGCCGCTGGCATCGACGGTCGTTCTGGTCAGCACGTTGACCTGGATGCCCGACGACCTCGCCAGCGCAGCGAGCGCGTCATCGGAAAAGATCGGCGCCTCCGACCCGCCGGCCGGGCCCATGTAGATCACCGAGCGCCTGGCATCCGACGGCTTCCCCACTCCCGGAAAACCCTTCATACACATGGCAAGTGCATCGTTGACGGTCAGCTGGTAGTCCGAATAGCTGACCGTCCTACCGAATTCGTGCCGGGCACGTTGCAGGACGGCGGCGTCCTCCGGTGTGGGATTCTGGGTGGACCGCAGCCGCTCCAGGCTTGCATACCGGCCGACTTCGTCCTGGAGGTAGGGATAGTCGCGGGTCAGCGGGATCACCCGGATGGTGCGGGCGGTGAGCCCGAGACGTTGTGTGTCGAACCCGGCCGCCTGATCAGCGAAGTAGGACAGCATCACCGATGCGTCGTGGGAAGCCGGGTCGTCCTGCAGACACAGCATCACATCCTCGGGATGTGCGCGGTTGATCTCGGCGGCGGTGGCCTGCGTACTGACCGGGCGGGCAGTCGCGACGATGGCGCTCAGCAGCACCGCGACCGTGGTGGCTGCGATGGCGGCCAACAGGATTCGGTAGCGTCGGTACGCCCGCGCGTACTCGGGCAGCTCGGTCAGCCGGCCCACCCAGGCCAGTGGACGCAACCGTCGGGGTTGCTGGCGCATCGGCCACAGGAACGCGGCCAGCACGATGACGACCAGCGCCACCAGGCCGACTGCGACGACCCAACCCCATCTCAACTCCATGATTGGATCGTGCTCCGCACCTGGGCTGCCGTGGCAGCGACATCTGGGCTGTCACCGAGGTCGAACTGCCTTGAATACAGCGCCGACACGGCAGGTGCCGCCGCGGCCGCGGAGCTGTCTGCCACCTCGCCCAGCGCCATGTACTGCGCGGCGACACCGGTCCGGAAGTAGACGAAGTTCCGCAGTATCCGGCTCATCGCGGTGTAGGCCTGGCGCGACGTCAGTTCTCCGGCCTGATAACGATCGCTTACCCGCCCGATCGCCGCGCTGAACTTGCGCCGCAATACTCGTGCACTGATGTCGCGGATCACCGGGATGGTGCGGAGCCGATTCACCGGAAGTGTCCACACCACCACCCCGACGAACCACCCGATGACGCCGAGGACCAGCAGCACACCCAACACCAGCCATCCCACCGAATACGGCAGCGGTGCCACGATCCATTTCAGGTAGTCATTTGCCACGGCTGGCCTTCTTCAACATCAGCGTGACGGCTCCGAACAACTCGCCGCTTGCGGACACCCGGGCACAAGGGATTGCGGAGCTGTTGACGTATTCGGCAAACGCAGTCTCCCGCTGCGCTTCGGCCCGGCGATACGCCTCCAGCACCCGGTGGCCCAGGATCTCCTCGCGCAGCAGGGTTCTGCCACTGTCGACGTCATATCCTTCGCCGCCGAAGGCCGGTACGCCGATCAGCGGTGCATCGCGCACCGTCACCCAATACACGTCGTGGCGAGCCGCCACCTTGCGCAACTGCTCATCCAGTTCCGTTGACACATCGGGTTCGTCGGAGACGACGAAGACGATGTGCCGACGACGAAAGTGCTGCTGCACGTACTGCAGTTGGGTGGAGAGGTCGCTGCGACCGCTGTCGGCCACCTGATGACGGTTCACCCGCTCCAGGATGTGCTCGAGATGCGCCTCGCCGCGCCGGTTGGGCATGTGAGCCGATCCGGTGGCGTCCCCGTACACCAGGCCCATTTCGTCACCCTTGCTGATCGCGATCAACCCCACCAGGCCAACGGCATTGAGGATCACGCGCTGTTTGACCTCACCACCGGCGGCCAGCGCGAGCATGTTCCGGCCGAGATCGGCGACCATCAGGACGCGCTGCTGCCGGTACGAGACGAACCGCTTCACCAGTACTTCCGTAGAGCGTGCCGAAGCCTTCCAGTCGATGTCGCGGACGTCGTCACCCGGGATGTAAGGGCGCAGATCGTCGAATTCCAGGCTGCGCCCGTGGAACATCGACCGATGCTCCCCCTCGAGAAGGCCACGGGACACCCCGTTCGGACCCGCCAGCCGATTACCGGCGAGGGTCTGAGCCTTCACCTCCTGCAGTAGCACTCCCATAGCGACTACGGGGTACGAACTACCTGAATAATGTTGTCTATCAACACTTCCGGAGTGACGTTCTGGGCAACTGCCTCGAATCCGAGTATCAGCCGATGCCGCAGTATCCGGTGCGCGAGCGCCTTGATGTCGTCGGGCAGCACGTGATTGCGCCCCGACAGCAGGGCGAGCGCCCGCGCCGCCTTGCAGAAGGCGATGGTCGCACGTGGGCTGGCACCGTACTCGATGAGCCGGGCCAGGTTCGCCGGAAGGTATTGCTGCGGAGTGCGTGTCACCGCGACAATCTGGGTGATGTAGTTGACGATCGCCGGGTCCAGGTACACCCGCCGAACCACGTCGCGGATGTAGAGGATGTCATCCAACGAGGCCACGGCCACGGTCCGGCGGTTTGCGTACACACCCGCGTCGATCCGGAAGACCATCTCCGACTCCTCCTGAGGAGTCGGGTAGGTCAGGATGTCCTTGAACATGAACCGGTCCATCTGCGCTTCCGGCAGCGGATAGGTGCCCTCCTGGTCGACCGGATTCTGGGTAGCCAGAACCAGGAACGGCTCGGGAATCTTGTAGACCTCGCCGGCGATGCTGGTCTGGCGTTCCTCCATCGCCTCCAGCATCGCGCTCTGGGTCTTCGCGCTGGACCGGTTGATCTCGTCCAGCAGCACGATGTTGGCGTGCACCGGCCCCAATTGGGTGTGGAAGGCACCCCGGGAAGCGTCGAAGATCTGGGTACCGATGATGTCGCTGGGCAGGAGGTCGGGAGTGCACTGAATGCGCCGGAAATTGGCCTGGACCGCATCCGCGACCGCCCGCGCGGCCGTCGTCTTGGCGAGTCCCGGAACACTTTCCAGCAGCACATGCCCCCCGGTGAGCAGACCGATCAGCAGGCTCTGCTGCAACCCGGCCTGGCCCACCACCTTGGCGGCGAAGGCACCGGACAGGGCCCCCACCACGGCGCGCGCCCGGTCGAGCTCATCCCGGGTTGGCTGGGGTGCCATCGTAAGGCTCATCTGCCCGCCCACTTCACGGTCAATGGATTCTGGGTCATGTCGATCTCTCCCATCATGGGGATGAGCGGGCTGCCCTGCATGGGCGTGCCGCCGGTGCTGTCGGCGGTAAGCCCCCACTCCGATGCCCCCATCACCCGCAGCTTCATGTCATACGACATGAATGTGTATTGCAGGCCACCCAGGTCAGGTGCTTCCCAGTGCGCGGTACCGTCCGCCAACGTGGGATTGGGGACGTTCTGCGGACATCCCGGTGGCGAGAGCGCAGTGGACTTCGCGCATTCGGCGATCGCGTCGGCGACTGCCTTCTTGGCAGCTGCCGATCCGGCCCCGCTCAGTTGCACCTGGACCCCGGACGGCATCGCAACACCCTGAACCATCAGCGCGTCCAGCAGCACCGGCCGCGCCGCCGTCACCGAGATGTATTCGTTCGTCGAACCCAGGTCCAGGAACCCGGGAAACACATAGACCGCAGATCCGCTCGAAATCGCTTTGCCGAACAGTGCTATCGGCGGAGCCGGGAGGGCCTGACCGGTCGCCGGGTTGGTGGTCAGGGTCGACGCGGTGAGGCTGAGTTTGGCTGCTGCGGCGGACAGCTTCCAGCGGCCGTCCTGCTTCTTCACCGGCAGTGTCTGATCAGAGGACTGCTCACCAAAGTTCGCCACCACGTGCACCTGCGCCATGTCGCCGGTCTCGTTGGCGCTGAGAACCCGGACGTTGGTGATGGGCCATTTCGCGACCTGTTGCTTGAGGATGTCGTCGGTGAGGAAATCCTTTGACGCAGGCTGATCGGATCCGAATGCCAACGCGGCGTTGGCATCTCCCTTCGACAGCGCCTCCAGGTAGCCCTTGACCGCGTCCTCGGCGGTGCGGGCACCGGCACCGGCACCGCCCGCTCCACCGCCCGAGAACGACACGACACCCACCACGATGCCCACCACCAGGAGCACCGCGGCGGTGGCGCATGCCGTGATGAGCAGCGCCTTCTTGTTGCGACGTGGCGGCGGCGCCGGGAAGCCGGGCTGGGGGTTGTGGAAGTCGCGTTGCAACGGCCCCTGCCAGCCGCCCTGGGGCGGTGCAGGCGGCCCACCGGGTGCAGGCGGCCCGCCAGGTGCGGGCGCAGCAGCATAGCGGGCCGGCGCGGGATGGGGCTCGGCCAGCGGCGCAGGTCCGCCCCACTGTGGGGGTGGTGGCGGAGGCGGCTGTCGGTGGCCGGAATTCTGAGGCGTCGATCCGTGTACGGGGTTGGGACCCCCGAATGGCGAATGCGGCGGCTGCGTCACGCAGCAAACCTGCCCGTGTGAACCGTCAACAATTCGATCTCCCCCCAGAACACGCCATCACAGCTATCGGCGCCCGACCGTATCACGGCGATTTCACTGCATCGGTAGCGGGTTTCAGGCCGGCATGCGAGCACATAAGAGCAAATCTAGGGCTCACCGACTCGGCACACCGATGAAAAATCCCCGGTGCGCCAGGCACACCGGGGATTTCTCGAAAGCAGGACTTAGAAGTCCATACCGCCCATGCCACCGGTCGGGTCGCCCGCGGGCGCTCCGGCCTTCTCAGGCTTGTCGGCGACGACGGCCTCGGTGGTGAGGAACAGCGCCGCGATGGACGCCGCGTTCTGCAGCGCCGAGCGGGTGACCTTGACCGGGTCGGCAACGCCGGCGGCCAGCAGGTCCTCGTACACGTTGGTCGCGGCGTTCAGGCCGTGACCCGAGGGCAGGTTCGACACCTTCTCGGCGACGACACCCGGCTCCAGGCCACCGTTGAAGGCGATCTGCTTGAGCGGGGCCGACAGCGAAACCCGGACGATGTTGGCGCCAGTGGCCTCATCGCCTTCGAGCTTCAGCTCCTCCAACGAGGGGGCTGCCTGCAGCAGGGCCACGCCGCCACCGGCGACGATGCCCTCTTCGACGGCGGCCTTCGCGTTGCGAACGGCGTCCTCGATGCGGTGCTTGCGCTCCTTGAGCTCCACCTCGGTGGCAGCTCCGGCCTTGATCACCGCAACACCGCCGGCCAGCTTGGCCAGGCGCTCCTGCAGCTTCTCGCGGTCGTAGTCGGAGTCGCTGTTCTCGATCTCGGCGCGGATCTGGGCGACACGGCCCTGGATCGCGTCGGCATCGCCGGCACCCTCGATGACGGTGGTCTCGTCCTTGGTGACCACGATCTTGCGGGCCGTGCCCAGCAGCGCGACATCGGCGGTCTCCAGCGAGAGGCCGACCTCTTCGCTGATGACCTGGCCACCGGTGAGGATGGCGATGTCCTGCAGCATGGCCTTGCGGCGGTCACCGAAGCCCGGGGCCTTGACGGCCACAGACTTGAAGGTGCCACGGATCTTGTTGACCACCAGGGTCGACAGGGCTTCGCCCTCGACGTCCTCGGCGATGATCAGCAGCGGCTTGCCGGACTGGATGACCTTCTCCAGCAGGGGCAGCAGGTCCTTGACGGTCGAGATCTTGGAGCTGACCAGCAGGATGTAGGGATCCTCGAGGACGGCTTCCTGACGCTCGGCGTCGGTCACGAAGTAACCCGAGATGTAGCCCTTGTCGAAGCGCATGCCCTCGGTGAGCTCGAGCTGCAGCCCGAAGGTGTTGCTCTCCTCGACGGTGATGACACCCTCGTTGCCGACCTTGTCCATGGCCTCGGCGATCAGGTCACCGATGGACTGGTCCCCGGCGGAGATACCGGCGGTGGCAGCGATCTGCTCCTTGGTCTCCACCTCCTTGGCGCTCTTCAGCAGCGTCTCGGTGACCTTCTCGACAGCCTTCTCGATGCCGCGCTTCAGGCCGAGCGGGTTGGCGCCGGCAGCGACGTTGCGCAGACCTTCGCGAACCAGGGCCTGAGCCAGAACGGTGGCGGTGGTGGTGCCGTCGCCCGCGACGTCGTCGGTCTTCTTGGCGACCTCTTTGACCAGCTCAGCGCCGATCTTCTCGTACGGGTCCTCCAGCTCGATCTCCTTGGCGATGGAAACACCATCGTTGGTGATCGTGGGGGCGCCCCACTTCTTCTCCAGGACGACGTTGCGACCCTTGGGGCCGAGCGTCACCTTTACGGCGTCAGCGAGGGCATTGAGGCCCCGCTCGAGGCCGCGGCGGGCCTCTTCGTCATACGCAATTGTCTTGGCCATTGCGAAGTGATTCCTCCGGATAGGGGATCGCACGTTGTGTGGTCAGGTTCAGTGCCCGCGACGGACGGCGTGGGTGTGCTCCCGCAGGTGCGGCCCCTGCCTCACCGGCCTGACCTAGCACTCACTGATCGAGAGTGCCAACTGCATTCTTAGCACTCGACCAGGGCGAGTGCAAGGTTGATGGGCGTCCGCTACGGCTTCCGGCCTTCGCCCGTGGCGAAACCCATGCGCGCGACTCCTCGCCGCCTCGCTATATGGCCACCTCAATAAATGGCCACGCCCGTTTTTATATGGCCACGGCCGTCGCCGGTTTCTACCTCAGGGCGGTTCCCGGCGAGGTCTGGCAACCCCTGGGCAGAAAACTGCCCCGGCAATTACCCCGCAGTCCGCCCCGTGGGTGACACGAACTGCCAGCCCGCCGCCTGCATCGCGGGGATCGCCTCGACGAATCCGGCATGCGTGCCCGATTGCGGATGGTTCATGTGGGCGATCACGATCGAACCGGGCGCGGCGTTCATGACATTGGAGCGCACGGCGGCAGCGGATGCGGTCGCACCGTTGTCGGCGTTGAGGGTGAACCCCAGCGGTTGCTCGCCGAGTTCGTGCACGATCTCGACGGCCACATCGTCATAGTGCGCAGTGCCGGGACGGAACCAGGTCGGGGCCCGGCCGGTCAGCGCAGTCAGCCGCTGATGGTTGCCCCACACCTCACCGACCACTTCGTCGGCCGACCGGGTCCCGGCGATCCCGTAGGCAGACCGACCCGTCACCGACAGCGGGACATGGCGGGTGCCGTGGTTTCCGATCTCGAACAACGGATTGCCGGCCAATTGCCTTGCCCGGTCGGGATTCCGGTCGATCCATCTCGAGTTGAGCATGAGCACCGCGGGAACACCGTTGCGCTGCAAGGTATCGAGTAAGGCGTCGTCACAGGCACCGTCGCACGCATCGAACGTCAGGGCGATCTGGCGGCCGGCCGCGGCGAACGATGTGGTGATTCCGGGCAGCGCCATCCCCCATTGCGTGGGACGCCTCTTGTTGAGCACTGCGACCGAAGGCGGGTCGACGGCGTTCGGGTCAGCGTGCACCGCCGGCGCCCCGGCACGCAGCGCGTATCCGGCGGCGATCGACCCGACGGCGGTCGCCGCCAGGAATGAACGCCTGGTGATCACCTGCCGGACGGTAGGCGCGGATCTTGAAGGTCAGCCCGTCAATCAGCTGTGGGTTGACTGCGGACGCCACAGTCTCCCCGCGACATCACCCTCCCCGTCGCCGGTTTCTACCGCAGGGCTGCCTTCAGCGTGGGCTGGCGACCTCCAGGTCGAAAACGGCGTCGCGAAAACGGCGTCGCGAAAGCACCGGCCGCCGAGAAAGCGTGGACTCAGCTCCCCGACTGATACCCGTCCACCGCCGCGGCGAACTCGTCGAGCTGGCGCAGTGACTCGTCTTTGCCCACGGACGGCAGGAACAGCCCCAGCTGACCGAAGCCGAGATCCTCTGCGGCACGCCAATAGTCGGCCTTGACGGGTGCACCGAACATCATCAACGGGACGTCATGCGCACCACCGTCACGCATCTGCCCGATGCGCTTGGCCAGCACATCCCTGGGCAGCGGATTCGAGATCCAGCCGGCGCCGTGGCGGATCACGCGTTTGACCGTGGCATCGGAGTTGCCGCCGATGTAGATGGGCGGGTGTGGCTTCTGGACGGGCTTGGGGCGGCAGTAGGACGACGCGAAGTTGACGTACTTGCCGTGATACTCGGCAGGCTCGTCGGTCCACAGTGCCTTGACCGCCTCGATGCTCTCATCCAACAGCGCCCCACGGGTTTTCGGATCGGTGCCGTGGTCGCGCATCTCTTCGAGGTTCCAGCCGGCACCGACGCCGAAGGCGAACCGGCCGCCGGAGATGAGGTCGATGCTCGCGGCTTCCTTGGCGGTGTGGATCGGGTCGCGCTGGATCAGCAGGGCGACGCCGGTGACGAGTTCGATCGTCGAGGTCACCGCGGCCGCCGCGGCGAGGGTGACGAACGGGTCGAGCGTGTTGTAGTACCACGGCGGGAGATCGCCACCGTTCGGATATGCCGATTCCCGGCTGACCGGGATGTGGCTGTGTTCAGCAACGATGAGCGAGGCGAACCCGCGCTCCTCGATCGCCTGGGCCAGGGATACGGGGTCGATGCTGTCGTCGTCGACGAAGGTGGCGATGCCGAACTCCATCTGGCCGACGCTACTCCCGCGGGTAACCCGTCGAAGACGGCATCACGTCTGGCCAACTCGAAGCTCCGCCTTCGTCAGCACGGCGCCCCGTGCGGCGTTTCCGGTCGAGTTCGTAACCCCCCAGCGCCCCAGGGTTCTTCGCCAGGACATGCCAACTCCACGGCCGAGCCAACCAGAATTTTGAGCAAGCGGCCACGATTCTGGCAAAGCTGAAGACCCCGATTGATCTGCGCGATTCGGTAACTTTCAACCCTTGCGTCATGCAAAACGACCGCTCGATTGTTTGCATGCGCAACATTCGCCGAAAGCCACCTGAGAAAAAACTGAGATCTCGATTATCCGTGTGTAAATTCCTTTGCGAGCCAGAGGGAACGCCTTCGGGATCAAGAGATCTCATTACCGAAACTTCACCAGTGACCAGCGGGTGACCTCTCGGCCTCTTTTTATTAACGAAATCGTCAATATTTGCACCGGGGACAGGGAGAATCGTGGGGAAGCACAGCATTGCGCGAGGTCATGGTCGGCGGAATCCGGTTGCGACGGCAGGACTGGCAAGCGTGGCGTTGGCCGGTGCCGGCGTCATGCTCCTGTTGGGGCCGGATTCACCCACGATGCGGTCGGTGACCGCGGATGTGAAACTCGTCAACACCGAGGGCTCGTCCAACGGTGACTCCTCCAACGGCGGCACCTCCGACGCCGGGAAGACCTCCGACAACGCTGGCACCCAGAAGCAGAAACCCAAGGTCAAGAGGCCAGGGCACTTCGGCACGACGAACACTTCCGATGCCGCTGGAACCACCGACGACAAGTCCAAAGCGGACAAACCACAGCTCCCGAGCGTCAAGAAGGTGCAGGAACGCCTGCGCGAGCGCGCCGCCGAGGTGAACAAGACCTTGGATGGCGCCAAGAAGACCCTGAACGACATTGCCGAGAACGCCGGACTCAAACCCCCCAACCCCAACGCCGACGCGGGCACCAACGCCGATGCGGTCACGAACACCGACGACGCCAAAGAAGCTCGCGACTCGCGGCGAGGCCACGGGTCGACATTCCTGGAGTCCGACGCGGTCGACTCGCTGAACTCCGCGCTGAAGCCGCGGTCAGGGCGCAACCTCGTCAACGGGCTGCCGGAAAACCTGGCCTCCAACCACCGCAACAGCAAACTGTCTGAGCGAGTCACAGCGGCGCTGGCGAACCCCGTCACCAATGACAAGCAGCCCGACACCGACGTGTTCGGTGTTCAGGGAGATTCCGGCCCCGTCGTCCAGCGGCCGACCGCGTTCGTGGCACCGGCCCCGCCAGCGGCTGCACCCGTCGAGGTCAGTCCGATCAGCGGGCTGTTGTCCGCGGTCACTCTGGGCTCCATCCTGGCTCCCAACGCCCCGACGGAACCTGCCGACACACCCGCCATTTGGGCAGTGATGGCCTGGGTGCGTCGCCAGTCGGCGTACACCGTAGACCAGACCACCCAGTTGGCCCCCAACGTCCAACCGTCCGCTCTCAGCGGCCAAGCGCGGACCCTGAGTTCTGCGGCACCGGCTGTGTCGACGCTGGCGGGTCCGTCAACACTCGACGCGGCGGGCATCGTCAACTGGCTGGTGTATCAGCCCATACACAGTGTGGGACAACAGTTTTGGGTCGTCAGTCCGATCGGCTCCCAGATCGGCGGCGCAATCAACCAAATATCCGGGCAGTACCTGATCGGTAACGGCACCGACGGCACCGCTGCCAACCCTGACGGCGGTGACGCCGGTATGTGGTTCGGCGACGGCGGCGACGGTTACGACGGTGTGGCCACCGGGGCGGCCGGCGGTGACGGCGGCGATGCCGGCTGGTTCGGCGATGGCGGCGAGGGCGGCGACGGCTGGGCAGGCCTCGATGGCGGCGACGGCGGCGACGGCGGTTCGTTCATGGGCATCGGTGGCAACGGCGGCAAGGGCGGTGCAGCCGGCGACGGCCTCGCCGCCGGGAACGGCGGAGACGGCGGAGACGCGTCCGGCGGGCTCTTCGGCATCGCCGGTGACGGCGGGCGAGGCGGCGACGGTCTCGCCGGTACCACCGGAGCGGCCGGCGACTGGAACGTCGACTACGGCAACGGGTATGGCAACGGTCAGGACGGCGGCGACGGCGGTGCCGGCGGTAACGGCGGCGATGGCGGGGACGCCACCGGATTCTTCTTCACCCGCGGCGGTGACGGCGGCGACGGCGGCCAGAGCGGCACCGGAGGACTCGGCGGCGCGGGCGCCACGGGCGACGCCGCCACGAATCACTACGACGGTGGCGACGGCGGTAAGGGCGGCGCGTCCGGCGTCAGCGCCGGAATCGGTGGCGCAGCCGGGACCGGCGGTGCCGGCGGGCTCTTCGGATTCCTCAGTAGCGACGGTGTCGCCGGTACGTCCGGTGCATTCAGCGGTGTCGCCGGTGACGGTGGCCGCGGTGGCGACGGTGTCGGTGGCGGTATTGCGTTGGTCGCCGGGCACGGCGGCCGTGGCGGCGACGGCGGGGATGGTCCGATCGCCGGAACTGGCGGCGCCGGTGGTACCGGCGGGAACGGCGAGACCCGCATCGATTCCCTGTCCGCCCAGGCCGGCGGCGACGGCGGCCAGGGTGGCACGGGTGGCTTGAGCACGGTCGTCGGTGGCGCCGACGGCAATGGCGGATCCGGTGGGTCCGGTGGCTTCGGCGCCGCCTTCGGTGCCGGCGCCACCGGTGGTCCCGGCGGCGTCGGAGGTGCCGGCGCCGCGGGCACTGTCAGTGACCCCGGTTATGGCGGTGGCGGCGGCGGCGGTGGCGGTGGCGCGATCGTCGATGGTGATCACGGCGGCAACGTCAGCGGCGGCACCTCCACGGGTGGTCGCGGCGGCAAGGGCGGCGACGGAACGACTTCTGCTGCCGGCGGCACCGGCGGCACCGGTGGGGCCGCCACCGTTTGGGCCGACGGCGCGAACACCAGCGCGACAGGCAACGCCCGTGGCGGCGCGGGTGGCGACTCCATCGGCACCGGCACCGGCGGCGACGGCGGTGCAGGCCTGATTCAGGCCACCGGTGCCACGAGCACCGCCGACGGTAACGCGACCGGTGGGGCCGGTGGCGACGGCGTCAACGGCGGCCTGGGCGGCGACGGCGGGCGCGGCGTCATCTCAGCCGGCTACGGCACCCCCGACCACCCCGGAACCGCCAACGGCGCCGCACTGGGCGGTGCCGGCGGATCCGGCACCGGTTCGGGTAGCACCGGCGGCGTCGGCGGAAACGCCTTCGTGGTTGCCGCCAGCGGATACGGAAACGACGCCTCAGCCAGCGGCACGGCCACCGGCGGCGCCGGTGGCAACGGCTCCACCGGCGGACACGGCGGTGCCGGCGGCACCGGACTGGTCGATGCCGGCATCGGCGGCGACTACAGCGGCGGCACCGTCGTCGACGGCACGGGCACCGGCGGCGCCGGCGGCAACGGCTTCGATGGCGGCACCGGTGGAAAGGGTGGGAAGGGCGGCGTCTTCGGCGAGTACGGCAGCCTCGTCCACGGCACCAGCGCGACCGGCGGTAAGGGTGGCAACAGCGGCACCGGCGTCGGCAACGGCAAGGGGGGCGACGGCGGCTACGGCTACGCCCTGTCCTCCGTCGATCTCTCCGGCGGCAGCGTCACCGGCGGCGCCGGCGGCTTGGGCGGCAACGGCGGCACCGACGGCGCGCTCGGCGGGGCCGGCGGTAACGGTGGTAACGCGCACCTTTGGGTGGGCACCGACAACACCGTCCGCGGCGGGGCGGGCGGAGGCGGAGGCGCCGGCGGTGCCGGCCTGGGCCACAACGGTGGCGCGGGCGGCAACGGCGGCTACGCGACCATCACCGGCTATGTTCCCGCCGACGGGGTCACTGACAGCGGTGCCACCGGCGGACAGGGTGGCGAAGGCGGCGACGGCACCGCGACCGCCGCGGGCGGCAAGGGCGGCGACGGTGGCACCGCCACGCTCAATGCGAACGGGTCCGGCAGCTCCATCGACGAATCGTCTGCGACCGGCGGCGCGGGCGGCGACTCCATCCGCACCGGCACCGGCGGCGTGGGTGGCGACGCCCTCGTCTACGTAAACCTGGGTGGAGAGGTGACCGACGCGAGTGCCACGGGCGGCGCGGGCGGATCGGGTACCGATGGCGGCACCGGCGGCAAGGGCGGCTACTCCGAGGTCAGCTCGGGTCTGCAGGGTGGTAGCGGCGGCACCGCTTCGGGCGTCGCCACGGGCGGTGCGGGCGGCGACGCCGCCGGTCCCGGCGGCACCGGCGGTAACGGCGGCAGCGGCAACATCCAGGCCAGCTTCGTCAGAACCGGTATCGGCGGAAATGACGGGTCGGCCAGTGGGACCGCGACCGGCGGTTCCGGCGGCGATGCCACCGGCGGCGGCCACGGCGGAATCGGCGGAACAGGCAGTGTCGTCGCGGGCGGCACCGGTTCTGTGGCCGATGGCGACGCCTTCGGTGGCAACGGCGGCGACGGTGTCGCCGGCGGCACCGGTGGCAACGGCAGCGCCGGCCAGGTCGGCGCCTTCGCCGAAGGCGCGCAGGCCAGCGGCACCGCACGCAGCGGCGACGGTGGTGACGGCACCGGTAGCGGCAGTATCGGCGGCAACGGCACCATCGGCAACATCCAGGCATTCGGGATAAACAGCGAGGCCAGCGGTACCGCCACCGGCGGTGACGGCGGCGCGGCAACCAACGGTGGCCACGGCGGCACCGGTGGCCAGGGCCGCATCGTCGCCAATGCCACCGACAGCACTGCCACCAACAGCACTGCAACCGCCGGCGACGGTGGTGACGCCAACAGCGTCGGTGCAACCGGCGCACTCGGTGGGCAGGCCTATGTGTTCGCCGGAACCTTCGGTGTCCCCGCCAGCGGCGGCCACATCGACGGCAGCACCGCCATCGGCGGCGACGCCGTCAACGGGCAGGGTGGAATCGGCACGGTCGAGGCGATCAACGGCACCATCACCCACAGCAGCGCCACCGGTGCCGACGGTCGTTCCGGCGGTCTGGGCGGTTACGCCACGGTGAGCGCCACCAACGGCGGCAGCATCTCCGACAGCCACGCGACCGGCGGCACCAACAGCGACACCGCGGTCGGTGGCACGGCCACCATCACCGCTGACGGCGCCAACAGCATCGTGAGCGATACCGACGCCACCGGCGGCAACGCAGGACTCGGTGACGCCCTTGGCGGCACTGGCGGCAACGGTGGCGCGGCCACCGTGACCGCGAGCAACGGCGGCGGTGTCAGCGACGCGACCGCCACCGGCGGCAAGGGCGGCAACGGCACCACCGGCGGACACGGCGGCACCGGCGGTGACGGCATCGTTTCGGCCACGTCTTCCGGCACGGGCGCCAGCGGCACCGGCGCCGGTGGCGCCGGTGGGAACGGCAGCAACGGTGGTACCGGCGGAGCCGGCGGCATCGGTGGAGTTGTCGCCCAGCGGACCGGCAGCACGGCCAGCGGTTCAGGTATCGGCGGGGCCGGCGGGGACGCCGACGCTGCCGGCAGCACCGGCGGTAAGGGTGGCGACGGCTGGATCCAGACCGGGCTCTACGCCGGCCTCGGCGACAACAGCAAGGCCGACGGGTACGCCCGCGGCGGTGCCGGCGGCGATGCCCTCACCGGTGGACACGGCGGCGCCGGTGGGTTCGCCACCGTGATCACCACCGGAAATTCCTCCACCGCAAGCGGTTCCGCGTACGGCGGTGCCGGCGGCGACGGCTCCGCGGGCGGTACCGGCGGCGGCGGAGCGCGGGCGCAGATCGTGTCCAAGGGCAACGGATCCAAAGCTGGCGGCACGGCCACCGCCGGAGACGGCGGGACCGGCATCGTCAACACGGGCGGCAACGGCGGTCAGGCCATCATCAGCGCGGGGCAGAGCTCCGGCACCGGTGGCGCCAACAGCACCACCCAGGGCACCGCGACCGGCGGTGACGGCGGCACCGGCCAGAACGGTGTCAACGGCGGCTCCGGAGGCGGAGGCACCATCACAGCCAGAGGCCTCAACGACTCCATCACCGGCAGCACCGCGACCGGTGGTGACGGCATCACTGGGGCCAATGGCAACAACGCGTCGCTCAACACCAGCCTGGGCACGATCACGGACAGCTCCGCGACCGCAGGCAACGACACCGCCGGAGCCGTCGGCGGTGGTGCCAGCATTGATGTCACCGGTGGTTCGACCGGTGCGGTCACCAACACCCACGTCACCGGCGGCGACGCCGGGACCGGCGGGGGCGGTGGAAACGCATCGGCGACCGTCACGGGCGGAGCCAAGATCATCAACAGCTCCGCGACCGGCGGCCACGGTGGCGACAGTGCCGTAGGCGGCAATGCCACCCTCACGGCAGCCGGTACCGGAACCATCATCACCGACAGTCATGCGACCGGTGGCGACGCGGGCACCGGCGGCAACGGTGGTGCGGCTTCGATCCTGGCCACCGCTACCGGCACAGTCGATTCCAGCACCGTGACCGGTGGAAACGGATCTGACACCGCCGATGGTGGCGCGGCCAGCATCACCGCCGGCGGAACCCTTCCCACCCTGGCCCCCAACGGAACAGTCACCCGCCTCGGTGGCGACGTCACCGACGCCACTGTCAAAGGTGGCAACGCCGGCTTCGGCGACGCTCTGGGTGGGGTCGGTGGCGACGGTGGCGCCGCCGAGGTCGTATCCCAACTCGACGGGAACGTCACCGACGCCCAAGTCACAGGCGGCGACGGCGGCACCGGCCTCCAGGGCGGCCAGGGCGGCACCGGCGGTAAAGCCGAAATGTGGACGCTGTACCAAACCAACGACCACACCGCCCACGCCGGCGGCAACGTCACCGGCGAGGTCCGCGGCGGCAACGGCGGCAAGGGCACCGGCATCAATAGTGTTGGTGGAGAAGGGGGTTCAGCACGTATGGCCACCGGCTCCTACTACCAGGACGGCGGCTCAGCCGCGGGCACGGTCATCGGCGGCGACGGCGGCAACGCCACCACCTCCACGACCGGCAACGTCGGCGGCACCGGCGCCGACGGCGGCGGCGCCCGCATCTACGCCGCCGGCAACGGCGCCACCGTCGACCCGGCCAGCGAGGTCCGCGGCGGCAATGGCGGCGACGGACGGCTCGGCGGTACCGGCGGCGGCCACATCTTCTACGCCCAGGTCGCTGCCTTCGGTGAGAATGCCCACGCCGGCGGCACCGCCATCAACGGTGACGGCGGCGACGGCACCGGGATCGGCTCCACCGGCGGTATCGGTGGCGACGCACAAATCCGCGCGGATGCGCAGAACGGCGGCGGTGGCGATGTCACCGGCACCGCCCACGGCGGTGACGGCGGCGACGGCACCACGGTCGCTGGAGTCGGCTACACCGGCGGCGCCGGTGGAACCGGCCGGATCAGCGCCGGTGGGTACGGCAGCATCATCACCAATGGTGAAGCCACCGGCGGTGACGGCGGCAACAGCGCCAACGGCCTCAACGGCGGCGCCGGAGGTGAAGGCCGCATCGGCCATACCAGCAACGGCCCCGACGCGGCAGACACCGGCATCACCATCACCAACAGCACCGCAACCGGCGGAAACGCCAACGGCAGCGCCACCGGCGGCGCAGCAGTAGTGCAGGCCTACAACGGCGCCACCGTCACCAACACCTTGGCCACGGGCGGCAACGCCGGGCTCGGTGACGCCAATGGCGGCATCGGCGGCAACGGCGGTGCGGCCGCCGTCAGCGCCACCAACGGGGGCAGTGTCGTCACCGGCGTGGTCGATGGCGGAGACGGCGGATACGGCGACGGTGCGGGCAGCACGGGTGGCAACGGCGGCAACGCCGACCTGTGGGCACTGACCGGCGGAAAGGTCGGATATCTGACCGACGGCACCGCCAGCCCCACGTTCTCCACCGGCGGCCAGGGCGGCAACGCGAATGGCGGCGGCACCGGCGGTAACGGCAGTTTTGCGACGATCAACGCCCAGAACGGTGGCACCGCGTCCGGCACGGCCACCGGTGGCGACGGCGGCAACGCAACCGGCACCGGCAACCAGGGCGGCCTGGGTGGGTCCGCGAATATCAGCGCCGGCCGCGACAACATCCAGATCAGTGGGCCCAGCGGGACCATCACGGTTCCGTCGGGTGACAATGCCAATGCCCAGGCCACCGCGGTGGGCGGCAACGGCGGTTCCGCGACCGGTACCTCCGGTTCCAGGGGCGGCAACGGAAGCCGGGTGGCGATCAACTCCGCGGGTCAGAATGCGAACGTGTCCGGCAGCGAGATCATCGGCGGGGACGGCGGCAACGGCGTCGACGGCGGCAAGGGCGGTAACGGCGGCGGCGGCGCTGCCGGTAGCCCGACGCAGTTCTCGTCGATCTCGGCTCTCGGCGAAAACGCCACGGCCACCAATAGCAAGGCCCACACCGGCCGGGGTGGTGACGGCTCCAACGGCGGCACCGGCGGCGCGGGGGGTTACCTGCAGACGGGTTCGTACAACAGCGATCCGGCCAACTTCCCGGGCGGCTTTACCTACAACCACAACACCGTCGTTGCCGGCAACGGTGGCAGCGGTACCAATAGCGGGAACACCGGAGGCAACGGCGGAACCTGGACCCAAGGATCGGTCGACCCCGTCGACGGTGCCGCTACCGCACACCCGGGTTACAACCCTGTAGCGGACCAGGACGTCACCCTCGACGACGGAGCCGACAACCCGTAGTCGACGGCACTCAAGCAGAGGCCCCGCACACCTGGTGTGCGGGGCCTTTGCTTCTCGGTCAACTACACGACGCGCAGGCCGTCCGGAACCTTGCCCGGGTCCCGCCAGAACGCATCGTGGACAAAGCGATTGAACAGATCCGGCGGCAGCACGGTCTCACGCGGTTCGGCTTTCACCTCACCCCGCACAGTGTGCAGCCCGGGCGTCCCGGCCCGTTGGTCGAACTCGGTGACGTCGTAATCGACACGGCCGAAGTCGTGTTCGAAAACCGGCTCGCCGATGAATTCGTAGATGGCGTGCATGACCTTGGCGGGCTCGGTGGTCAAGGTCTCGTACTGCACCACCAGCAGGCGGTCGCGTTGGGCGCCGAAGCACGCCTGCTTGAGTGCGTCGTAGGGGCCGCCGACCATACCGTCTTGTGCGGCAACGTCATTGGCCCTCGTGTAGACGGTGCCGCCGGGGCTGTAGTTGAAGATCGACGACGGGCTGAACACGTTGCGCTGCACCAGGCGTTCGATGCTGTCGATCACCCACGGTAGATCACGCACGCAGGCAATGACTTTCGCATCCGGGAACAGCTGTGCGATCGCCGGCATCCGCGCGCACCAGCCACGGTTCGTGTCGAAGACCACCTCGGCGACACAGTCGGAGTAGTAGCTGTCGAACAACCCGCGCAGGATGCGCTCCCGCTTGGCGTCGTCGAGGAACACCGAAAACTCGTTGCGTGCGCTCATCTGGGCGACCAAGGCGTCGAACAAGCCCGCCAAGGGTCCCGACATCCCGGCCTGAAAGCGCGGGTTCTGTCGCAGCAGCGCCGCCAGGAGCGTCGACCCCGATCGCGGTAGACCCGAGATGAAATGAAGTGCGGTCACCGTTTTCCTTCCGCCCGCAGTCCGTCGAACACCACCGAAGTGACCCGCTCGGCCACGTCCGCGTTGTAACTCTGCATGGCCTGGCAGCCGACCAGAATTGCCTTCACGTCCGCGACCGTCACGTCGTCTCGCGCCGTACCCGAGCATTGCGCTGCGGTCAGCAGATCACCGAGGACGGCGAGGTATTCGCCCTCGGCCTCGGGAACCACGGCGTTGACGTCGATGCCCGATCCGGCCAGTGCGTCGACCAGGCCGCGGTCGGCGACGCCCCATTGCAGCACCATCGACCGCAGGAACGTGAACATCGCCTCGGCCGGATCGGCCTCGGCAAGCAGGGTCCGCCCCTCCTCGACGACGCCGCGGATGCGTTCGGCGATAACGGCCTGGAACAACGCGTCTTTGGTCGGGAAGTGGCGGTAGACGGTGCCTGCGCCGACGCCGGCCCGGCGGGCGATCTCGTCGATGGGCACGGACAGTCCATCGGCCGCGAAGGTGTCGTAAGCGACCTCGAGCACCCGGGCACGGTTCCGCGCCGCATCCGCACGCATTCTTCATCACCTCACACAACCGTCGATAAACGCAGACACACCATTGACAAAGCGGGGCGCGCGTTCCGTATAGTCGAACGCAACCGGAGTATCCACTCCGCTTAGCCTCACGAGGAGTCTCCCATGACCAAGTGGACCACCGCCAAGATTCCGGACCAATCGGGCCGCACGGCCGTCATCACCGGCGCCAACACCGGACTCGGGCTCGAGACCGCCAGGGCCCTGGCCGCCAAGGGAGCCCACGTCGTACTCGCCGTCCGCAACCTGGACAAAGGAGAGGCCGCCGTCGAGTGGATCTCACGGTCGGTGCCGGACGCCGACCTGGAGCTGCAGCGCCTCGACCTGGGATCGCTGGCGTCAGTACGCGAAGCGGCCGACGAGCTCAGAGAGAAGCACGAGCGCATCGACCTGCTGATCAACAACGCCGGTGTGATGTACCCGCCGAAGGAGACCACCGCCGACGGGTTCGAGCTGCAGTTCGGCACCAACCATCTTGGCCACTTCGCGCTCACCGGTCTGCTGCTGGATCGCCTGCTGCCGGTGACGGGTTCGCGCGTCGTGACGGTCAGCAGCATCGGCCACCGCATCAACGCCACGATCCACTTCGACGACCTGCAGTGGGAGCGGCGCTACAGCCGGGTCGGCGCCTATGGCCAGTCCAAGTTGGCCAACCTGCTGTTCACCTACGAGCTGCAGCGCCGGCTCACCGGCGAGAAGACCACTGCCCTGGCCGCCCACCCGGGCGGTTCGGATACCGAGCTGATGCGCCACCTGCCTGGCGCCCTGCAACGAGCCATCCCGTTGCTCAAGCCGCTCTTTCAGGACGCCGCGGCCGGCGCCCTGCCGACGTTGCGTGCGGCGACGGATCCGGGCGCGCTGGGCGGGCAGTACTTCGGCCCCGACGGCCCCGGCGGGTCACGCGGCTACCCCAAGGTGGTGCCGTCCAGCGACCAGTCGCATGACTTTGAGCTGCAGCGCCGGTTGTGGACGGTGTCCGAGGAGCTGACCGGTGTGACGTACCCCGCCTTGCAGGACTCGCGGGCCTGAATTCCCGTCGCCACTTTCGACACCAAGGCTGCTGCGGCGCGGCGCGAACAACCCTGGCGTCGATCTCGGCACCAACAGCCGCGTCGCGACTAGGCTGGCCCCCGTGTCGCTCTGGGACCCCAAGAATGTGCCGCCCTATCCCCCGGCCCGCTACACGAAGGACGACCCGGAGGTCAGCGCGTGGGTCAGGCGCGGGGACGAGCCGTCCGATTACGACTCCTTCGGATTGGTGAAGTACCACTACCTCGCCAATCAACAGCAGACCAATGGGGACTACGGTCTGTACCGCGTCGACATCAGCCCACAGGCCGGCGGCCCCGGTCCGCATTTTCACCGGGGCATGTCCGAGGCCTTCTTCGTCCTGTCAGGCACCGTCAAGCTCTACGACGGGAACGACTGGACGGACAGTAACCAGGGCGATTTCCTGTATGTCCCACCGGGCGGGATCCACGGTTTCCGCAATGAGGCCGATGCGCCGACGTCGTTGCTGATGCTGTTTGCTCCCGGCGCGCCGCGGGAGGCCTATTTCGAGGGGCTCGCCCAGCTGGCCGACCTCACCGACACCGAACGCGCCGAGTGGTTCGTCAAGAACGACAACCACTTCGTCTAGCGACACGCCCGGCATTCTCCTGCAGAGATGCGCCAACGGAACGCGCTGGCCTAGACTGCTTTCCGACGGAGAGGAGTCCCAGGGTGCGGGCTGAAGCAGCGCCCAGCACCCAGGCACTTCGGGGCTGGCAGCGCAAGGCGCTGGTGAAGTATTTGACCGCCAAACCGCGGGACTACCTGGCCGTCGCCACCCCTGGCGCGGGGAAGACGACGTTTGCGCTGCGGATCGCGGCCGAACTGCTCAACGACCGCACGGTCGACGCGATCACCGTGGTGGTGCCGACCGAGCACCTCAAGATCCAGTGGGCGCAGGCGGCGGCACGTAACGGCATCGCACTGGATCCGAAGTTCAGCAACTCCGACTCCCAGACCTCGGCCGAGTACCACGGCGTCGTCGTCACCTATGCCCAGGTCGCCAGCCACCCCACCCGGCACCGGGTGCGCACCGAGAACCGCAGGACGCTCGTCATCTTCGATGAGATCCACCACGGCGGTGACGCGAAGAGTTGGGGCGACGCGATGCGCGAAGCCTTCGATGACGCGACACGGCGCCTCTCCCTGACCGGTACCCCGTTCCGCAGCGACGACAGCCCGATCCCGTTCGTCAACTACGAGCCCGACGAGGCCGGGTTCCAGCGCTCGCAGGCCGACCACGTGTACGGCTATTCCGACGCGCTGGCCGACGGCGTGGTCCGGCCCGTGGTGTTCCTGGCGTATTCGGGTGAGGCCCGCTGGCGTGACAGTGCCGGCGAGGAGCACGCGGCGCGCCTCGGCGAGCCGCTGACCGCCGAGCACACCGCACGGGCCTGGCGCACCGCGCTGAACCCGACGGGCGAGTGGATGCCAGCGGTCATCGCGGCCGCCGACAAGCGGTTGCAGCAGAAGCGTCAGCATGTGCCCGACGCCGGCGGCATGATCATCGCCACCAACCAGACCACCGCCCGCTCCTACGCCGATCTGCTCACCAAGATCACCGGCGAGGTGCCCACCGTGGTGCTCTCCGACGATCCCGGCGCCTCGGACCGGATCAGCCGGTTCTCGGAAGGCACCAGCCGCTGGCTGGTCGCGGTCCGCATGGTGTCCGAGGGCGTCGACGTGCCACGACTCTCGGTCGGCGTGTACGCGACGAGCGCGTCCACCCCCTTGTTCTTCGCGCAGGCCATCGGCCGGTTCGTGCGGTCGCGCCGCGCCGGTGAGACCGCCAGCATCTTCCTGCCTTCGGTACCGAATCTGTTGCTGCTGGCCAGCGAGATGGAAGCCCAGCGCAACCATGTGCTGGGCAAGCCGCACCGGGAATCCGACGGGCTGGATGACGAGGCGCTCGAAGCTGCCGAGAAGCGCAAGGACGAGAAGAGCGAGCTGGAGAACGGCTTCGAGTCCCTGGGCGCCGACGCCGAACTGGACCAGGTCATCTTCGACGGCTCGTCGTTCGGCACGGCGGCGGCGGCCGGCAGTGACGAGGAAGCCGACTATCTCGGCATCCCCGGCCTGCTCGACGCCTCACAGATGCGAGATCTGTTGCGGCGCAGGCAGGATGCGCAGATCACCAAACGCACGGCCGAGGCCGCGGTATCGGGCGGTCCGCCGCCCCCGCGCACCACGCACGGCCAGTTGCGGGAATTGCGTCGTGAACTCAACGCGTTGGTGACCATCACCCATCACCGCACCGGTAAGCCGCACGGTTGGATCCACAACGAGCTGCGACGCATCTGCGGCGGGCCTCCGGTGGCCGCCGCGACCACCGATCAGTTGAAGGCACGCATCGAAGCCATAAGGGATCTGAAGGCCTGACGGCCGCCCCGCACAACAAAAAATCAGAGTCCCCCAAACTCCCCCGAGATTCAACTGGAACTTGTTACAGTCGGCCAATTGCGTTCTGTTGCAGCCAGAACAGTTGGGGGAGAGGCTATGCCGACGACGTCCGATACCGCTGGAGGCGCACGATTCATCGGGCGGGTGGGCGCGCTCGCCGTTGCCCTGGGCATCGGGGTGGCGGCGGTCAACGGCACCGCGATCGCATCCGCGGAGACCGGTGGTTCGGACTCGTCGGGGACGCATTCAAAAACAGCGGACGGCCCGAAGACCAATAGCTCGACCCCGAAGAAGGGTCCCCGGAAGCCGTCCTTGGCAGGCCCGCAGAAGCTGTCCAAACGAGTCAGCGACGTGACCGCCAAAGTGGAGTCCGCGCTCGGTAGCTCCAAGGCCGGCGAACGCCGATCGCCGGCCGCATCGCCCGACCGGAAATCTGACAACAAGGACGGCAAGGCAGCCGTCGAAACCGCAGTCGACAACGCGCGGCAGTCGGTGTCGCGGGCAATCACCAAAACAACTGACGCACCCCGCAATCGGCGGGCCACGCTGGACAGCCGCCCACCGGCCGCCGAGGCTGATACCGCCGCTCCCCTGGAAACGCTCACAGTCGTCACCAAGAGGGTGGCGAAAGACGTTGTGGATCACCTCATTCCGGAGTCGACACCCCGCACCCAGGCTCCGACGCCACAGGCCATTCCGGAGATGGTGGCGGCGGTGACGCAACGGCTCAAGCCACGTCTCCCGGAATCGCCGGTAAGCCCGATCCAGGACCTCGGCCTGGCCGCGATGCTGGGCTGGTCACGCCGTGATGGCCGGCAGGGGCTCGTCCCCATCGGACGCGTCACCACACCGGAAGCGACGTCGCAGGTGACCTCCGAAGCGACCACGGAGGCAACGAGCACGCTGGCCACCGAGGACCAGCTTGCGGCCGAACAACAGGTCGGCCAGATCGTCAACACACCGTTCGTCCAGTTGGCCAAGGTGGTCCTGATGGCGGCCTGGTACGTCGAGGCGGCCAAGAACTTCGCCACGGTCGGTGGCCCCGACTTCACGAACCTCTCGCAGCTCAACCAGGCCGCGACCGAGTTCGCCAACCAATCGGCAACCGAGTTCCTGCTACTGAATTCGAACGATCCCAAGCTGCTGCTGCAGGTCAACCCGCCACACAGTTGGAACGGGCAGGACGCCGGCGGCACCCGGATCTGGTACGACAACCCCGACACCGTCTACCGCTTCACCGGCATCAACGGCGCCTCGACCTACCACATCGAGGGCAAGGTCGCGGGGTATGACCCGGCCGACCCGAGCACCCACCCCACTTCTGCCAACACCAATTTCAGTGTGCTCACCGGAATCAACGGGGTCACCGCCGCCAACCTCAACGGCGAGGACCTCAGCATCAGGGACGACGGGACCTTCACCATCGTGGTGAGTCCCGACGGGGCGCCGGCCAATGCCGAGAAGGGCATGAACTACATTCAGGCCCCGGCCAACTCGACCATCCTCGCCACCCGAAACACCCTGGGGGACTGGAACACCGAGACTCCCATGACGCTGACCATCGAGAAGACCGCCGGGCCGCCCAGCAGTTTGTTCAGCCAGATCGGCGGGTTCGCCATCCCGGTCATCGGCGAAACGGTGGTGAAGAACCCGCTACTGATGAGCCTGGTGTCGATCGTCCCGGCATTCGACAAGGCACCGCTGCTGTTGTCGTCCGCCGAGACGGCCATCCTGATGCTGGTCACCGGAATCAACGGCGAGAACACCTACATGTCCGTGGCAACCGCCACCGGCCAGCCCAACGTGCTGTCCCAGCCACAGCACAACGCGCAGTTCCTCTCCACCCAGTTGCAGAGCGCCGGCTACTTCCAGCTCAAGGACGACGAGGCGATGGTCATCACCGTCGATCCCGGTGATGCGGAGTACTTCGTGGTGCCGGTGACCAACGACTGGACCATCACCGGCGACACCCGCAATCAGCAGACCAGCCTGAACAACAGCCAGGCCATCAAGAACGCGGACGGCACGTACACCATCGTGGTGTCCAAAAGCGACCCCGGCGTGGCGAATTGGGTGTCCACCGGCGGCCTGAATCAGGGCACCATCTCCATGCGTTTCCAGGGCGTGGACCCGGATGCCACGAACATGCCGACGGTGACGACGCGAGTAGTGAAGGCGTCGGAGGTCGCGGGCATCGTCAACGACCCGAGTGATCCCAACTACAACCCCGAGCAGCTCGACTACGACCGCGCGCAGCAGATCGCCGACCGCCAGGCCGGGTACGACCGCCGCTACACGGTGTAGGAGCGCGTTTCAGTCGGACGCCTGCGCGCCGATTTCTACCTGGGGGTCGTGCCCGTCGAAAAACCACGACCCAGTGTCGAAAACGGTGCGGCGGGCCGGGCCCCAGATGCCTACAGGCCCAACAACTCGGGCAGATCCGCCACCGAGTCGATGACATGGTTGGGTTGCATCGTGAATTCGTCTGCGGCCCAACGTTCCAACGTGGCCTGGCGGAACTTTCCGGTGCGCACCAGCACCCCGGCCATCCCCACCACCTGGGCGGCCAGCACGTCGTTGTTGAGGTCGTCGCCGATCATGTACATCTCCTCGGGGTCGACGCCGAGGCGGTTGGCTGCGGCCAAAAACCCTTCCGGAGCAGGCTTGCCGACGGCCGTGGCCTTGCGGCCCGAGGTCTCCTCCATGCCGGCCAGATACATGCCGGTGTCGACCCGCAGTCCGTCGGTGGTGTTCCAGGCGGTGCTGCGGTGCATCGCCACGACCGGCACACCCTGGGCCATCCAGTCGTACACCCAGCTGAGCGTGAGGTGGTTGTACTCCGGCCCGGCCCCGCCGAGCAGCACCACGTCAGGGGTTTCGGGTGCGGCAGGCCCGGTGAATTCACTCGAATACACCACGTCGACGCCGGGCATGTCCTCACCGATCTGCCCGCTGTTGACCAGAAAACATCGGGCGCCCGGATACCGGTCCCGCACGTACTCGGCGGTCAGGGCCGCCGCGGTGATCACCTCGTCAGCCGCCACGTCCATACCGGCGGCGGTCAGCAGGTCGGCGATCTGCGCGCGGGTACGGGTGGTGGTGTTCGTCAGATAGGACCGGGCGATCTGCTGCTCGGCCAATATCCGCAGCGTCTGCGCCGCACCGTCAATGGGCTGCCAGGAGGTCACCAGCACACCATCGATGTCGAACAGCACTCCACCGATAGCCATGCAGCGACAGTAAACGTCCGCGAATTCAGCGCAACTCGGGGCCTGCCGGACCGACTGCCCACCCGTTGTCGGCCACCCATGGCGAGGCGGCCGCCGCCACGGACCACGCTCGTGTCGCCGGGATGTCGAGCACGGCATAGCGCTTCTCCCCCGCAGCGGTCGCTGCGATCAGGGTGGCCACGCCGGCGCGGCGCTGAAAGAACGTCTGCCGCACCGTCCATCCGATGATCCCGGCAGCATCCAGGTGATCGCGGCGCCGCTCCAGGCTGCCGGAGCGGGCGACCAGCCAGCCGTCGCGCACCAGATGTCCGAGGGACCGGGCCCGGTCCATGGCGAGGAGACCGGCGCACCCGACCAACAACATCCACAGCACCCACGTCCACACCGGCACCCCGAGCACCAGCAACACCGCGGCCGCCAGCACGGGCAGCGTCATTGCACGGGTCCAGCGTCGCCGCACGGCCGCCGGACCGTGGGCGACCAGCGGTGCGTCGACGGCACCAGGACTCGCGATCAACTCTGTCAGCACTCCCCTGGCGGTGCCGGCGGGACACGGTGGCAGCAACAGTGAGGCCTCCCCTTCGCCGCCGACGCCGGTCATCACCGCATCCAGGCGGGCGCCACCGAAGGCCCGTACCAGCAGCGGCTCACGCAGTGTTCCGCCGCGGAGCCGCCGCATGTCGTAGGTGTGCTCGCGCAGTCGCAGCAGACCGTGTTGCAGGTGCAGCGCTCCTCCCCGTCCAGGAATGTCCCTGCGGGTCAGCACCAGGTTCCCGTACGTGAGCAACGACCTCAGCACCGACAACACCACCGAGGCCAGCACCACCATCACGACGCCGACCACCACGCTGACCAGGATTCCGAAGTGTTCGGCCACCGCGATCCCGGACTGCGCAAGCTCTGAGTTCCGCAGCGCGGCACCGGCACTGGCTTGGTAGATCACTCCGGCCGCGGCCGCGATCATGGCCAGACCGGTGAAACTCAGGGGGCTGTAGCGCAGCCAAGACGGCTGCCAGCGGGCCAGCTCGCGTCCTGCCGGTGCCTCGGCGACGGGTACGGCATCGGCAAGCAGGATCGCCCGCAGCCGGGGCACCTGCTGCGCCTCCACCGCGTCCAAGGCGAATTCGGTGTCGCCCTTGGCTTCCTGACCGGTGCTGATCCGCAGGACGGTCAGTCCGAGCAACCGGTGCAACAGCCGGGCATCGGTCGATACGGATCGAATCCGGTTGCGCGGCACCGACAACGTTTTGCGTTGCAGCAGCCCGGTGCGCAGTTGCACCTCGTCCAGCTCGATGCGGTAGCTGGTGGTGAACCACCGTGCCAGACCGACGGCGATGGTGAGCACGATCGCCGCGATCGTCCAACCCTGGTTCCCGGTCGCCGAGCCCAGCACCACCGCGCCGATCAGCAGCGGAATCTGTTGCAGCACTTCATGTACCGGGTGGACCACCAGCATCCGCGGGCTCAGCCGCTGCCACTGCCGCTGGATGGCCGGCTCGGCCGGCGGCGGCCCGATGGCCGGCTCAGCCGGCGGCGTCACGTGGCGTCCTGTTCGCCGATCGCCGCGATGTCGGTCAACTGCGCCACCACGCGCTCGGCCACGTCGTCATCGAGTGCCACGATCCGCACGGCCCCGGCCGAGGACGCCGTCGTCACCGTCACGTTGGCCAGCCCGAACAGCCGATCCAGCGGGCCCCGGTAGGTGTCCACGGTCTGCACGCGCGAGATCGGTGCGATCCGCCGTTCCTGCACCAGCCACCCCGTGCGGGTGTACACCGCGGGCGTCCCGGAGCCGATGTTGATGTCCCACCGGTGGACCCGGTAGCGCCACATCGGGACAACGACGACAAACAGCGCCGCGCCCAGCACCGTGACAGCCGCGACCGCAACGTGCACCCACAGCATCCGCTGGTCGATCGCGAACCAGATCACCTGTGCCAGGATCAGAACCGCCCATGGAATGGCCGCGCTCAAGGCCCACACCAGCGGAGCCTTACGGCTGGGTGGATTCGCGGGATCGACCAGCAGAGTGCGCATGTTCCCAGACTGCTATGGCGCCGGGGTGCCGTCCAGCACCCGCGTTCCGTATGTTCAACCCATGAGCGCCAATTCCAAGTGGACCGAGGCCGACGTCCCCGATCAGTCCGGCCGGATCGCGATCGTCACCGGCTCCAACACCGGGCTGGGCTATGAGACCGCCCGTGTGCTCGCCGCCCGGGGCGCGCACGTCGTTGTCGCGGTACGCAACCTGGACAAGGGCCGCGAGGCCGTCGACCGGATCACCGCCGCCGTGCCGACGGCGGATCTCAGGGTGCAGCAGCTGGATGTGGGTTCGCTGGAGTCGGTCCGTACCGCTGCTGATGAACTCAGGACCGCCTACCCGCGCATCGACCTGCTGATCAACAACGCCGGGGTGATGTACCCGCCCAAACAGACCACCGTCGACGGCTTCGAATTGCAGTTCGGCACCAACCATCTCGGCGCGTTCGCGCTGACGGGCCTGCTGCTGGATCACCTGCTGCCGGTCGACGGGTCACGCGTCGTCGCGGTCGCCAGCGTCGCACACCGCATCCAGGCGGCCATCCACTTCGACGACCTGCAGTGGGAGCGCAGCTACAACCGCGTCGCCGCCTACGGACAATCCAAGCTGTCGAACCTGCTGTTCACCTACGAGCTTCAGCGGCGTCTGGCCGCCAAGAACGAGCCGACCATCGCGGTGGCCGCCCACCCCGGCCTGTCCAACACCGAACTCATGCGCCACATCCCGGGAACCGGCCTGCCCGGTTACAACCAGCTCGCGGGCCTGTTCACCAACAGCCCCGCCAAGGGGGCGCTGGCCACGTTGCGGGCCGCCACCGCTCCCGATGTTCGTGGCGGCCAGTACTACGGCCCATCCGGTTTCCGCGAGATGGTCGGCAATCCGAAGCTCGTGACCTCCAGCAAGCAGTCCCACGACGAGGACCTGCAGCGCCGGCTCTGGACCGTGTCCGAAGAGCTCACCGGCGTCAGCTTCCCGGTGTGATCATGCGGACCGTCGAAGAACACCAGAAGGTCGTGGCCGGACTGATCAAAGCCCGCGCCCCACAAGATCTTCCGCTGAACGACACACTCGGACTGACGTTGGCCGCCGATGTCGTCGCCCCGCTGTCGCTGCCCGGCTTCGACAACTCCGCGATGGACGGCTACGCGGTTGTCGCCGACGATGTCGCCGCCGCCACCGAGGACAGGCCAGTGCTTCTGCCGGTCGCCGAGGACATCCCGGCCGGCCGCACCGACCTGCTGACGCTGCAGCCCGGGACCGCACATCGCATCATGACCGGGGCGCCGCTGCCGTCGGGTGCCACCGCGGTGGTTCCGGTCGAGGCCACCGACGGCGCGACGGACACCGTGACGATCCGTGCGGCGTCCCGGGAGGGTCAGCACATCCGCCGCGCCGGCGAGGACGTCACCGCGGGCACCGCCGTGCTGCGTGCCGGTCAGGTGATCACCCCGGCCGCGCTCGGGCTGGCCGCGGCACTCGGACTGGCCACCCTGCCCGTGGTGCCGCCGCAGCGCGTCATGGTGATGTCCACCGGCACCGAACTGGTGGCCCCGGGCACCGAACTGCAGCCGGGGCAGATCTATGAGTCGAATGCGGTGATGCTGGCCGCGGCAGTCCGCGATGCCGGCGCGCAGGCGACCATCGCCCCGATGTCCGCCGACGACGTCGACGCCTTCCGCGCCGCGCTGGCTGAGCACGGCACCGACGCGGATCTGATCATCACCACCGGTGGGGTCAGCGCCGGTGCATACGAGGTGGTCAAAGACTCGTTGTCGGATCAGGTCGAGTTCGTCAAAGTCGCGATGCAGCCCGGCATGCCGCAGGGCGCGGGCACGGTCGACGGTGTTCCGATCATCACGCTGCCCGGCAACCCGGTCAGCGCGCTGGTGTCCTTCGAGGTGTTCGTCCGCTCGCCGCTGCGTGCCGCGATGGGCCTCACCGAACCGGATCGGCCACGGCGCACCGCGCAGCTGACCGAGGATCTGACCTCGCCGCGCGGAAAACGGCAGTTCCGGCGGGGTGTGCTGACCGGGGACTCGGTCAGCAGCTACGGTCCCCCGGCCTCGCATCACCTTCGCTGGCTCGCTTCGGCGAACTGCCTGTTGGAGATCGCCGAGGACATCGCCGAACTCTCGGCCGGGTCGACTGTTCCCGTGTGGGACCTGACCTAGCAATTCCGACACCGCCCGCACGTAGAATCCTCCCGATGGCCAGACGCCCCGACCTCCAGCAGTCCGGACCAGAACGCCTCGTGGCGCTGGTGCGATCCAGTGTTCCGCCGATGCATTCGGCGGGATTACCGTTCGTCGGCGCCAGCCTCGCCGTAGCGGCCTTGGGCCGCAAGCGCCGCTGGGTACGCCGGGCCGGCCTGCTGGCCGCCGGCGCGAACGCCGCGTTCTTCCGCCACCCGGCCCGGGTGGCGCCCACCCGCCCCGGCGTGGTGGTCGCCCCCGCAGACGGGCTGGTGTGCCTGATCGAAGAGGCGGTGCCGCCGGCGGAGTTGGGGTTGCCCGCCACCCCGCTGCCCCGGGTCAGCATCTTCCTGTCGGTGCTCGACGCGCACGTGCAGCGCGCCCCGATCGGCGGTGACGTCGTCGCCGTCCAGCACCGCCCCGGGCGTTTCCACTCGGCCGAGCTCGAAGCCGCCAGCGAGCACAACGAACGCAACAGCGTCGTCATCCGCACCCCCGAGGGCACCGAGGTGATCGCCGTGCAGATCGCCGGTCTGATCGCCCGGCGCATCGTGTGCAACGCCCATGTCGGCGACAAGCTCGCCATCGGTGAGACGTACGGCCTGATCCGGTATGGCTCCCGGCTGGACACCTACCTTCCTGCTGGTTCGAAACTGCTCGTCACTCGGGGTCAGCGGACGCTGGCCGGAGAAACCGTCCTGGCGGAGTTGCCATGATCAAGCCGCGCATGAGGCCCCCGTCGTTGATCAAGGGCCGCATGAAGCCACCGCCGTTCTCCGTGCGAATGCTGCCGAGCGCGATGACGGTGGCCGCGATCTGTCTGGGCCTGTCGGCGATCAAGATGGCGCTCGACAACCGGCCCACCGAGTCGATGGCGTTTCTGGCGGTCGCGGCGATCCTCGATGCACTGGATGGCCGGGTCGCCCGGATGCTCAACGCCACCTCCAAGATGGGCGAGGAGATCGATTCGCTCGCCGATGCGGTGAATTTCGGTGTGGCACCGGCGCTCATCATCTATGGCACCATGCTTTCGCATTCGCGCATCGGGTGGATCGTGGTGCTGCTGTACGCGGTGTGCATCGTGTTGCGGTTGGCGCGGTTCAACGCGCTGCTCGACGTGGATCAGCCCGCGTACGAGAAGGAGTACTTCGTCGGCATGCCCGCCCCGGCGGGCGCCATCGGCGCGATCGGTCTGCTGGCCGCCAAGATGCAGTTCGGCGAAGGGTGGTGGACCAGCGAGTGGGCGGTGTCGATCTGGATCATCGGTGTCTCGCTCCTGGTGGTCAGCCGGATCCCGATGCGCAAGATCCACACCTTCGCGGTGCCGCCGAACATGGTGGCGCCCTTGCTCGCACTGGTCGCCATCGGTGTGGCTGCGTCGGTGTTCTACGGCTACATCGTGATCATGGTGATCATCGTGGCCTACGTGATCCACATCCCGTTCGCGATACGCACCAAGAAGTGGGTGGCCAGCCACCCCGAATCCTGGGACGACAAGCCGCAGCAGCGCCGCGCCACCCGACGCGCGATTCGCCGGGCCCAGCCGCACCGGCGGTCCATGGCGCGACTGGGGCTGCGGAAGCCGGGGCGCTGACGTGTCGCAGCTCGAGGCCGAAGAAGATCAACCGCTCGGGCATCTGCGCCTGACCGCACGGCTGAACACCGCCGCACTCGACTCGCGCCGTGGGGTGGTCCGGCTGCATCCCGAAGCGATCGCCGCCCTAGGGATCCGCGAGTGGGACGCGGTGTCACTGACCGGATCCCGTACTACTGCCGCCGTCATCGGCCTGGCCCCCGGCGGTACCCCGACCGGTACCGCCCTGCTCGACGACGTGACGCTGTCCAATGCCGGGGTGCGGGAGAACGCCACCGTGATCGTGGCGCCGGTGACGGTGTACGGCGCCCGGGCGGTCACGGTGACCGGGTCCAAACTGGCGACCGATTCGATCTCGTCGGCGACGCTGCGCCAGGCGCTGCTGGGCAAGGTGATGACGGTCGGCGACACGGTGTCGCTGCTGCCCCGTGATCTGGGGCCAGGCACCTCGACGTCGCAGGCCACCGCGGCGCTGGGCTCGTCGGTGGGCATCACCTGGACCTCGGAACTGCTGACGGTGACCGGGATCGATCCGGCCGGACCTGTGAGTATTCAACCGAATTCGGTGGTGTCCTGGGGGTCGGGCCTCGAAGGTGTGGGGTCTGGGCCGTCGGATTCCACCGGCGCGCACACGATCAGCCCCGCCCGGGCCGAGCCTGCGGTCAGCTTCGATGATCTCAAGGGATCTCATACCCAGGCCGGCAAGCTCGCCGAATGGCTCAAGCTTTCACTCGACGAACCCCAGCTTCTCGAAACCCTAGGTGCCACACCGAATCTCGGCGTCCTGGTGTCCGGTCCCGCCGGTGTCGGCAAGGCCACCATGGTGCGGACCGTGTGTACCGAGCGGCGGTTGGTGGAGCTCGACGGTCCGGAAGTGGGGGCGCTGGCCGCCGACGACCGGTTCAGCCGGGTGTCCGACGCGGTCGCTTCCGTGCGCGACGGCGGCGGGGTGCTGCTGATCTCCGATGTCGACGCGCTGCTGCCGGCCGCCGCCACCGACCGGGCTCCCGAGCCGGTCGCCGCTCTGATCATCGGCGAACTGCGTGATGCCGTCGCCACCCGGGGCGTGGCGTTCGTCGCGACGTCGGCGATGCCCATCGGGGTGGATCCCCGGCTGCGGGCACCGGATCTGTGTGACCGCGAGCTCGCCCTGACCCTGCCCGATGCCGCCACCCGCAAGGCACTGTTGGAGGTGCTGCTGCGCGGCGTTCCGTCCGCCGAGCTGAACCTCGGCGAAATTTCTGACCGTACACCGGGTTTCGTGGTCGCCGACCTGGCGGCCCTGGTCCGCGAGGGCGCGTTGCGGGCAGCCTCGCGAGCCAGCGCTGACGGCAACGAGCCGGTGCTGTGGCAGGAGGACCTGACCGGAGCCCTGACCGTGATCCGGCCGTTGTCGCGGTCCGCATCGCAGGAGGTGTCGGTCGGCTCCGTCACGCTCGACGACGTCGGCGACATGGTCGAGACCAAACAGGCACTCACCGAGGCGGTGTTGTGGCCGCTGCAGCACCCGGACACGTTCCAGCGCCTCGGCGTGGAGCCCCCACGTGGTGTGCTGCTGTACGGTCCGCCCGGTTGCGGCAAGACCTTCGTGGTGCGGGCCCTGGCCAGCTCGGGGAAGCTCTCTGTGCACGCGGTCAAAGGTGCTGAGCTGATGGACAAGTGGGTCGGCTCGTCGGAGAAGGCCGTGCGCGAGCTGTTCGCCCGCGCCAGGGATTCGGCACCGTCACTGGTCTTTCTCGATGAGATCGACGCGCTGGCTCCGCGACGCGGGCAGAGCTTCGATTCCGGGGTGACCGACCGCGTGGTGGCGGCCCTGCTGACCGAACTCGACGGCATCGAACCGATGCGCGACGTGGTGGTGCTGGGTGCGACCAACCGTCCCGACCTCATCGACCCCGCGCTGCTGCGGCCGGGCCGGCTGGAGCGGCTCGTGTTCGTCGAACCGCCCGACGCCGACGCCCGTCGCGAGATCCTGCGGACCAGCGGCAAATCCATTCCCCTGGCTCCGGACGTCGATCTCGATGCCCTGGCTTCCGCGTTGGACGGCTACAGCGCGGCCGACTGTGTGGCGCTGCTGCGGGAGGCGGCCTTGACGGCGATGCGCAGGTCGATCGATGCGGCCGATGTCACTGCCGCTGATGTCGCCAAAGCTCGCGAGACCGTGCGGCCGTCACTGGATGCGGCACAAGTCGCCACTTTGCGGGACTTCGCCGCCGGTCGCTGAGATTCTTTGGCTGACCGCCAGGTTTCGCGCCTGTTCACCGACGTTTGCCGTCAGGTCGCCCCGCCGCGAGTCACACCTGCCCCTCGGCCACCGCCAGAGAGCACTACTCGAAGTGCCCGCCTGCGCGCGACAATCGAGCGACAATCGCCTCCAGAACCACCTGCGTAACACCGCCCCCACGACCGCTAGTCGCATCCGGCTCGCTGACAGGCGGGCACGACGATACCCACTCGCCGAGCCGTGGCTATTGAGACTGCTGTGACAGCGAACCCGCTCTGACAGCTCCTATGTTTCGGCGAGCGCGGCCAATCGGTCGGTCGATGCCAAGAGTTTGTCCGCGGTGGTCGCACGTGCGCGAACCAGCCGCTTCGTATCGGTAAGCTGCGACCAGTCATAGGTGTGGGTCACCAGAGTTCGGTTGTCGCCCAACGGTTCCAGCTCCCAGCGCCAGAGGTGGCCGGGCGGTTCTTTGCCGACCTCCGATGGCCGCCAGGCGATACACCGGCTTTCCTCGAACTCCACGACGTGGTTCTCGCGGTCACCGCCCTGCGTGATCGTCATGACGAACACATCCCCGACCGCACGCACCCGCTGCCCGGACGCGGCCTGCGCCAGGTTCTCATTGCCATCCCAGCGTGGTTGCTGGAATGGGTCGGCGATCAGCTCGAAGATGACCTCCGCCGGTGCGGCGATCTCACGACTGGCTGCGACAACCCTTGACACGTCGGCCTTGTCATCCATAGGCCCGACCATACCCAAACCGGATTCACCGCGCGGTCAACAACTTCCGGATAGCATCGGCCAGGTCTTCCTCCATCCAGGGCGGCAGTTCGGCATCGTTGGCGTGACGTCGCACCATCGCATAGGGCAGATCGACGACGGCTCGCGACATGGCGTCCATCGTGCGGGCGTCGTCGTCGCCATAGATGCCGCGCGCCAACTCGCGTAACCGCTCGATGAGTGGCGCGTTCATCGCGGCCAGCGTCGCGGTGAACTCCGCATCCGGAGCACCGTCGAGCAGGTCGCTGGGCCGGATGGTCAGCAGCAACCGGGCGTCGTCGGGGACGTCGCGGGCGAAACCGACGGCAGCGACGCCCATCGCCGCCGCCGCCTCCACGGCGTTTCCCCCGGACGCCGCCATCGCACGGGACTGAAACCGCTCCAGTGCCCGCAGCCAGGCCGCGGTCAGCACTCCGTTGCGATTGCCGAACCGGTGATACAGCGTGCCCGCCGGCGCACCGCTGACCTTGGCAATTGCCGCAACACTTGCGGCCCTGGGCCCTTCGGCGAGCACCAGTGCCCGCGTCGCATCCAAAATCGCATCGGTTTCATGCTTCCGCGGAGGCGCCATGATCTAGTACAGTCCTTCTATATGGAACGTTTACCCTATATCGATGAGCATGCCATAACCCTCGACACTGACGCTGCCACGACATGGGCCGCCGTCCTGCGCACGCTGTGCGGCGATCCGGCCAAGCCTCGCGCCCCGTTCGGGTTCGCCATCGGCGAGTGCACGCCGCGCGAACGCCTGGTCCTCAAGGGCCGCCACCCCTTCTCGGTCTACAAGTGGGTCTTCGAGCTGGACGACCTGGGACCCCATCGCACCCGGGTGCGCTCGCAAACCTGGGCAGCCTTCCCAGGCATCCACGGAAAGATCTACCGCGCACTGGTGATCAGCTCCGGAGCCCACGCGGTGGCCGTGCGCCATGCGCTCAAACGCATTGCCGGACAGCTACGTCCACGGCCAGGCGTGGCGGCGTGATCCTGAACTGGGGCGCGACCGAAGATGAACGCGCGGTCACCCTCCCATGCGACGCACTATCCCCCACCACCGCGGTCTCGGCGGACCGCGCGATCACCATCGACGCACCAACGACGACCGTGTTCGGTTGGCTGTGCCAGCTGCGTGTCGCGCCCTACAGCTACGACCTTCTCGACAATTTCGGCCGGCACAGTCCGCGCACCCGGGACCCGGGACTCGCCCGGCTCGAGGTCGGTCAGCGCTTCATGCAGCTGTTCACCCTGCACTCGTTCACCGAGAATGAGCACGTCACATTGCAATCCGGGAAGGTCACCGTCACCTACGCGGTTCGGGATCACGCCAAGGGCAGCCGCCTGCACGTACGGGTGCGCTTCGGCGGTCCGCGGATCATCGGCTGGGCGTTGGCAGCGGGCGACGTCGTGATGATGCGCAAGCAGCTACTCACCGTGCGCGAGCTTGCCAGACAGGAAGCCGCATCAATATCTTGACGGTGACTAGTTCCGGTGGCATAGTCCAACTTGTCACTGACTAGATTCACGGGAGTTGACATGGCCGACACCGCCCTACACACCGTTGAAACCGCCCGCGCCGGCGACCGGGAGCGCGAACGGACCGCTAACGACCTCGGCCAGGCCCTCACCCAGGGCTACCTGACGATGCCCGAATACGAGGATCGGCTGCAGTCGACCTTCCAGGCGCAGACCGCAGACGAGCTGCGTCGACTCGTCGCCGATCTACCCGTCAGCCGGCTCCGGCGTCACGATCCCCGGCGTCACGCCGCCCAGCAGCGGGCCGCCCGGCTGAGCGTCAGGATCCACCTGGCCGCCTACCTCGCCGGCGCCCTGCTGATGCTCGGCATCTGGCTTGCCGTCGGGTTCGGCGGTGGCGGCTGGTACTTCTGGCCGGTCTGGCCGATCATGGGCTGGGGCATCGGCGTTGCGTCACATGCCATTCCGGTGTGGACTCACGGTTCGATGAGCCCGGCGCGGATCGCGTAGCGCGTCAGCGCCAGCCGATCTCGCAGGCCGAGTTTCGCCAGGATGTTGGTCCGGTGCCGGTCGACGGTCTTGGCGCTGATGGTCAGCGTCGCCGCGATCTCCCGGGTCGAGTAGCCCTCGGCGATCAGTTTGAGCACCTCCTCCTCCCGCGGTGTGAGGATGGTGTCCGGCAACTCACCGCCCTGACGTGACCGGTGCAGATAATCGCGGATCAGCGCCGTCACGGCGCCGGCGTACAGGAAGGGCTCGCCGCGCATGGTCGCCCGACAAGCCTCGAGCAGGTCGCGGTCGGCCACGGATTTCAGCACGTACCCCGATGCCCCGGCCTTGAGTGCCTCGAAAAAGTACTGCTCGTTGTCGTACATCGACAGGATCAGGATCCGCACGTGCGGGTGGGTTCGGTTGATCTCGCGCGCGGCCTGCAGCCCCGTCATCCGCGGCATCGCGATGTCCAGGATCGCCAGGTCCACCGGCGTCGTCTCCAGCGCCGCGAGTGCCTCGGCCCCGTCGGCAGCCTCGGCCACCACCTGCAGATCGGATTCGGCATCGATGATCATCCGCAGCCCGCTGCGCACCAGGGCGTGATCATCGGCGAGCAGGATGCGGGCCGGCATCAGATGCCCCGCAGCGGAATCACCAGCCGCACCTCGGTGCCGCCGCCCGGCGGCGAGCTGATGGTCAGCGCGGCGTTCACCAGCAGCGCCCGTTCGCGCATTCCATTGATGCCTGCACCTTCCCGCATCGTTTCGGTGGGGATGCCGCCGCGGCCGTCGTCGGCCACCCGCAGCGTGAGTTCGTCGTCTGCAATATGGAGGTCCACCCACACCTTGCGCGCCCCGGAGTGGCGCGCCACATTGGTCAGGCCTTCCTGGGCGATCCGGTAACAGACCAGCTCGACATCAGACTTGAGCCGGTCCTCTTGCAGTGCAATGTGTTTGACCACCGCAATACCGGATGCCTGGGCGAAGTCGTTGCAGAGGGCGTTCAGCGCACTGCGCAGTCCGAGGTCTTCCAATGCGTCCGGACGCAGCCGCCGGGCGATGTCCCGCACCTCGTCGAGACTGGATCGCACGATCTCCTGGGCATCGGCCAGTTCGGCGTGGATCGATTCCGGCGACCGGTCGACCGCCCGCTTCAGGGTGAGCAGTGCGACGGTCAGGGTCTGACCGATCTCGTCGTGCAGTTCTCGTGCGATGCGCTGGCGTTCGTTCTCCTGGGCCGCCAGCGCCGATGCGCTCGCGGTGGTCCGTTCGGTCTCCAACCGATCGAGCATCGCGTTGAACGACTCGATGAGGTGCTGCAGATCACCGCTGCCACGGTCGTCCACGCGGTCGCTGCGCTTGGGCGGATCGACTCGCCGCATTGACGCGGCGAGCCGATCCAATGGGGCAAGACTGGACCTCAAGAGCAGTGCGTTAGCAGTCAGGATAATCGCCAGACCTACGACCAAAACTGGGATTTCGGTGAGTTTTATCCGTGAAGACACCGAGGCCGGGGAAAGCGCGAGGATCAGCGTGCCCAGCGTGAAGATCAACCCGTTGATCAGGAACACCCGGCGGAACAACGCGGCCGCCGGGGTGCGCGCCGGTTTCACCCCTCCAGCCTGACCCGCGACCAGCGGTGTTGTCCATACAGGCTGTACCCCCCACGGAATGGGTGTCAGCCCCGATGGTCACCGACCACCGGGGCGCCCACACTGGCAGCCACCCCACCGGAGCCGAGGCGAAATCGGTCCGCCAGCTCGCACTGGCATTGCGCACAGCCGTCCCGAATTGATCGGAGAACGAGGACGATGACACTAGCGACGCATTGGAACGAGCTCATGCAGGCACATGAAATCGCCGCCCACCTGCCGACTGTGCGGATCGATGACCCGGTCTCGAAAGCCGTTCAGCTGATGGTGGTCAACCGGCTGCCCGGCCTGGTGGTGGTCGACGATGACGACCACCCGGTGGCAGTGCTACCGGGAACTCAGGTGCTGCGTTTGGCGATCCCCGAGTCCTACCAAGAAGATCCGGCGTTGGTCCGCACCGTCGACGAGATTCACGCCGACCTGTTCTGGCACGGGCCGGGCAAGCTCACCGTCGGCGACTGCCTGCCCGGACCCGCGACCAAGCCCGCGACCGTGACGCCCGACGCGACGCTGTTGGAGATCGCCACCGTGATGGCCAACAAGCGCAGTCCGCTGATCGCCGTCGTCGACCGCAGCGGCCGGCTCACCGGAGCAGTCACTCTCGAGCGGCTACTGACCAGCCTTGCGGTCGCCGGTCCCGGCGACTGACCCCCTGAGCCATGTTGGCTCCGGTCCTGGCGCTGACGATCTTCGTCGTCGCCTTCTGGTTCATCGCCACCGAACGAGCCGACAAGGTCAAGACTGTCCTGGTCGCCGCCGGCCTGATGGCCCTGCTCGGGCTGATCCCCGGCGCCGAGGTGTTCCATTCCGAGCACCAGGGCATCGACTGGAACGTCATCTTCCTGTTGCTCGGGATGATGGTGATCGTCGGCGTCATCAAGCAGACCGGGCTTTTCGATTTCCTCGCGATCTGGGCCGCCAAGCGTTCTCGCGGCAATCCGTTCCGGTTGATGGTCATGTTGATGGCGATCACCGCATTCGCCTCGCCGGTACTCGACAACGTTACGATCATCCTGCTGATCGCACCGGTGACCCTGGTGATCTGCGACCGGCTGCGCATCGCACCGCAGCCCTATCTGATCGCCGAGGTGCTGGCCTCCAACATCGGCGGCGCCGCCACCCTGATCGGGGATCCGCCCAACATCATCATCGGCAGTCGCGCCGGACTGACCTTCAACGACTTCCTGATCCACATGGCGCCGATCGTCATCATCATCTTTGCGTTGTTCGTCCTGTTCACCCGGGTGTTGTTCCGTTCGGACCTGCGCGCCGACGAGATGCACATCGAGGAAGTGATGGCCCTGCAGGAGCGTCGGGCGATCAAGGACCGAAGACTGCTGATCCGTTCGCTGCTGGTGCTCAACGTGGTGATCGTCGGGTTCGCGTTCCATTCGGTGTTGCACGTGGCTCCGTCGATCGTGGCGCTGCTGGGCGCCGGGGCGATGCTGCTGGTCACCGACATCGACGTGGCCGAGGTACTGCCCGAAGTGGAGTGGCCCACGCTGGTCTTCTTCATGGGCCTGTTCGTGATGGTCGCTGGATTGGTGCACACCGGCGTCATCGGCGCCCTTGGATCGGTGGCCGAGTCGGCGTTCGGCGACAACTGGTTCGGGGCGGCGACGGCACTGCTGTTCGGTTCGTCGGTGGTCGGCGCATTCGTCGACAACATCCCCTACACCGCGACGATGACGCCGGTGGTGGAGGACATGGTGGCCCAGGCTCCGGACGCGCAGACCGGCCAGGCGCTGTGGTGGGCGTTCGCACTCGGCGCCTGCTTCAGCGGCAACGGCACCGCCATTGCGGCCAGCGCCAATGTGGTGGCCATCGGCATCGCCAAGCGGGCCGGGCATCCGATCAGTTTCTGGCGGTTCACCCGCTACGGCATCGTGGTCACTGCTCTCAGCACGGCGCTGGCCTGGGTGTATATCTGGCTGCGGTACTTCTGAGTGCGCGCTGAGCCGGCCACAACGGCCCACGTAGAATGCGCAAAAGCCATAGCCACTCATGCCGATGCTCTTCGCGCAAGCGCTCATCGGTAGCCGACACCCCGACCCCAACCCGATCGGAGTGCCATGCTCGCCGTTCTGCTCGCCCACGCGGTCGCGACCGCGCTGGCGCCGCTTCTGGTGGCCAAATGGGGGCGGATGGCGTTTTACCCACTGGCCCTTGTGCCGCTGGGTTCGCTGGTCTGGGTCGCTCTGAACTGGCCCAACGATGATCGTGTTCCCACCCTGAACATCCCGTGGGTGGACGGGCTGTCGATGAACATCACGCTGCGGTTCGACTCTCTCGCGGCGATCATGAGCATGCTGGTGCTGGGCATCGGGGCGCTCGTGCTCTTCTACTGCGCCGAGTACTTCCACCACCACGACGGCAAGATCGAGAAACGGCTGCCCAGCTTCGCTGCCGAACTGGTCGCGTTCTCCGGGGCCATGTTCGGCCTGGTGATCAGCGACAACATGCTGATTCTCTACATCTTCTGGGAAACCACCACCGTGCTGTCGTTCCTGCTGGTCGGCCACTACGCCGAGCGGGCCACCAGTCGCCGGGCCGCCACCCAGGCCCTGTTGGTGACGACGTTCGGCGGTCTGGCCATGCTGGTCGGCATCGTCGTGCTGGGCAACATGGCCGGCACCTACCTGCTGTCCGAGTTGATCGCCGCGCCGCCGGGTGGCACGGCCGCCGCGGTGGGAGTGGCGCTGATCCTCGTCGGTGCCCTGTCGAAATCGGCCATCGTGCCTCTGCATTTCTGGCTGCCCGGCGCCATGGCCGCCCCCACGCCGGTGAGCGCCTATCTGCACGCCGCGGCGATGGTGAAGGCCGGTGTCTATCTGGTGGCCCGGATGACGCCCGGGTTCGCCGACACGTCGTTCTGGCGTCCCATGGTGGTCGGCCTCGGGCTGGTGACCATGCTGCTGGCGGGCTGGCGCGCGGTCCGCGAGTACGACCTCAAATTGATCCTGGCGTTCGGCACGGTGAGCCAGCTGGGCCTGATCACCGTGATGGTCGGCGCCGGCGGCAGCGACATGATGCTGGCCGGGCTAGCCATGTTGTGCGCGCACGCGATGTTCAAGGCGGCGCTGTTCATGGTCGTGGGCGTCATCGACCACGCCACCGGCACTCGCGACATCCGCCGGCTGGCCGGGCTGGGACGCCACCACAGACCGTTGTTCGCCATCGCCATCGGGGCCACCGCGAGCATGGCCGCCCTGCCGCCGTTCTTCGGGTTCGTCGCCAAGGAAGCCGATCTGGAGACGGTGGCGCACAGCCCTGCTCTCGGCTCCGCTGCGCCATATGTGTTGGCCTGCATCGTGATCGGCTCGGTATTCACCACCATCTACAGCCTGCGGTTCATGTGGGGCGCATTCGCCGGCAAGGGAATGTCGCAACCCAGCGCCCGGGTTGCCGATATGCACCGTCCCCCAGCGGCTTTCCTGGCCGCGCCGGCCGTCCTGGCCTCAGCGGGCCTGCTGTTCGGATTGTGGCCGGCCGGACTCGACTCGGCGCTCGACGAGTACGCCGACACCATGCCGGGCGGGTCCGGCTATCACCTGGCGTTGTGGCACGGCCTGGGCCTGCCGCTCTACTTGTCGGCACTGGTCCTGGCCGTCGGCACCGCGGCGTTCCTGGTCCGCCGCCGCCTGCCCCGCACCCGATTGGCCTACCAGCCGCTGGGCAACGCCGACCGCATCTACGACGCCACCATCCGCGGCCTGGACATTCTTTCACTGCGGCTCACCGGGTCGACCCAGCGCGGCTCGCTGCCTGCCACCCAGTCGGTGATCCTGTGCACGCTGGTGGCCCTGCCGATCGCGACACTGGCGCTCGGCGCCCGTGACCATCCAGATTTCGCACTGTGGGACTCGCCGCTACAGGTGGTGGTCGGGTTGCTGATGCTGGCCGCTGCGTTGGGCGCGGTCGTGATGCGCAACCGCCTGGCCGCGGTGCTACTGGTCGGCGTGACCGGCTACGGATGCGGCGCGATCTTCGCCTTCCACGGCGCACCCGATCTGGCGCTGACCCAATTCCTGGTGGAGACACTGGTTTTGGTGATCTTCGTGCTGGTGCTGCGCACCCTGCCGGCCGAGGCCGACGCCACCAACATCAACCGCAACCGGCTACCCCGCGCGCTGCTGGCCCTGGCTGTCGGCGCTGCCGTCACATCTTTGGCGGTGTACGCGATGGCGGCCCGCACCGGTGCAGGCGTTGCCGAGCTGCTGCCGGATGCCGCCTACTACCGCGGGCAGGGCGCCAACACCGTCAACGTGCTGCTGGTCGACATCCGGGCCTGGGACACCATGGGCGAGATCATGGTGCTGCTGGTGGCCGCGACCGGCGTGGCCTCACTGGTGTTCCGGCACCGCCGGTTCGGCGCGGCACCGCGGGTCAGCACGGCCGTCGGTCAGCCCGACATCGGACCGGTCGGCGCATACACCCCGGCCTTCGGCGACGTCACCTGGCTGCGGGGCTCGGAAATGCGCGATCCGCGGTATCGGTCGCTGGTGCTGGAAGTCGCCACCCGGATGATCTTCCCGCTCATCATGGTGCTGTCGGCCTATTTCTTCTTCGCCGGACACAACACCCCCGGCGGCGGATTCGCCGGCGGGCTCACCGCAGGCCTGGCGCTGGTGCTGCGATATCTGGCCGGCGGGCGTTACGAACTCGGCGAGACCCTGCCGCTGGATGCGGGCAAGATTCTGGGCACCGGGCTGGGGCTGTCCGCCGGGACGGCCGTCACCTCGATCCTGCTGGGCGCTCCCGCACTGTCTTCGGCGGTACTGGAGTTCGACCTTCCGCTGTTCGGCCACGTCAAGCTGGTGACCGCGCTGTTCTTCGACTTGGGCGTCTACCTGATCGTGGTCGGCCTGGTCCTCGACGTACTCCGCAGCCTCGGCGCGCGGGTGGACGTGGAAACGGCCGTCGGCCCCACAACCTCGAAGGCGGTGACGCGATGACGACCTACCTGATTCCGTTGATCCTCGTCGGCGGCCTGACCAGCGCCGGGGTGTATCTGCTGCTGGAACGCAACCTGACCCGAATGTTGTTGGGGCTGTTGCTGATCGGCAACGCGGTCAACCTGCTGATCCTGACTTCGGGAGGCCGAGGCGGCAATCCGCCGATCCGCGGACGCTCCAGCAACGGTGCGTCCACCACAGCCGATCCTCTGGCCCAGGGCATGATCCTGACCGCGATCGTCATCAGCATGGGCATCGCGGCGTTCGTCCTGGCGCTGGCCTACCGGTCCTATCGGTTGACCACGGTCGAAGAGGTCAGCAACGACCCCGAGGACACCCGTGTCTCGCAGCAGGCCGGCGCCGACGGGCTCGACGACACCGGCACGGCCGAGGAGATCCTGCAGCCCGACACCCGCCTCGACACCGACGCCCCCGACGAGCTCGATGCGCTACCCGGATTCGAAGGTTCCAAATGATCGCGCAAGCGCTGATCCCGCTGCCGGTGCTCATCCCGGCGCTGGCCGCGGCGATCACCCTGGTGGCCGGGCGCCGCCCGCAGCTCCAGCGGATCATCACCCAGGTCGCGCTGGTGGCGGTGGTCGGAGTGTGCGCAGCCCTGGTGTATCTGGCCGACCGGCACGGGACGCTGGTGCTGCACGTCGGCGGGTGGGGGCAGAGCGTGCCCGGGATGGGCCCGCTGGGCATCACCCTGGTCGTCGACCGGCTCTCCGCGCTGATGCTGGTGGTCTCGTCGATCGTGCTGCTGGCGGTCGTCGCCTACGCCATCGGGCAGGGTATCCGCGACGGCGACGAACGCCAGCCGGTGTCGATCTTCATGCCCACCTACCTGGTGCTCTCGGCCGGTGTGTGCACGGCATTCCTGGCCGGAGACCTGTTCAACCTGTTCGTCGGTTTCGAGGTACTGCTGTCGGCGAGCTTCGTGCTGTTGACCATCGGCGCCAGCGAGGAGCGGGTCCGGGCCGGCATCTCGTACGTGATGGTGTCGATGGTGTCGTCGCTGATCTTCCTGATCGGCATCGCCCTGATCTACGCCGCCACCGGAACCCTGAACCTGGCCGAGTTGGCTGTGCGCCTCGACGACGTGCCCGCCGGCACGCGCAACGCGTTGTTCGCGGTGCTGCTGGTGGCGTTCGGCATCAAGGCGGCGGTGTTCCCCTTGTCGACGTGGCTGCCGGATTCGTACCCGACCGCGCCGGCACCGGTCACCGCGGTGTTCGCCGGATTGCTGACGAAAGTCGGTGTGTACGCGATCATCCGGGCCCACGCATTGTTGTTCCCCGGCGGCAGCCTGGACTCGGTGTTGCTGGTGGCCGGGCTGCTCACGATGGTCATCGGCATCCTGGGTGCCATCGCGCAGAACGACATCAAGCGGTTGCTGTCGTTCACCCTCGTCAGCCACATCGGCTACATGGTGTTCGGTGTCGCGCTGGGCAACGAGCTGGGTATGTCCGGGGCCATCTACTACGTCGCCCACCACATCGTCGTACAGACCACGCTGTTTCTCGTGGTCGGATTGATCGAGCGGCAGGCCGGGGCCTCCACTCTGAACCGGCTCGGCGGACTGGCCGCCGCCAGTCCGGTGCTGGCCTTCGTATTCGTCGTTCCCGCACTCAATCTGGGTGGTATCCCGCCGTTCTCGGGCTTCATCGGAAAGGTGGCGCTGATGGAGGCCGGGGCCGAGAACGGGTCGGCGCTGGCCTGGATCCTGGTCGCCGGTGGCGTCGTCACCAGCCTGCTGACCCTGTATGTGGTGGCCAGGGTGTGGACGAAGGCGTTCTGGCGGGCCCGAGCCGACGCGCCCGAAGGCCACCTGTCCGGGCATGCTCCTGCGGTGCTACTCGACGATACCGAGGACATCGAGTTCGCCGACCGTGACAGCGTGGGACGGATGCCCGCAGGCATGCTGGTGCCGACCGCCGCATTGATCGGAGTGGGTTTGGCGTTGACGATCGCGGCCGGTCCGATCTTCGGCTATGCGGAACGCTCGGCCGCCGAGGTGCTCGACCGCGGGCAGTATGTCTCTGCGGTGCTGGGAGGAACGTCTCGATGAGGCACTTCGTGCTGCGGATCTGGCTGGTGTGTTTCCTGATTCTGGTCTGGGTTCTGTTGTGGGGGCACGCCACGGCCGGCAATGTGGCCAGTGGGCTGGCGGTCGCCCTCGTCATCACTGTGCTGCTGCCGATGCCGTCGGTGCCCGTCGAGGGCAAGCTCCATCCGCTGTCACTGCTGAAACTGATTGTGGTGGTCGGCTATTACCTGGTGTTGTCGTCGTTCCAGGTGGCCTGGATGGCGATCCGGCCCGGCCCGCCACCACTGGTCGCCGTGCTGCGCGCCAACCTGCCTGCCCTGAAATCAGATCTGGTGCTGGCCCTGGCCGTCAACATCTTCAACGTGATTCCCGGCACGATCGTGCTGGAGATCGATCAGGCCCGCCGCATTCTCTACATGCACGTCATCGACGTCGGCTCGGAGAGCACGGTGCAGCGGTTCTACCGCCAGGTCGACCAGATTCAGCGCCTGCTGGTGGCGGCCTTCGAGCGGGAAAGCGATTGGCAGCCGTCGGCCGAGCGGGAGGCGGGTCACCCATGATGACCATCTGGATCATCGCGGCGGTCATGCTGACTGCCGCGGCGGCGATCACCATGTTCCGGGTGTTGGCCGGGCCGAGCACCCTGGATCGACTGGTCGCGCTGGACACCCTGATCGCGGTGACGATGTGCGGTATCGGCACATGGGCAGCGTTCAGCCTCGACACGACCGTCACCTACAGCCTGACGGCGCTGGCATTGATCAGCTTCGTCGGCTCGGTCAGTGTGGCGCGATTCCGCGTGCGCGACATCGACGACCCCCGGCCCCGGCGGGTGCAGCGATGAACATCCTCGACATCCTGACCGCTGTACTGATTCTCAGTGGTTCGACACTGGCATTGACCGCGGCGATCGGCGTGGTCCGATTCCCCGACACGTTGTCACGCATGCATGCGGCCACCAAGCCGCAGGTACTCGGTCTGCTGCTGGTACTGGCGGGTGCGGCGATACGACTGCGCGGCCATGCCGATATCGGCATGGTCATCCTCACCGGGTTGTTCACCTTGATCACCGCGCCGGTGATCGCCAATCGCGTCGGGCAGTTGGCCTATCACGAGCAGAACATCCGCGATGACCTGCTGACCCGCGACGAGATGGCCGAATTCGTGGAGACTGACAGCGATGACCAGAACTGACGACGACAGCTGGGATATCACCGAGAGCGTGGGTGCCACCGCGCTCGGGGTGGCGATGGCTCGTGCCGACGAGACCACCGGGGACTCTCCGTTGTTCACCGACCCGTATGCCCAGATGTTCCTCGATGCCGCGGCCGCGCGGGGCTGGCGTCCACCCACCGGCGTGATGGCTCAACGGATCCGCGCCATCGGCAATTACGCCGCTTCCCGGACCAAGTGGTTCGACGAGTTCTTCGTCGCCGCAGGCGCAGCGGGTATCCGTCAGTCGGTGATCCTGGCGGCCGGCCTGGATGCCCGGGCCTGGCGGTTGCCTTGGATCCACGAGAGCGTGGTGTTCGAGATCGACCAACCGCAGGTGCTGCAGTTCAAGGAGGAAGTCCTGACGGCCCGCGGGGCAGTACCGAAGACCCGGTATGTCGCGGTGCCCGTCGATCTGCGTCAGGATTGGCCGAAAGCCTTGCGGGATGCGGGTTTCGACGCCACCCAACCGACGGCCTGGTCAGTCGAGGGGCTACTGCCCTACCTGCCCGCCGAGGCGCAGGACCTGCTGTTCGAGCGCATCACCGAACTGTCCGCGCGGGACAGCCGGATCGGGGTCGAGGCATTCAGTGCCGGGTTCTTCTCCGAGGAGCACCTGGCTCGTCGCCGTGAGCTCATCGAGAAGATGCGCGCCGAGGTCGTCGAAGCGGGCGAGGACACCGAGGACGGAGTGGACATGCCCGATCCCGCACAGCTGTGGTTCATCGAGGACCGCCCTCATGTGCCCGACTGGCTCGGTGAACACTGCTGGGACGTGGCGGCGCTGCCTGCCGACGATCTGATGGCGCGTTACCACCGGTCCCTGCCCGCCGACACCACCGAGGGCACCATGGCCACCGAATTCGTCGAGGGTGTTCTGACCGAGAAATATTCTGGGTGACGGAAATCCGGCGTTCACGTTCGTAACCTGGTGGCGGCCGAATCGCGAAATCTTCGCCATCCGGTTACAAACGCGGAGAGTCACACCGTTGCATAGAAATCCTGCAGTGCCTCGGCAACACGGTCGGGCACCACGGCGGTGGCGAAGTGGGACTGGTCGGGCCAAACCACTCGCCGCGCGCGGCGAAGTACCGCGGCCAAGCGCTCCATGCCCTCAGGCAGTGGCGGCCAACTCAGGCCGCCTTGCATGAGCAACACCGGCACGGTGATGGCCCCCCACCGGTCGACGTCACGACCGTCATGGGCCATCGCTTCCAGATCTGCCCCGGCAGACAGCGTAGTGATCCGGCCGATTTCTTCGCTTTCGGGCTCGAACGAGGCCGCCTCCACCAGTTCAGAAGGTACGCAGGCGACCTCGCGGGCGAAAAGGGCCACCGCATCCGCATAGCGGGCTTCGGTGCACAACCGCCGGTAGCGCTCCAGGACCGGCAACAGGTGCGCGCCGGACAACAACAAAGGCGGCTCGAACAGCGCCAGCGAAGCGATGTGATCGGTGTCGGCCAGCGCGGCATGAAGGGCCACCGTCGCCCCGTAGGAACCACCGACGATGTGCGCGCCCGCTCCGGACGCATCGGTCACCGACCTCAGCACGCACTTCAGATCCGCGGCCTCCACCGCAAAGCTGTTGGGCGAGGCGCCAACTGCGCTCGGCGGGTGGTTTCGGCGCGCATACCGCACGACCTGGAAACCAGTGACCCGTTGAGCGACGTCGGCCCAGGAATCCAGACCCCCGTTGGACCCGTGCACGAAAACCACCGGAGGTCCGGTTCCCGTCGTCTCCAACGCCAGATCGGTACCGTCGGGGGCTGTCAGCACAGAAGCCATGCCCTGAGTATTCCGGGCCTAGCCCCAAAAGCTGCTACTTGTGCGGTGCCTTGACCGTCGGCGCAGCGAATGAGATCTCGGGCACTGTCGGCGGCGGCTTCACGGTCGTGGTGCTGCTGAACTTCGTCGCCAACGACTCGGTCGGCCCCGGCGTGGCTGCATCGATGACGGCTACCCCGCCCAGCACCGCCATGGCGCCCATTCCGGTCACGGCTGCCAACATCTTCAGCCGGTGGCGCGGCATTTCCTGTGGGTGCATCGAACTCTCCTCAACTCTCCCGAAGCGTGGTTGCCACGCCGATGCCACACAGTGACAGGGCTTCGACGAGAAATCGCTGATAAAGATCGCCGTGATCGTGGGCCACGGCCTTCCTGGCGAAGCCCGGCCGACGACACCCCGGAGACAGCACCCTCATCGCGTGTCCAATTCTGCTCCGCTACTCCGAAAGCTGGAACTCCACCATTGCGGTGACGGATTCCACGGCATCGCTGAGCACCTCGACGCGGGCGGCCTCCGACGGTGCGGCCAACAGTGAATAGCGGTCGGCCTGCCCCATGGGTAGCCGAGCCGCCAAGGCGTACAAGCGGTTCTCCGGGTCGACGCCGGCGGACTCCACGATCTCGCGGCTGCGGATCGGTGTGCCACGAGCCTCGCCGATCCGGTCGAGCAACGACACCATCCGGTCTTCGACGTCGCTGATGCGGGCGGTGTCCGCCGGGTCGCCCGGTTCGTCGGGCCAGAGTTCGATCTCGGCGCGCGGATACGGATCGTCGTCGAGCCAGCGCTGCACCCGAATTCGCTCACCCATCACACACAACAGCCGGTACTTGCCGACCCCGAACTCCTGGCAGTCCACTATCAAGGCCCGCGCCCCGACGTCGCATCGACGGTCACCGCCGCCCACCTCGCGACCGGCCGAGATCAGCACCGCCCCGAAAGACGGCTCCGACATGGCCATACAGTCGCCCACCATCGCCACATAGCGGGGTTCGAAGATCCGCAGCGGCAGTTCCTGACCTGGCAGCATCGCCACTTCGAGGGGAAACATCGGTGAGACCGTCATGGGGCCAGAATCGTCCTCGCCTCCGGTTTGGTCAATGCGCACGAGCCGGTAGCCTCGGGTGATGCCACGGTCAGCGGAGCTTGAGACGGCCCGCACGCTGCTGTCCGATCCGGGCTACACCGACCTCGACGCGGTCGACCGCCAGTTGATCGAACTGTTACAGGCCGACGGCCGCATCCCCTACGCAGAGTTGGGCCGTCGGGCAGACATCACGGAAAAGACTGCGCGCCGCCGTGTTTCGCGGTTGTTGAGCGAGGGGTACATGACCATCGCCGCCGTCACCGATCCGGCCGTCCTCGGGTTCGGCGCGCTGGGTCTGGCCCTGCTGACCGTCGATGGATCGCGTACCCCGGTCGAGCTGGCCGCGGAGATCGCCCACCTGCCCCAGGCTGATTACGTGACGGCGACGACGGGGCCGTACGGGGTGGTGCTGGAGCTGGTCTGCACCGACGCCCGGGAACTTCACGATGTGGCCTTCGGCCGGATCGCGACGCTGCCGGGGGTGCGCTCGGTGGAGCTGCTCCCCTACCTGCGGCTGCACTATCAGCAGGCCCGGCTGTCCGGTGCGCTCGCGGGTGGTGCCGTGCGGCCGCGTCCGCTCGATGACATCGACCGGGCGATCCTCACCCGGCTCGCCGTCGACGGCCGTGCGGCATTCCGCGACTTCGCTTCAGCCCTGGGCTTATCCGAGACCACCATCCGGTCGCGCTACAGCCGGATGGTGGACACGGGCGCGGCCCGGGTGATGTGTATCGCCAACCCGCTGCGCCTCGGTTACCGCCACAGCAGCTGGGTGGCGATCCGCACCGACGGCCGGGCCGGCGCCCAGAAGGTCGCCGAGGCGCTGACCCGCGTGGAGACGGTGTCGTATGTGGCGCTGACCGCCGGGCGTTGGGATGTCCTGGCCGAGGTGGTGACCGCCCGCGACGAGGATCTGCTGAACGTGCTCGATGAGAGCATCCGCGGCCTGGACGGTGTCACCGCGATGCAGGCCTGGCCTTATATCTCGGTGCACTACAAGGCAATTCATCCCAGAGATGTCAGCCCGGCACCTTTTTGTTGATTGCGTCGACCACAGTCGAATCGCGGTCGGCCAACACGCACATGGCTCCGATGAACGATGTCCACAGGAACGGATTCTTCTTCATTCCCGCATAGCCGTTCTCCACCAGCAGCTCGACCATCCCGAGTTGGGTCGCCTCGTTCATCGAGGAGTACTCCCGGCAGGTGGTCGACATCCCGTTGGGCGGCGGGGTGCTGGCCCCGCTGCTGGTCCCGGGACGCGGGACGACCGGGGTCGAGGGCGCCGCTGTGTTGGTGGGGCGGCGCTTGGTGGTCGTCGTGGTGGAGATGCCGGTCTGATCGGGATCGCCCATCGGCGTTCCGGCGGTGACGGTGCTGCAGCCCGAGAGTGCGAAGCCCGCCACGACAATCCCCGCCACGATCCGCCGCATAGCCCTCATCCTCAAAGTTGGAGTTCGCTTACCAAGGCGTCGACGACTTCGCGCAGGTCGCCGTCGCTCTCCTCGGCCACGCGACGCTGCCGTTGATAGGAGCCGCCGCCGCGGTAGATGTCGGCCACCGAGGCCAGCTCGTCTGCACATCCCAATGACTTGGCCACCGGCTCAAGGTGATTCAGTAGTTCGTCGAGGTCTTCGGTGACCAGCCGCTCATTGCTGTCGGCGTCCAGGATGATCACCGCGTCCAGTCCGTAGCGGGCGGCACGCCACTTGTTCTCCTGCACGTGCCACGGGGGCATGGTCGGCAACTGTTCACCCGCGTCGAGCCTGCGGTCCAGATCGACGATCAGGCAGTGGGTCAGCGCGACCAGCGCGCCGAGCTCACGCACATTCGACACCCCGTCGAAGATCCGCACCTCGATGGTGCCCAGGTGCGGCGACGGCCTGATGTCCCAACGAATCTCGTTGAGGTGGTCGATGATGCCGGTCTTCTTCTGATCGTGGACGAAACCCTCGAACTCGGACCAGGCCTGAAACTGGAAGGGCAGGCCGGCGGTAGGCAGCTGCTGAAACATCATCGCCCGGTTGCTCGCGTATCCGGTGTCCTCGCCTTCCCAGAAGGGTGAGGACGCCGAGAGCGCCAGCAGATGCGGGTATTGGTTGAGCAGCGAGGAGATGATCGGCATCACCTTGTGCGCCGACGAGATCCCGACGTGCACGTGCACACCCCAGATCGTCATCTGCCGGCCCCACCACTGGGTGCGCTTGATCAGCTCGGCGTAGCGGGGCGCGTCGGTCAGCTGCTGTACCGACCATTTCGCGAACGGATGCGTCCCCGCGCAGAACAACTCCATGCCGCGGTCATGCACGATCTTGCGTACGGAGCCGAGAGTGCCGCGCAGGTCATCCATCGCTTCACCGGTGTTGTCACAGATTCCGGTGACGATCTCGATGGTGTTGCGCAGCAACTCCTTGTGCACGTGCGGGCTCTCGCCGACTTCGGCGATCACCTCGGCGGCGCCGTTGCTCAGGTCGCGAGTGTCGGCGTCGACGAGAGCGAACTCCCACTCGACGCCGACGGTGGGCCGGGGCGACCCGGCGAAATCGATGCGGCTGTCAGCCTGCGCCGATAACACCGCACGCCACCCGGCTTCCGGCGTCGCCGGTGGCCATGGTCGCCTGATCGGGGCCGGGGGCTCCGCCGACGACCTGCTGGTACTTCTCCGGCGGGATGTTGGCGAAGTTGTCCGCCTTCTCGTGGATCATGATCGCGGTCTTGGTGCCGGCCAGCAGATCCTCGGCGGTGAACGCGTCGGTGGTGGTCACCAGCTTGCCCGAGCCGTCAGCGCGGATCTGCAGCGAGCTCAGGTCACCGCTGGAGGGATGACCGCTGTGTCCGGGTACCTGGAAATGGCCGCCGGCGGAGTTGAAGTCACCGGGCGCACCGCCGGTGGGGGCCACCGAGTTGGCTTCACACTTGCCGACGGAGTGGATGTGCAGACCGTGGAATCCCGGAGCCAGCTTGCCCGGAGTGGTGGTCTCGATGGTCACGGTCGCGAAGCCGTCGGCGAACTGGAAGTCGGCGGTTGCCACGGCCGTGCCGTCGGCGGTCTTGAGCTCCGCGGTCAGGGTCTCGCCGCCAGTGGTGCCCTGCGCACCGTGCCCGCTGCCGTGCTCACCGGGAGCGGCCGCCGAGGGCGAGGGCGATCCGGTCCAGATCGCCGGGGTGGTACCGGGCGTGTCGGAGGGCACCTGACCGGGAGGGCTGCAGGCGCTCAGCGCAACAACCGGGGCAGCGAACAGGACGGCAACACTGACGGACTTCAGCATGCCCAAAGCCTAGCCGGTGACTACCACGATCACGCCCGGTGGTTGCTCGAGAAGTTCGGGGCGTCGGGGTTCGACGGGCGCCTGGATTGCCTTGCCAACGGCTTCGGCGGCGTCCTTCTCACCCGAAGTCTCACCGAAGAACACGGTGGTGCCGGCGACACCTTCCAGCGTCAGGTTGCCGGTCTCGGTGACATTCCAGTGCGCCTCACGCAGACGGTTGGCCGTGGTCTCGGCCGCACCTGGGACATCGGAGATGTTGTACACCCGCACGTCGGCCTTGACCTCGGGGGCGGGTTCGGCCTTCGCCGATGGCTTCGTGGTGGTCGTCGCGCTCGTGGTGGCCACGGACGACGACTGATCCGCTGAGTCGTCATCGGAGCCGAGCGCCTGGAAACCGACCAGCAGGAACACGACCCCGAGGAACAACAGCACCATCACCATGGCGCGCAGGGGTAACCCGGAGGAGTCTCGCTGATTCATCGCCACCACTGTATCGAGCGAACGGCTCGATGCCTCACCCAGGCCATTTGTCCTCCTCGCGTGCGGGGGCGGCCTTTAGGTGCTGATATCGAAGCCGAGCCGCCGCGCAGCACGCGCCTTCTGCCTGGTCGCGCGCATCCGCCGCAGCCGCTTGACCAGCATCGGGTCGGCGGCCAGCGCCTCGGGGCGGTCCACCAGGGCGTTGAGCACCTGGTAGTACCGCGTGGCCGACATGGAGAAGAGCTCTTTGATCGCGTCTTCCTTGCTGCCGGCGTACTTCCACCACTGGCGCTCGAAGGCCAAAATATCGTGCTCGCGCCGGGTGAGCCCATCACTCAGGTCAGAGTCGTCCCCGGATTGCTCAGTCCGCGCCATGGCGCCGTCCATATTGCTCCCTGGACCCTTCCGACACGTGAGAAATAACATCGCTGTGGTTCGGCGATTATTCAACCACGGCTTGCTGGGTTGAGCTGACACATAAACCCGCGAGTCGGGTGAGAAGGATTGCCACCTTAAGCTTCCCCCATGGCTGTCGTACCGATCTGCATCGTCGGGGATCCCGTTCTGCACACACCGACCGAACCGGTGCCCGTCGGCCCCGACGGCTCGCTGCCCGCAGACCTACCCGAGCTCATCCAGACCATGTTCGACACCATGGATGCCGCGAACGGCGTTGGCTTGGCCGCCAACCAGATCGGCGTGGCCAAGCGGTTGTTCGTGTACGACTGCGCCCCGACGCGCGGCCAGGCCACGCGGCGTCGCGGGGTCGTCATCAACCCGGTACTCGAGACCTCCGAGGTTCCCGAGACGATGCCCGACCCCGACGACGACGAGGAAGGCTGCCTGTCCGTGCCGGGCGAGAATTTCCCGACCGGTCGGGCCGACTGGGCACGGGTCACGGGCCTCGATGCCGACGGTTCTCCGGTCACTCTCGAGGGCACCGACTTGTTTGCCCGGATGCTGCAGCACGAGACCGGGCACCTCGACGGATTCCTCTACATCGACCGGCTCGTCGGCCGGCACGCGCGGGCCGCGAAGAAGACCGTCAAGCGGAACGGCTGGGGCGTTCCCGGCCTGTCCTGGATGCCGGGCGAGGTTCCCGACCCCTTCGGTCACTGATGTTCACCGATGCCTGAGTTACCTGCGCTCGGGTCCCGGGTCAGCCTGCGTTATCAGCTGCCCATGGGGTCGGCCAAACCGCTCACCGACGTCATCGGGCACCTGGAGCGCCTGGAGCCGACGGTGCTGATCCGCACCAAGGACGGTGAACTGGTCGACGTCGCGCCGGCCGACATCGTCAGCGTGCGCGAGTTGTCGCACGCCCCGGTGCGGGCCTCGGAGATCCGCGCGCTCGAACATGCGGCGGCACTGGCGTGGCCGGGCGTCGAGCAGCACTGGCTGGGCGGCTGGCTACTGCGCGCCGGGCACGGGGTCACCAGCCGCGCCAATTCGGCTATCCCGTTGGACATGTCGGCGCAGATCGCCGACCTTTCCGAGGTGCGCGACTGGTACCGGGCCCGTGACCTGCCGGCCTGGCTGGCCCTGCCCGAACGGCTGCTGCCGATTCGCACGCCGGGTATCAAACCGGCCCGGGTCATGGTGCGCCCGCTGCCCGCCGCGGGCACGCCACGACAACCCACTGTCACGCCGGCGCAACCCTCGACCTCGAGTGTCACGCTGGCGCAGCAACCGGGCGCACAGTGGTTCCAGATCTACGAACGCGCGGTGCCTGCTGACGTCCTGACGGCCGTGGTCGAGGGGCGGCTGACCTTCGCGTCGGTGCCCGGTTGTGCCGTCGGCCGCGGTGCGGTGACGACGGCGCCAGACGGGTCCGCCTGGCTCGGTATCTCATCGGTTCGGGTCTCCTCCGCCCATCGCGGGCAGGGCCACGCCCGGACGGTGTGCGAAGCGCTGTTGGCCTGGGGCGCGGAGGCCGGTGCCCGGCAGGCCTATGTCCAGGTGGAAGTCGACAATCACGCCGCCATCGCGTTGTACACCTCGCTGGGTTTCCGGCTGCACCACCAAACCCGTTATGTCGCGGCCGACGATGTCCTCGGCTCACGCTGACCCGTAGTCTCTACCCCCATGCGCCTGGCCACCTGGAACGTCAACTCGATCCGAACCCGAGTGGACCGCGTGGTCGACTGGCTGGAGCGCGCTGACGTCGACGTGCTGGCCATGCAGGAAACCAAGTGCACCGACGCGCAGTTCCCGATGATGCCGTTCGCGGCGTTGGGCTACGAGGTCGCGCACATCGGACTCAACCAGTGGAACGGCGTGGCCATCGCCTCGCGGGTCGGCCTCGACGACGTCGAGATCGGGTTTCCGGGCCAACCGACCTGGAGCAGCAAACCGGAGGAAGAGGCCATCGCCGAGGCCCGCGCGCTGGGAGCCACCTGCGGCGGGGTGCGGGTGTGGAGCCTGTACGTGCCCAACGGCCGCACACTGGCCGATCCGCACTACGCTTACAAGCTGGATTGGCTTGCCGCCCTGCGGGATACCGCCTCCGGCTGGCTGAAGGACGACCCGGAGAAGCCCATCGCACTGGTCGGCGACTGGAACATCGCACCTAGGGACGAGGACGTCTGGGACATGGCGGCTTTTGCCGGCCGCACCCATGTGTCCGAGCCCGAGCGGGCCGCCTTCCAGGCCATGCACGACGCCCAATTCACCGATGTGGTCCGGTCTTTCACGCCTGGGCCGGGGATCTACACCTACTGGGATTACACCCAGCTGGCTTTCCAGAAGCGCCGCGGGATGCGCATCGACTTCATCCTCGGCTCCCCCGGCCTGGCATCACGCGTCACGCATGCCGAGATCGCGAAGGACGAGCGTCGCCCCAAGAAGGGCACCACCGCGCCCAGTGATCACGCCCCGGTCGTGGTCGAGCTCGGCTGAGACTCTCAGTTGATTCTGCGGCCACGGCGAGAAAGTTCGAGTGAGCCGTGCCCTGGCCGCAGAATCAACGCATGGGCGGCACGCTTCGGACGGTTAACATTGGCCCGACGGGAGGGGGCGGATGACCACCAGGTGGAGTGCGGTATCGAAATCGCCGACCTTGCCCGTGGGCCACGCTCCGGCGGCCGGCCTCACCGCCGCCGACCTGTTCACGCCGCCGACGGAGCCGACGGTCACTCTCGACGAGAAGCTGCGCCGTGCCTACTTCTGGCTGATCAACAAGGCCGTGATCTCCCCGTTCTACGACGTCGAATTCGGTTCTGACACCACCGTCAACTACCCGCTCGGCGATGCGGGCGCATCCTTGAGCCTCCCCAAACAACCCGCCTATTCCTCCAATGTCCTTGTCCCGCTGCTGACTTTCGCCGTCGGCGGACGGTGCCTGCTGATCGGCGGCCCGGGCCGCGGCAAGACCACCCTGGCGGTACTGATGGGGGTGCTGGCCGGGTCCACCCCCGCCGATGTGCGTCGCCATGTCCAGCAGGGCCAGCCGCAGCTGACCGTGGGTGATCTGGTCGGGATCCCGTTGCCGCGCGATCTGGTGCAGGCCGGCAGCCTGGCCGAGATCACCATCGCCTGGAAGAGCTGGCTGACCGCGCCGGTCAAGATCGTCGACGAGTACAACCGGATTCCCACCAAGACCCAGTCGGCGCTGCTGACCATGGTCGCCGAGGGCTACGTCGAAAGCCACGACCAGATGCACGTCACCGCACCCGAACACGGTGTGCAGAGCTGGTTTTTCACCGCCAACGACGACGGCGGTGGCGGCACCTTCCCGGTGATCCAGGCCCTGCGGGACCGCATCGACGTGACGGTGCAGGCGTTCGGGTTCAACAGCAGATTTCTCGACGAGCTGGTGAGCCGGGTGGAGGCCGGTGACCGCCCGGAGGACAACGTGCCCGCCGAGTTGGTGTTCGGCGCCGCCGAGCAGGCGGCGATGGTCGAGATGATCCGCGGAATTCCGGTGCCCACCGACGTGCGCCGCCGGTTGGAATTTTTCGTCAGCCACTTCGAGTTCGTCCAGCACGGTGGGCGCCGCTTCGAGTACCGGACCAAAGATGTGGTGGCCACCGCCGGTCTGGAGGTGGAGCAGGTCATCGACGCCAACTCGGGTGCCGATCTGCAGGTCGATCTCGGCGCACAGACGGTCAACGGGGTGTCGGTGCGCTCGCTGCAGAATCTGGTGCTCTATGCCAAGGCGCTGGCGTGGTTCCGCGGCAACGACGCCGTCACGCTTGAGGATGTGCGGGCGATGGTTCCGTTTGCCTTGCGCGGCAAGCTGTTACCGAACACCGCCCATCCCCGGTTCGACACCGGAGCAGACCGGGAACTGGCGTCGGACCCGGCGAGTTGGCTGACCGACCTATTCGACACCTCGTGCCGGGAGTTCGTCGCGCTGGCGCGGGATGGCGAGGATCCGGTGGCTGAGCTGCTCGACGAGTTCAGCCACGGCCTGGACGGTTTGGACGCGCTCGAGGTGTCGCGACGCCTCACCACCATCGAGGCCCGCATCTCGTCGGTCTCCGGCGTCGGCAAGGTGTACGGCCGGGATTTCGATGATCTGGTCGCGTTGAAGTATCTCTACCAACGGTATTCGAACTATCTGCACTGGCTGGAGAGCGGCCGGTGATTGCCCGGGCGTATCACCAGGTCAACCTCGGCCTGCCCGCGCCCGCCGACCTTCCGGCGGTGCCCGGACTCGACCTGGCGCTGTCGGCCGACAACGTGGCCCGCTTCGGCGGTGATCCGCGGCGGTACCGCCATGCCCTGAGCGGCATCTCCGGGGCGCCGGAGGCGGTGGTCAACGTCGCGGCGGTGGCTGCCTGGCGGGCCGGGGTGCTGGGGATCCGCGACGATGCGTTGTCCCGTTTACAGCTGTTACCAATCGATCTCGCGGCCTCGGTGCTGGGCCTGCCGGTCGACGCGGTCGTCCCATTCACCGATGGGCAGGCGGTCGACCGGTTCTACTGGCCATTGCGCCAGCCGGGCCAGTTGATCGCCCGGATCGGCGGTTTCACCGGTCTCGGTGGCAGGTGGGATCAGCCGCCCACCGATCCCACACCGCGAGGGCCGGGCAGGTGGACGGTGCACGTCGGTGCGCAGCGCTGGCAGATCGACGCCGACGTATTCGGCCACGTGATCTCCGATGCGCCCGCGGCCGGCCCGCAGATCGACCGACCCGGCCCGGCGCAACTGGTGGTGCGCCCGACCTCCTACCTGGCCGAGATCTGGCCGGCATGACCGGGCGGACACCCACCGACCCCGAGCTGGTGGCCTGGCGGGCCGCACTCGATCTATGGGGTGTGCAACTTCATCCGCCGAACATGGTGCGCGACCGTGCAACCGGTACGTTCGCCTGGTTCTCGTTCCCGCCGTCGATCTCGATCGACGTCGACGAGCTGGCCCGCCAGGGCGCCCAGCACCACCTGGTGAGCGTCTTCGCCCACGAGATCGGCCATCACGTGCTGTCCCCGAGCACCCGCATCGTCTCGTTCAAACTGCTGCAACAGATGGCCCGGGCGATCGTGGCCAGCGATCCGCGACGTGCCATTCCTGTCACGGCCACGGCCCGGCGCCTGTCCAATCTGTGGTCGGATCTGCTGATCAACGACCGGGTGGTCCGCATGCAGCGCAGGCAGCACCCGGGCACCGAACCGGACATGATCGCCCTGTGGCGCACACTGACCGCCAGGGAGCCGGTGTCGAACGCGGCCTGGTGGGTGCTGATGCGCGCCTACGAGCTGCTGTGGTCGTTGCCGTCGAACACGTTGTGCCCCAAAGACCCTCCCGCAGTGCCCCAGGGCGTTCGAGAAGAGGTGCGAGCCCGCCAGCACATCGACCCCGCCACGCTCGACGTGTCGATGGTCCGCGAGGATCTGCGGGAGAAGGAACGCGTCCACCGGGCCGCGGCCATGCGGGTACGCGCACTCCAGGACGAGTTGCTGCTGAGCCAGCCGGTGCAACCCGTCTCCGACGCCGAGTATGTGGCACAGGCGATCCGCACCTTCGGCGCGGACCCGGTGAGCGGCGCCCTGACGTTCGGCATGGTGCTGGTGCCCTACCTGGTACTGGAATCCATGATTTCCGACGGCGCCGCTCTCCCCGGGGGCGGATGCGCCGAGCAGGGCGGAGCACCGGCCACCACGGCCGAACTGGGCCAGGTGCTGGCCGATCCGCGGCTCAACGAGCCTGCGGTGCACCCGGCGGCGGCCGCTGTCGGCGCGCCCTCGGCGGGCCAGGCATCGGGTCAAAGTTACGGTGTCGCACAGACCTTGGACCTCTTCGCCGGATCCGACCCCGGTGCCGTGATGCTGGCCTGGTACGAGGCGCAGGCCCGGCCCTGGATCCGCCCGCTGCTGCAGTCCGGCCGCGGCGTCGCCGCTCACGGGATTCCCGGGCCGTTGGAGACGTGGGAGCTCGGCGACGATGCCACCGAGCTGGACTGGCCCGCCACCCTCGCCGTGAACCCGGCAGTGGTGCCCGGGGTGACGACACGTCGTCGCAGTCAACTGCCCGACGACCCGGTCGTCACCACCGAAGCGGTGACCCTGGATCTCTACATCGACTCGTCCGGCTCGATGGCGCGCCCCGAACGGGGCTCCCCGGCCGTGCTGGCCGGCATGATCCTCGTCCTGTCGGTGCTCAAAGGCGGTGGGCGGGTTCGGGTCACGTCATGGTCGGGCCCGGGTCAGGTGGCCGGGGACAGCGTGTACACCCGCGACCGGTTGGAGATCATGCGCCAGCTGACCACGTTCTTCGGCGGTAGCACCGTGTTTCCCCTCGATCTGCTGGCGCACCGGTACCCACCCGGCGACTGCGGCCATGATGAACTGCGCCACCTGGTGGTGCTGTCCGACGACGGTTTGATGTCGCTGTTCGGTGCCGGTCAGGAAGAGTACGCCGGAGTGGCGGCCGCGGTACGGCGGCAACTCGACACCGCGACCCTGCTGGTGCAGAACCGTTCCCGTTCGGTGGCCGCTCCGGCCGCCGAAGCGGGTTACGACGTCGACTATCTGGACAACATGTCCGACGCACCGGCGGTCTGCGCGAGGTTGGCGGCGCACATCGCCGGGTATCGGCGGGCGGTGCCGCATGGCTGAGGAAGCAAGCCGGGAAACCGGCCAGGAATTGGCGAACTGGTTCGCCGAGGGATTGGACGAGCAGGCGGTGTGGTCGACGCTGAAGCCCGGCGCAGGCGTCGACGAGGTCGCCGCCCGGATGGCGAGCACGCCGCAACCATTTCTCGCCGACACCGTCGACGTGGTGGCGCTGGCATGCGACGTGTTCAACCACACCGGTTGCGCGGCAGCGGCCCAGCGCATCGCCGAGCGGGGCACGCCCGCTTCGCGACGCGGTGCCGCCATCGGGCTGTGGTTGTTCGCCAGTACCGAGCTCATCGGGCCGCTCACCGCGCCGCTCGATGACCGCAAGGCAGCGACGGCATTGCTGGCATTGGCATTTCGGGTGGCACCGCTGGTCGACCCCGGCCGCTGGCTCAGCGATGCGGAACGCCGCGACGAGGCGGTGCGCACTTTTCTGCTGTGGAACGGTCTGCTGCCGCACGGCGAGGACGCAACGCAGGCCCGTGCGCTGTTCGAGATGCGCGATTCGGTGCGACGCGAGGGTGCGCTGGCTCAGGCATTGGCCGATCACGAGCACCGCATGGCCGTACAACGCCGCCTGGCCGACGCCCAGGCGAAAGAAGCTGCGGCACGGTACAACAGTGAGTGACGATCCGCTGCGGCTCGACGACTATGTGCCGTTCGGCCAGGTGGCGTTGACCGACGAGCAGCGCTGGCCGGGCCTGTCGACGGCCGGGCGGGACCGGCTGGCCGCCCTGGAACAGCACCCCCTCGCGCCGGCCTGGTGTCATCGCGTCGGGCACCGGCTCACCCCTGGCCAACAGCAGGCAGCCACCCGTCAACTGCCGCTTGATGATTGGCTGCCGCAGCATCTCGCACTGGCCCGCACCCTGCCTGCCTATCGACACCGAACGGGCCCACTGGACAGCCTCACCGACTTCCCACTGATCGGGCGTGAAGACCTGGTCGACGACATCGCGGCGTTCGTCCCGCCGCACGCCGACCTGAGCCGGATGCTGCACGGTACGAGCTCGGGCAGCACCGGCGCCGCCCTGGTGATGCCCGACGACCCGGACGAGCTGGCTCGCGGATTTCACTGGCTGCGCGGCCTGGTGGGTGCCGACTGGGTGCCGGTGAACCATCGGGTGGCATTGGTGCAGACGGTATTTCAGCGGCAGGCGTTTACCTACGCCTCGGTGGTCCCGGGTTTCGACGAGGCGTTGATGGCCCGGCTGAACCTGCATCCGGCTGCGTGGGCGGGTGGCGGCACGCAGCGCGATGCCTATCTGCGGCACACCGATCCACAGGTGATCAGCGGGACGCCCACCTCGCTGGAGGTGCTGCTGGAACCCGGGCTCGCCACAGTATTGCGGCCGCTGGCGCTGATCTCCGGGGCGATGACGCTGACCACCCCGTTGCGCCGGGCCCTCGTGGCGGCGTACGACTGCCCGGTCCTGGATGTCTACGGCCTGCACGAGACCCGGCCCATCGCGGTCAGCGACGACGGCGGACCGTTCGTGGTGGCCGAACGCCGCGTGCACGTCGAGGTGCTGGCCGGTGAGGTCGTGGTGACGTGCGGAGAGAACCAGTTTCTGCCGCTGGTGCGCTACCGCACCGGCGACTACGCGCGGTTGGTCACCCATCGCGGTCGTCCCGCCCTGGCTGAGCTGGAGGGCAGGGAGGCAACGGTTTTCGTGTCGACGACGGGCGTCGCGGTGCCCTGCGTCGACCTCACCCAGCAACTGCAGGCCGCGGGCGCCCGCGGGTGGAGCGTCAGCCAGGACGCGGAGGGCCGCGTCTCGGCGGTGATCGCGTCCGGCGACCAGCACCGGGTGCGCGAGGCGCTGGATCTTCTGCTCGGGCACCCGGTCGAGGTGACCCGGGTGGCGACGTTGGCCGAGCTGGGGCCCGGGAAGCCGCGCCGCTACTCGTCGGCTACCCCGCCGACGCGGCGATGAGCTCCACGGCTTCGGCCACGCTGTCGGTGCAGTGGATCAGGGCCAGGTCGGATTCGGAGATCTTTCCTTCGCGCAGAACGGTGTTGCGGATCCAGTCGATCAGGCCCGACCAGTAGTCGACGCCCAGCAGGATGATCGGAAACCTGGTGACCTTGTGGGTCTGCACCAGGGTCAGCGCTTCGAACAGTTCGTCGAGGGTGCCGAATCCGCCCGGCAGGCACACGAATGCCTGCGCGTATTTCACGAACATGGTTTTGCGGACGAAGAAGTAGCGGAAGTTGATACCCAGATCGACCCAGTGGTTGAGGTGCTGCTCGAAGGGCAGTTCGATGCCGAGTCCGACGGAGTAGCCGCCGGACTCACTGGCCCCGCGGTTGGCCGCCTCCATCGAGCCCGGTCCGCCCCCGGTGATCACCGCATAGCCCGCTTGCACCAGCGCGATGCCCAGCTCCTCACCCAACCGGTACTCGGGTGAATGCGGAACCGTGCGGGCCGATCCGAAAACCGTGACAGCCCTTGGCATTTCAGCGAGGGCGTCGAAACCGTCGACGAACTCGCCCTGGATGCGCATCACCCGCCACGGATCGGTGTGCACCCAATCGGTGGGGCCGCGCCGGTCCAGCATCCGTTGGTCGGCGGTCGTAGTGGCACAGCGATCGCGGCGCAGTTGCACCGAACCGCTGATCTGAGGCTGGCTGTCGTCGTTCTCGGTCACGACGGCTTCACGCCCACAGTGATGGCGTCGGAGATCGGCGTCCATATCGGCCGGCGTACCCGATGCTGTTCTGCGACGGTGAATCCGGCCGCCTCGAAGAGCGCGCGCATCTCCTTCTCGGTGGGGCTGTGCGCGGGTGCCCCCAGGTCGGCCGACAACGCGTGCAGCGGCAGGAAGGTACGACGTGGGCTCATCGTCGCCACCGCCGCCATGCCGCCGGGGGCCAGCACCCGGTAGAACTCCGCAAGTGCGGCAGGCTGGTCGAAGAAGTGGAATGCCGAGGTCGTCACCACCGCGTCCAGGAAGCCGTCTTGGAATGGCAGTTCCTCGGCAGGGGCCGACTTCCACCGCACTTCATCGGTCCGCTTGCCGGCCTGAGTGAGCATGCCCTCGGACATGTCCAGCCCGTAGACCTCATCAGGGAGTAGTTCGCGCTGGATACGGTCGGCCAGGATGCCGGTACCGCAGGCGACATCGGCGATCTGACGGGCACCGCGCTGCTGCAGCTGGGCGATCACCTCATCCTGGGCGGGTCGGTACACCCACCGCTGGAGGCAGCCCTGGTCGTAGGCCGGTGCGGCGAAACTCCAGAAGCGCGTGATGGCGTCGTTGAATCCGCGGCGCTGTGTGGTGGTCACGAGCCCGAGTGTAGGTCGGTGTCTCAGACCTCGTTGTCGGCTCCGGCCTCTCAGGCCTGATTGTCGGCTCCAGCCTCCGTCCCATAGCGGCCCGCACTGAACATCGACGCCACCGCGCCGATCACCATCATCACCGCCGCGGCAGCGAACACCACCGTCAGGCCGGAATGGAACGGCTCGGTGATCAGCTGTGGGAAGAACGTCTGTCCGGTGATGACGTCGGCGTTCACGCCCGGCTGGTGCAGCGCGTCGGAAGGCGCGAGCAGTTCGGCCATCGGGTTGTAGCCCAGGAAGGCCGCGAACAGGCTGCCGACCGGGGGCAGGTTCGCCACGTCGTGGGCCACCGAGGCCGAAACACCTTGCCCTGTCAGGCCGGTGGTCAATGCCGCGGGCAACGTGTTGGCCAGCCCGACGATCATCAGTGAGAAGAAGATGCCGATCGACAGCGAGTTGCCGGCGTTGAAGAAGGTGGACCGCACACCGGAGGCCGCCCCACGCTGATCGGCCGGCACGCTCGACATGATGGCCGCGGTGTTGGGGGCGGTGAAGATGCCGCCGCCGAGGCCGTTGAGGAACACCAGGATGGCGAACACCCAGTAGTCGAAGTTGACCGGGATGAGCAGGAGCGCCACGAAGGTGGCTGCCATCAGCAGCATGCCGCCGACGGTCAGCGGCCGCGCGCCGATGCGATCGGACAGCGATCCGGCGATCGGCGCGGCGACCAGGAACCCGATGGTGACCGGCAACAGGTAGATGCCGGCCCACAGCGGCGTGGACTCGAAGCTGTAGCCGTGCAGCGGCAGCCAGATGCCCTGCAACCAGATGATGAGCATGAACTGCAGCCCGCCACGGCCCACCGAGGACATCAGCCCGGCCAGGTTGCCCATCCCGAACGCGGCCGATTTGAACAACCGGACGTCGACCATGGGCGACGACACCTTCAGCTCGACGATGCAGAACGCCACCAACAGCAACAGTCCGACGGCGATGGAGCCCAGCACCCACGGGCTGGTCCAACCGGTGGTCGAGTCACCGTAGGGCTGGATGCCGTAGGTGATGCCGATCAGCAGCACCGTCAGGCCCAGCCCGAAGGTCAGCGTGCCGGCCCAGTCGAGCCGTCCGGCGGTGCGGACACCGAGTTCTTTGAGTGAGCGGTAGCTCCAGATGGTGCCGATGATGCCGATCGGGACACCCACCCAGAAGATGGCCTTCCAATGCCACTCGGACAGGAAGCCGCCGATCAGCAACCCGAGAAACGACCCGGCGACGGCGGCCACCATGTTGGTGCCCAGCGCCATGCCGCGCTGGTTGGCCGGGAAGGCGTCGGTGAGGATCGCCGACGACGAGGCCATCAGCATGGCGCCGCCGACGCCCTGGATCACGCGCCAACCGATCAACCAGACCGCACCGCCACCGAGTTGGAACGGGTCGAAGGACAGCGCGATCGCCGCCAGGGTGAAGACCACGAAGCCGAGGTTGTAGATGCGGACCCGGCCGTACATGTCGCCGAGACGTCCGAACGGCACGACCAGCACGGCTGTCACCACCAGGTAGCCCATCAGCATCCACAGCAGATAGCTGACGTTGCCGGGGGCCAGCGGGTTCAACCCGATGCCGCGGAAGATCGCCGGCAGCGAGATCAACACGATCGAGGCGTTGATGGAAGCCAGCAGGATGCCCAACGTGGTGTTGGACAGCACCACCCACTTGTAGAACGGGTGGTCATGATCCATCCGTTTGCGCCTGTCGGCGGTCTCGGCCTCGGCGGTGCCGCCCGCGCCTGGCGGGCTGCTGTGTTCAGCTTCAGTCGTCATGTGGTGTTCGCATCTCGTATCGCTTCAAGGGCTATATCCAGGGCCAGCGGGCGACCCAAAACGTGCAAAACACATATATTAGCTATGCAAATCAAGCCGGGGCAACTCCACGGTGCCTCCGCTTCACCGGTTTCGACACCAGGGTCGTGCCGCCACGCTCAATACAGCCCTGACGTCGGAAACGGTGGCATCCGGTTCCCTCCGCCGCCCCCTCTGCGCTAGGTTGGGCCCTGCAAACCACACGCGGGAGTGCGCACGAGCGCACTGAGAGGACGGGTACGCCCGTCGACCGTACGAACCTGACCGGGTAATGCCGGCGTAGGGAGATGAATAAATGAGTAGTTTTATTGACGCCTCTTCCGGGGGCACGGTCGACCCATCGGTGACCACCGGCCCGATCACCGGAAGCACCAAGGTCTATCGCGAGGTCAACCATGACGGCACGACGCTCCAGGTGCCGTTTCGCCGGGTGAACCTCACCAACTCCGAGCATCTGGACCTGTACGACACCTCGGGCCCGTACACCGATGAGCGTGCGGTGATCGACCTGAGCACCGGCCTGCCGCCAAGGCCCGGAGTACACAAAGATCGCGGCACCCAGCTGCAGCGGGCCCGCGCCGGGGAGATCACCGCCGAAATGGCGTACATCGCTGAGCGCGAAGGTGTTTCGGCTGAATTGGTGCGTGCCGAAGTAGCACGGGGGCGCGCCGTGATACCCGCCAACCACAATCACCCCGAGATCGAGCCGATGATCATCGGCAAGGCATTCGGGGTGAAAGTCAATGCCAATATCGGTAATTCGGCAGTCACCTCGTCGATCGGCGAGGAGGTCGACAAGATGGTGTGGGCCACCCGATGGGGCGCCGACACCATCATGGACTTGTCGACCGGCAAGGACATCCACCTGACCCGAGAGTGGATTCTGCGCAACTCCCCGGCCCCCGTCGGGACCGTGCCGATCTATCAGGCACTGGAGAAGGTCAACGGCGACCCCACCAAGTTGACGTGGGAGATGTACCGCGACACCGTGATCGAGCAGTGCGAGCAGGGTGTCGACTACATGACGGTGCATGCCGGAGTGCTGTTGCGCTACATCCCCCTGACGGTCAAGCGTGTCACCGGCATCGTGTCCCGCGGCGGGTCGATCATGGCGGCCTGGTGCCTGGCGCATCACACCGAGTCGTTCCTGTACACCCACTTCGAGGAACTCTGCGAGATCCTGGCCCGCTACGACGTGACGTTCTCGCTGGGCGACGGGCTGCGACCCGGGTCGATCGCCGACGCCAACGACGAGGCCCAGTTCGCCGAGCTCCGCACCCTGGGTGAGCTGACCAAGATCGCGAAATCCCATGGCGTGCAGGTGATGATCGAAGGCCCGGGCCATGTCCCGATGCACAAGATCGTCGAAAACGTGCGTCTGGAGGAGGAATGGTGCGAGGAAGCGCCGTTCTACACTCTCGGCCCGCTGGCCACCGACATCGCCCCGGCCTACGACCACATCACCTCGGCGATCGGGGCGGCCATCATCGCCCAGGCCGGCACCGCGATGCTGTGTTATGTCACGCCCAAGGAACACCTGGGCCTGCCCGACCGCAAGGACGTCAAGGACGGCGTGATCGCCTACAAGATCGCTGCGCACGCCGCGGACCTGGCCAAGCAGCATCCGCGGGCACAGGAAAGAGACGACGCACTCTCGAAGGCGCGCTTCGAGTTCCGTTGGCACGATCAGTTCGCGTTGTCACTGGATCCCGACACCGCGCGCGAGTTCCACGACGAGACGCTGCCCGCCGAACCGGCCAAGACCGCGCACTTCTGCTCGATGTGTGGCCCCAAGTTCTGTTCGATGCGCATCACACAGGACATCCGGGATGCCTATCCGGACGGGGTGGCCCCCGAGGACATCCAACGCGGGATGGCCGAGAAATCCCAGGAGTTCGCCGACCACGGGAACCGTGTCTATCTACCCTTGACCACGTGAGGCCGACGTGAACTTCTTGCCATTGGTGCCCGCGGGTGACACCCCGCTGCGGGTGATGACCATCGCCGGGTCCGATTCCGGCGGTGGCGCCGGGATCCAGGCCGACATGCGGACCTTCGCAATGCTCGGCCTGCACGGCTGCGTCGCCGTCACCGCGGTGACGGTGCAGAACTCCGTCGGCGTCAAGGGTTTTCACGAGATCCCGATCGATATAGTTTCGGATCAGATGCGCGCGGTCGTCACTGATATCGGGATCCAGGCCGCCAAGACCGGCATGCTGGCGTCCTCGGAGATCATCACCACGATCGCCGAGACGTGGCGTTCAGAAGGCCTGGCCGGAGCAGTGCCACTGGTCGTCGACCCGGTGTGCGCTTCGATGCACGGCGATCCGTTGCTCCACCACAGCGCCCTCGACGCGTTGCGCACCGAGCTGTTCCCGCTGGCCACACTGGTCACCCCGAATCTCGATGAGGTCCGGTTGCTGGTCGACATCGAGGTCGTCGACGAGGCCTCGCAGCGGGACGCGGCGCGCGCACTGCACGCGCTGGGTCCGCAGTGGGCGCTGGTCAAGGGCGGGCACCTGCGCTCGTCGTCGGCCAGTCCGGATCTGCTGTTCGACGGCACCGAGTTCCACGAGTTCGCCGCGCCGCGGATCGATACCGGCAACGACCACGGAGCCGGCGACACCCTGGCGGCCGCAACGGCTTGTGCACTGGCACACGGCTATTCGGTGCCCCAGGCGGTGGAGTTCGGCAAGGCCTGGGTGACCGAAGGTATCCGGTCCGCCTATCCGCTGGGCCACGGCCACGGCCCGGTGAACGCCCTGTTCCGGCTGCAGTCATGAACCTCGACGCGATTGCGGGGGTCGCCCACGAACCCGAGGGACCGGCGCGGGGAATTGTGGTCCTCACCCACGGAGCCGGCGGCAACCGGGACTCCGCGATGCTGGTCAAGATCTGCGACGAGTGGGCCTCCCGCGGCTGGCTGGCCATCCGCTACAACCTGCCCTACCGCCGCCGCCGGCCCAAGGGACCGCCGTCGGGATCGGCGGCAGGCGACCAGGAAGGCATCGCTGAGGCGATCGCACTGGCCCGCAGCCGCACCGGCGGCCCTGTGATCGCCGGTGGGCATTCCTACGGCGGGCGGATGACCTCGATGGTCGCCAGCGCAGGAAATGAACCGGGGGCAGGCCCGGACGTGCTGGCCCTCTTCTCCTACCCGCTGCATCCGCCGGGCAAGCCGGAACGCGCCCGCACCGAACATCTGCCCGGCATCACCGTGCCCACGGTATTCACCCACGGCACCTCCGACCCGTTCGGCACGATCGAGGAGCTCACGGCCGCCGCGGCTTTGGTGAGCGGCCCGACCGAACTCGTCGTCATCGAGGGTGCCCGTCACGACCTCGGATCGAAGCGCCTGAACGTGCCGGCCCTTGCGGTCGACGCGGCGCTGCGGGCACTCGATATCGTCGAGCCATGACCTACCCGTCCGGTCCCCCTGGACCGCAGGGCCCGCCGCCTCACGGTTACCCGCCACCCCCGCCGCAGCCGTATTCCACCGGCCCCGACCAGTTCTCAGCGACACCGAAGAAGTCCCCGGCGCTCAAGTGGGTGCTGTTGGCGGTCGTGGTGCTGGTCGCAATCGTGATCGCCGCCGGCGCGGTGTTCTACCTGGCCCGGGACCGCGGCGCCACCGAGGCCAGCCAGGTCCGTTCGGGTGATTGCCTGACCGAGATACCCGACAGCAGCCGGGTGTTGTACGTCAAGACAGTGGGTTGCGATCAGCCGCACAAAGGTGAGGTGTTCGCCGTGCTGCCACTGCCCGATGGGGATTTCCCTGGCGATGCCGCGGTGGTGAAGTACGCCGACAAATGTGCGCCGGCGCTGGCCCAGTACGCCCCCGACGCGAATGGCGAAACCGGGATCCAGCTGTTCGTCCTGTACCCGACCGTGGACTCCTGGCAACGTGGGGACCGCACCGTGACATGCATCGCTACCAGCAAGAACCCCCGCACCGGGAAAATCGGGTAACGCACTACTCTAGTGGCCGCTGACCGGGCGGGCAGACACTCGGCACATGGTCGAGATTCAGCCCGCTCCGGCGACAGCCACGCTGCCGCTGGCTCCGCGCAATCCCTTGCCTTACCGCCAGTTGATCAGGGCGATGCGGTCCTTCATCGAGGGACATCAGCGGCTGCGCGACGCAGGCGGTCCCGTCAGCCGGCTGGTGCTGGGCCCGCGCTGGCTGATCCCCCCGGTCCTGTTGGTCACCTCCCCGCAAGGGGCCCGCGATGTCCTCGGCCGCCGCGATTCGGTCGCCGATCGCGGCAGCGCCCTCAACATGGTCGAGCTGCGCCGGCTGATGGGCGGCAACCTGTTGAATCTGCCGCATGAGCGCTGGCTGCCCCGGCGGCGGACGCTACAGCCGATGTTCACCAAGCAGAACGTCCCGCGCTATGCGGGGCACATGGCCGCCGCGGCGCACTCGATCGCAGACGGCTGGCGCGACGGGACGACGGTCGATCTGGACGTCGCCTGCCGGGCGCTCACGCTGCGTGCGCTGGGCCGCTCGGTGTTCGGGTTGGATCTCGACGAGCGCGCCGACGATGTGGGCCCCGCGCTACGTACCGCGTTGTCGTGGATCTCCGATCGGTCGGTCCGTCCGGTCAACTTTCCGCAGTGGGTGCCCACCGGCGGTCAACGCCGGGCCAAAGCGGCCAATGCCTGCCTGCATCGCCTGGCCGCCGAGATCCTCGCCGCGGTGCGCGCGGATCCCGATCGGGATGCGCCGCTCGTGCGCGCGCTCATCGAGGCCCGTGACCCGGACACCGGCCGAGCACTGACTGACGACGAAATCTGCGATGAACTGGTGCTTTTCATGCTCGCCGGGCACGACACCACCTCGACGACGCTGTGCTATTCGCTGTGGGCGCTGGGCCGCGATCCCGATCTGCAGTCCCGCGTGTACGACGAAGTCGCGGCGCTGGGCGAACGAACACTGACTCCCGAGGATGTGCCGCACCTCGAACACACTGTGCGGGTCCTGCACGAGGCATTGCGCCTGTGCCCGCCCGGCGCCGGTACGCCGCGGATGCTCAACGAGGAGATGACGGTCGACGGCTACCGCGCCGAGGCCGGCACGATGGCGATGGTCAACTTCTACGTCATGCACCGCGATCCGGCGCTGTGGGATGATCCGCTGACCTTCGACCCGGACCGGTTCAGCCCTGAGCGCTCGGCCGGCCGAAACCGTTGGCAATACCTGCCTTTCGGCGGTGGCCCGCGGTCCTGCGTCGGCGATCACTTCGCCATGCTCGAGGCCACCCTGGCCCTGGCGACCATCGTGCGCGAGGCCGGTGTGACTTCACTGCAGGACGACTTTCCGGTGGAGACCCCCTTCACCGTCATCGCCGCCGAGCCCATCCTGGCTCGCATCACAAGGAGGAGTGCCACCATTCCGCGGTAATCCTCGGTGACGCGCGGCTAGGCTTGCGTCACCGAGGTTGGAGATCGACGAATCGTCGACGCGGAAGGTGGCATCTGTCCCATGAACGCTCGTCCAGGCAACGCTTGGCCCGCGCTACGGGTATCGGATTGGGAGCCCACCCGCGACACCCTGCACATGTGGACACAGATCGTAGGGAAGATCCGGCTGACGCAATCACCACTGATCAATCATTGGTGGCAGGTGACCTTCTACGACGAAACCTTCACCGCCCTGCAACAACTGGGCATTGTAACGCGAATCTCGGCAAGCCCCTTGTTCTGGCGTCAACTGGTCCAGGCGCACCGCCCTGATGGATTTCCTGCAATCGACCTACACTGCTGCGGCAGATCTGGCCAGTTGGGACCGAGCAGGTTTGGAATGCGATCCACAGCGCTGGCGACACCCACACGGATAGGACAGGGAGATCTTCATGAAGCTCTACATCGTCGGCGGCGTAGCTGTCGCGCTGCTGGCCGGGGGGTTGCTCGCCGCGGCGCCACCAGCCGGCGCCGGGTGCCAGTACGGCGGTCCGGTGATCAGTAAGTGCGACAAACCCGTCCAGCCCGACGGCACCTGGGAACGGTGCGTGGGAACCTGGGGCTACGTGCCCAGTGGCTTCAGCTCCCACCTGGTGCCGGTCAAGCGCTGCGATCTGATGGGTCCTGGCCATGAGTACGCGCCCACGGATTCCACCTTCGCCGACCCGCCGACGCACATCGACGACTGAACCCCGCCACGCTGAGGTGACGGGGTCCGGTCGGGCCGGCCGGGTCAGGCCCGCTTGATGAAGTCGAGCGCCGTCTCGGCCACGGCGCGCCAGCCGCTGTCGATCACCAGCGAGTGCCCGCGGTCCGGAATCTCGACGAACTCGGTGACGTCCGGGTTCTTCGTCTGCCGCTTGAACGCGGCGTGGGAGATGGCCCGTGGCACGGTGTTGTCCTTTTCGCCCGAAATGATCAGCAGCGGACCGCGATCCAGCGCCTTGTTGTCCACCTTGGTTTCGGATGCGGGGTTGAAGTTGGCCAGCGCGGCCTGGAACAACGGTATGGCAGAGCCGGCCACCGAGTACTCGTTGTAGAGCCGATTCGACTCTTCCTCGGAAACCGCGTTACCGAACGAGAACCGGAACTGCTTGCGGGTCAGGGGAACCGCACGGCCGTAGTTGAAGGGGTTTCCGAGGACGGGAAATGCCGCCCGCAGCGCCGATACCGGGAGTGGCAGCACACCGCGCCCCGGCGCCGGGTCGATGGCGACCGCCGCCTTCGACAGCCCGAGGCCGGCGAGTTTCTGGGTGATCAACCCGCCGAAGGAGTGACCGATGATGATGGGCTTCCGGTCAAGCTCTCGGATCACTTCGGCGTAGTGCTCGGTGATCTCGGCAACCGTCTTGCGCGCGAACACCGACGGGTCGCGGCGTGCGTCGGCCACGCTTTCCGGGTCATCGGGCCAGCCCGGTGCGAGAGTGACGTAACCACGGTCCTCGAACAGCGCCCGCCAGGTGTCCCAGCTGCTCGGCAGCAGCCAGAGGCCGTGAACGAAGACGACCGGTTGGGCATCGGAGGCATTGGCTCGTTGCAGTTCGGCCAGCTCGCGGGCGGTGATGGTGGTCATTACGGTCTCCTCGTTACATAGAAAGAACGATCGTTCTTCTCCCCTTAACCGCTGCCGCCGACGAACTATTCCCGGCGATCAGAAAGAACGTTCTAGCCCGGCGTACCGTGGTGGGCATGACCACATCGACGCCGACCTCCGCGGCGCGGGAGCGCCTCCTGCGCGTCGCCACCGAACTCTTCTATCGCGAGGGCATCCACTCCGTCGGCGTGGACCGCATCCTCGCCGAGGCCAAGGTCACTCGAGCGACCATGTACCGGCATTTCAGGGGCAAGGAGGACCTCGTCGAGGCCTACCTCGCCGCCGAGGACGCGACTATCCGCGGCTATTTCGATGAGGCCGCGGCCCACGCCGGGCCGGACACCGACATGCTCGAGCTGGTGATCGAGGGCATCGCGGAAGATGTCGCGCGCTATCACACGCGCGGCTGCCCCTTCATCAACGCCGCCGCCGAATATCCCGACCCCGACAGCCGGATCCGGCGACTCATCACCACCCACCGCAACTGGTTTCGCGGCGCCCTGGAACAGGCGGCCACCGGCCGTGGCAAGCCGGATGAGATCGCCGCATCGCTGATGCTGCTGCGCGACGCCGCCCTGGTCGGCAGCTATCTCGACGGGATCAACACGGTGAAGCCGGCCTTTGTGCGTGCCGCGCATCAGGTGGCCGGGATGGCCAGCCAGTCCGCCGCCAGTACCTGACCAGCCACGATCAGGCCCTCGACAAAGTACCCGATACCTGCGGTACTGTCTGCAGCATGAGCCCGGGGTATGAGGCAGTAATCGTCGGCGCGGGATTCGCCGGCATCGGCGCCGCCATCCAGCTCAAACGGCTGGGCATCGAGAACTTCGTGATCCTGGATCGCGAGGACGACCTGGGCGGCACCTGGTACGTCAACCACTACCCCGGCCTGGCCGTGGACGTGCCGACCACGACGTACTCGTACTTCTTCGAGCCGAATCCGAACTGGTCGAGGCTGTTCTCCACCGGCACCGAGATCAAGCAGTACGCCGACGATGTCGCCGACAAGTACGGCGTGCGCCGCCACATCCGGTTCAACACCACCGTCGAGGGTGCCCACTGGGATGACGAGGCCGCCCTCTGGCACGTGAACCTGGCCGGTGGCGAGACCGTGAGTACACGCTTCCTGCTCACCGCCACCGGCTTCCTGTCCCAGCCCCACACGCCCGACATCCCCGGTATCGCCGACTTCACCGGCAAGGTCATCCACACCACCGACTGGGATGACGGCTACCAGCCCGACGGCCGCCGGATCGCGATCATCGGCACGGGCGCCACTGCCGTGCAGCTCATCCCAGAGCTGGCCCGCAAGGCCGCGGACCTGACGGTCTACCAACGCACGCCGATCTGGGTCGTCCCCAAGATCGACCTGCGATTCTCCGAGCGGGTCAAGGCGCTGTTCGCCCGGGTCCCGCTGACCCAGCGGGCCGTGCGTGCGGTCACCGACGCCATCTACGCATTCATGGTCGATACCGCCGTGCTCAAGCACCGGTACTTCCGGCGGTTCAACATCGCCGCGGCCGACCTCGCCAAGCTGCATCGGTTCGCCTCGATCCGCGACCCCGAACTGCGCCGCAAGCTGACCCCCGACTACGACTTCGGTTGCAAGCGCCCGACGTTCTCCAACGGCTACTACCGCGCCTTCACCAAACCGCACGTGCACCTGCAGGCAAGCGGAATCGACCGGATAGAACCAGGGGCGATCGTCAACTCAGACGGCACCCGGACGGACATCGACACCCTGGTGCTGGCGACCGGATTCGATCTGTGGGACGCCAACTTCCCGGCCATCGAGGTGATCGGACGCGACGGCCGCAATCTCGGAAAGTGGTGGCGCGAAACCCGGTTCCAGGCCTACCAGGGCGTCTCGATGCCGAACTTTCCGAATTACCTGAGCCTGGCCAGTCCATACGCGTTCCTGGGTCTGAACTTCTTCAACACCATGGAGTATCAGATGCACCTGATGGACCGGTTGTTCGGCGAACTCAAGCGCCGGAAGGCGACGACGTTCGAGGTCACCGAACAGGCCAACTCCCGATATCTGGATCGGATGACCGAGGCGCTGGGCGACTCCCTGTTCACCCTCGGAAACTGCGCATCGGCACGGTCGTACTATTTCAATCCGAGCGGCGAGGCAACGCTGCTCCGGCCGATGACGACCCGCCGGGCCGTCTCCGAAGCTTCGCGGTTCCCGTTGAGCGACTACACATTTGCCTGATCAGAGAGGATCACACATGGCAGAGGGCAAGAACTCCAAACTGACCAAGCTCGTCGGCCTCAGCGTGGCCGGCGCTGGCGTCTCACATTTTGTGAAGCCGCAGCTGTTCGAGTCGGTCACCAAGTCGGCGTTCCCCACGGACACGCAGAAGCACATCTACACCAATGGCGGTATCGAGACCGCCATCGGCCTGGGTCTCCTGCTGCCCAAGACCCGCAAGCTGGCCGCCGTCGGCACGCTCGGCTATCTGGCCTACCTGGCCGGCAACGCCGTTCGTAACCGGTAACGGCCCAGCAGCGTCATATCGACCATGACCGCGACGACGGCTCGGGCCTGCTCCGAATTCTCATAGTTCATGAGTCGGCCCAAGTCGATCACCAACGCCATCGCCGCATGAACGGCGAAGCGCGCCTGCCCCGCGTTCCACAGCGGGCGTACCGGCATGACCACCTCGACCCACGATTCCACGGCCGCCCGCTGCAGGTCGCGCAGGATCTTCTGGTCGGCGGGCGTCATGTTGAGGCGTTCGGTGTAGTAGACGTAGTCGAGCTCGGGGCGGTCGAAGGATCTTGCCACGTAGCCGTCGATGAGGGCACCCAGCGCCTGCTCCGGGTCCGTCGCCGCGCCGAGCACCTCGGCCATGTCGCCCGACAATCGGTCGGCGGCGCGGCGGAACCCGGCCGCCAGGATGTCGGACTTGCCGGAGAAATACCGGTAGATCCCCGAGGCGGGCATGCCTACCGCTGCGGCGATGTCCTCCATCGTGGTGTCGCGATAGCCGTTCTGATTGAACAGCCGCATCGATTCGGTCAGCAGCGCTTCGTATTTCGTCGCCGTCACGACCGGCGGCGGCGTCACCACGGGGTCCGTCGCGTTGGGGAACTCTGGCAGCTCGGCTGCCAGCACGGTGTCGCAGATATCGGCGAGCAGTGCGCGGACCTGGCCGGCGGGCAGTTTGGACCTGTGGTCGACGACGCTGCCGATTACGCCGAGCACCGCAGTCGACAGGGTCCAGCGGGCCCGCGAGCTCATTTCGGGCCGCAATTCCATCAGCGGGCGGTGAATCCGCCGGTGCACCGTCCGCACCTGCGCGTCCAGGGTGCTCTGGTCGTCGCCACGCAGATAACGCGCCTCCCAGCGGTACAGACCGCCGGATTCGCGATTAACCAAAGCAGTGTCACTGAGCGCAGCGACGATGAGGCGCAACCGCTCCCGCGGGTCGCCCTCGGCGTCGTCGGCGAACGCCGTCCCGTCGACAAGTTGCTGACTGAGGTTCAGCACGGCGTCGCGGAACAGTTCGTACTTGCTCGAATAGTGCCGGTACAACGCGGCCGCAGAAATCCCGACCCGCGAGGCAATGGCCTCCATGCTCACGCCGTGATAGCCCAGAGCGCTGAAAGACTCCGCCGAGGCCCGCGCTATCTGCGCCTTTCGGTCTTTGGGGCGACGCCGCACACCATCGCCACCGCTGCCGATCGACCGGGGCGAGATGCGCGCCATTCCGTCACACTAACGGACCGAACAGCCGGGTCAAAATGGTAGTTCGGTAGAGAATAGGCGTTAACATAGATGGCGTTGAGGCCAGACGGGGGTCACGTGTTTGCCAAGTTACGGAGGTTGCTGGCCCACCGCGTCGCTCTCGGCGAACTGATCGTCGTAGCTGTGGTGCTCGGCGTGCCCTACCTGTTGATCGGTACCGTCTGGTCCGGCACGCACACCGACCATCTGCCATCGATGGGCGGCCTCGACGCGGTGGTGTCCTTCCTGGGGGCGATCGTCTCGTGGCCGGTGTTGTTGTTCACCGACGTATGTATGACGTGAAGGGGGAACGGTGAGTTTTCGTGCCGTCTATATCGGAATCGCCGGGGCAGTGGTGCTCGCCATCGGGCTGTACCTGCTGAGCCTGCCGGTCTACCTCGATGACTTCGATCAGTTCGGTATGCAGATCCCCTGCGGTTCCGGGTATTCGGCGCACCTGGTGCAGGCCAACGCCGCCGGCCAGGAGTACGCGGACAAGTGCGGGTCGGCCGTGATGACCCGCCGGCTGTGGACCATCCCGGTTGTCGCAGTCGGGGCGCTAGCCCTGATCGCGGTGTTGTTCCGCGCCGCAACGTCTTCGGCACACGAGACATTGCTGCCCAAGCACGACACGCACTGACCCTGAGTCGATTGCGGGCCTAGAAGACTGCGGCCATACTTGTCGGTGGTCGAATGTATGTTCGAATCATGCAGGCGGGTGCGGTCCAGGCAGTAGCGGCGTTGCGGGCCGCGTTCGACGCGTTCGCCGCCGGTGACTTCTCCTCGCTGACCCGGGCCGAACTGGTCGCGGTCATGGACGAGTACGAGGCCCTGACGTGTCAGCTGCCTGCGCTGTCCCATCGGATGTTGGCGCAGTTGCAGGCCGAGACCACACCCCGCGAGATGGGCGCCAAGTCGTGGAATGAGGTGCTGCGGATCCGCTGGCGGTTGTCGGGCTCGGACGCCGGCCGGCGCCTGGCAGAGGCCGCCGAACTGGGGCCGCGCCGCGCGCTGACCGGTGAAGCCCTGCCCCCGGTACTGGCGGCGGTCGCCGCCGCACAGTCGGCCGGGCAGATCAACGCCGATCACGTGCGGGTGCTGCGTGATGCGATCAACCGGCTTCCGGGGTTCGTCGACCAGGTGACCCGCGAGCAGTTCGAAGGCGACCTGGTGCGGGTCGCTGTCGGGGTAGGGCCCAAGGAACTCAAAGACACCGCGGAGTTGCGCCTGTTCCTGCTCGATCAGGACGGCCCCGAACCCGACGACACCGAACGTGCCCGCAAACGCGGGGCCAGTGTCGGCAAGCAGGGCCGGGATGCGATGACGGCGCTGACGGCGAATCTGACCCCGGAAGCTGCTGCGGTGTGGGAGGTGCTGTTCGCCAAGTTCGCTGCCCCCGGCATGTGCAACCCCGACGATGAGGAACCCTGCACCTCCGGCACCCCGACCCAGGCGCAGATCGACAACGATCAGCGCACCCTGGCCCAACGCCAGCACGACGCGCTGATCGTCGTCGGGCGGATCGCGTTGATGAGCGGTGATCTGGGTCAGCTCAACGGTTTACCGGTGTCGATCATCATTCGCACGACTCTGCAGGATCTGGAATCGCGTGCCGGGATCGGGGTGAGCGGTGGCGGCACCAAGGTTCCGATCAAGGACGTCATCCGGATGGGATCGCACGCGAATCATCATCTGGTGGTGTTCGACCAGGCCACCGGATCAGCTCTCGACTATTTCCGGGCCCGCCGTGTCGCCAGCCCGGCGCAGCGGATCGTGTTGATCGCTCGTGACGGGGGTTGCACGAAACCGGGCTGCACCGTCGGTGCTTACGGCTGCCAGGCCCATCACGGCGAGGCCGACTGGGCTGCCGGCGGGCATACCAACGTCGATGAGATGGCCCTGGCGTGTGGGCCCGACAATCGCCTGGTCGACGCCGACGGCGGTTACACCACCACCATCAACGACCGCGGGGAAGTCGAATGGCAGCCGCCGCCGGGGCTGGACCACGGCCAGAACCGCATCAACTACCACCACCGCCCCGAACTGCTCCTGGCCCCACCCGAGGACCAACCACCACCCGACGAGGAGCCGGAATCAGACGCAGGCCCGGAACCGGCACCGGCACCACCGGCGCAGAACCCGACCCACGATCCCGCGCCCGAATCGACGCGCGCACCAGAACAGGAACTGGCGCGGGACCCGCAGCCAGGCCCCGAATGGGAACCGGAGCCAGACCTGACACTGCACCCTGAACAGGAACTGGAATGGAACCTAGCGCACGCCCCGGAGTGGGAACTGGAATGTAGCCTCGAGCGCGTCCCGGAGTGGGATACACACTGGGACCCGGAGTGGAACCTGGAGTGGTTCAACGACTTCGACCAACCCACACCCATCGCACCCAACGTCGAACACCTCTGGGACACAGAAGCGTGCGACCCAGACCTACCGCCCGAGTGGATGCTGCTCGATGACGGCCTACCGCCGATCGAATCCCGCGAGGACACATACACATACGACGACCCCGACCCCTGGCAACCCATCGGCAACGACTGCGCTGACGAAGTCACGCGAGTACGCGGACCCTAGCTACTTCGACCTGAAAAAGCCTTTTTGAGGTCGAGGTAGCTAGATCGGATCGAAGGACGAGATCAGCCAACTACCATCGACTTTCGTAAGCCCGACCTTCACGGCGCTGGCAGCCTGCGCCGGTTCAGGATTGTCGCGGCTGGTAGTCGCCTGATTAAGGTAGACCAGCACCTCCGCGGTGTCGGATTGCACGTCGACCGGGGCAGCGCGAACGACCGCGGCGGTGGCCTGAATATCCTTCTGCTTGGCTGCCGGCGCAACGAACTTGTCGGCGAACGCGCTGTAGTAATCCAGGAAGTCACCGGTCAGTTTGGACTTCGCCGTAGCGAAGTCCTGATCCAAACTGTTTGGTGCATAGGACAACAACGCCACCGAACCTTCGCTGGCCGCGTCAATCACCGTCGTGGACGCTTGGGCGGCCTGATGTTCGGCCCGATAGGCGCCGAAGTAAAGTGCCGCTGCCGAACCTGCCGACGCCAACAGTACGCACACAACGGCAATCGGTCGCCACCGCCGCGCGATGCGTCGGGTCCACCGCTCCGGGTTGTCGGCATGCGCGTCGACTGCGCCGGCCTGTGGTTCCTCGATGATTGATTCGGTGTCCGAAGGGATTTCGACGTCTGGTTCTGCTGTGTTGGTACTCACGGGACGAACTCCACCTTCGACATCTTGATCTGCCCTCCGTCTTTGACCATCGTGACGCTCAGCCGCCAGTTGCGCGGCTGCTGATTGGCGCCGGCCGAGTTGCTCACCGTGGTCGCCGTACTGACGAGAACGACTGCGGAGTCCGCGTCCATCGACTGAACCGCCGTGGCCTTTGCCGTCGCCTTCGTCGTCGCCTTCGAATCCTGCGCGGCTCTCACCAGGTCTTCGGCCGACGATTCCATGTCCTCTCTGAACTGTCCGGTCGAGTTGTCGACGATCTGCCGGACGTTCTCCTCCGCCTTGGCGCTGTCGATCGACATCAATGTGACGGCGGCTTGCGACGCCGCTGCCGAGAATTCCGCGCGGCGCTGTTGCTCACGGTCGACCTGCAGGTGGAACCAGACCATGTATCCGCCGGCAGCCAGCAGAGCGGCGCTGACGAGGATGGCCAGACCTGCCAGCACCGTCGCGAGTTTCGGACGCCACCTACGCTTCTCGTCTGCGTCCGACGGTTGGTTGCCGTCCTCGCCCGTAGATTCGGTGTTGCCGTCACACTCGGGGTCGGTCCCGTCAGCATCGGGTTCAGCCTGATCCAAGGATTCCAGATCGTCGTCGCTCAGCTGCGAGTCGGCGTCATCGAGCACGGCTGCCTCAGTTGCCTCGTCGGAGCGGCTGAGTAACCGCATAGTGCACCTCCGGTTGTCTCGGCCAGTCGCGGATGGCACCAGTTACTGCCGCCGCCTCAAGGCCGATGTGATTGCTGCCACACGCTAGTGCGGCAGCAATCAACGTCGACGCAGCCGTCCCACCCAGTGGACAAATCGGCTCCCGACGGAACTGACGACCGTCACCAGGTCCGCAGCGAACACAAAGCTCCCTTGGAACCGGCGGCACGGTGCACGACGATTCCGTCGATGGCCAATTCGCACCGCAAGGTGCCTGCGTCGTGGGGAGCCAGTCCGGCCGTGGTGACCGTGACCATGGCCCATTTCATGGGGTCGGCGAGCGTGGTCTCGCGGATCCATGGCTTGCCCGGTTCCAGCGTGAGATCGTCCTTGGGACTGAACTCGTACGGGTTGTGGCTGTAGTCCGCCCACGTCGGTGGATCAACCTCACGGAAATAGATGCCGACGGTCGTCGGCTGCTCGGCGGTGACCGTGTAGGTCACCCGATGCAGCATCGGGTCCTCGTCCGCGTGTGCTGGTGTCGCCAAGGGAACGCCGGCGCCGAGTGCGACAGCAATCAACACGCCGACCGCGCCCTTGCGCCGCCGCTTCAACACCGCGCGGTCCCGCGCGTCAGAGGTCGCCACGAAGCCACCTGCTCGATCCGTCACTTGCCACGCAGCTCAAGAAGAGCCCGTCGGGCGCCTGTGCGACAGAGCTCTTTTCGGCCGCTGTGCATGGCGCGCTCTCCTCACGGATGCCTTTCATCGGCGGTGACCGGAAATAACGGGGCTCGTATCGGCGCGGCGACCCGCAGAAGACCAACCGGCCCCACGAGGTGGTGCCGAAGACGTAGTACGCCGTATCCGCACACGGCGCACCGAGCACGACTCCCCCGGTGATCCCGGGCACGCACGAGGGTTCACTGCATCCGACAGGTTCTGCACCCGCTGGGGCTGGGGCGACCATCGCCGCCGCGACAAGCAGCCCTGCCGTGGCTGCCACCGGTATCCGCACGAACGACACTGTGGCACGACTGAATCCACCTGCCGGTGGATAACCCACTGGGTGGGACATCGACTGTAAAAACACGCCAGAAGCTGGACAGTGAACACTGCCACGGCGACCGCCCGTGGCCGGCGTTCAGAGGAGCAGGGTCATGCGGGTGTCGACGGCATTTGTTGGCGCAGGGTTACTCACCGCCGTTGCAATGGGCAGTATCGGCAGCCCCGTCGCCGGAGCGTCCCCGAGTTGGGGGCTCAACGGCACCTACGTCGCGACGTCGAACGGTGAATGGGCGAAGACGAACGACATCTTCCACGATGAGGCCAGCATTCGTGGCACCTGGACCATCTCGACGACCTGCAGCTACCCGAGCGAGTGCACCGGCACGGTCGACACCGACTGGGGCTGGAGCGCCCCGATCTACCAGAAGAGCGGCGTCTGGTTCGTCAAGAAGACGGTAGACAACTGGCAGCCATGCGGGGACGGCACTTCGGGCCCGGGTCTGCAAGTGTTCCGTTTCTTCCCATCGAATGCGGACGCCACCGCAACCGACCCGGCGTCGACGACATTGCTGGGTGAGGATTCGACGACCGGCGTCAGCGGGTCATGCGGCAGCAGCCGGGTCGTGTTCATCACGATGCCGTTCAAGCTGGTGAAAACGGCCTGATCACAACGGTCCAGATACCCTGCGCTACAACAGTTCACCCGCAAGCCTGATCTCGCTGCCGACCTGTTTGCCGGCGGATACACATCGGACCACCGATCCTCGATCGTAGAACTGTTGCAGCGCAGTTGAGGTTGGCCTGCATCATCGTTGCGATAGGAAAGTGGCTGTGCGTGGGTGTTTGTGATCGACCCCGGATCAGGTGGTGAACAGATCCTTCCAGGTCTCCTCACCGGTGCGCGGCACGAGATCGGCCTGCCGATACACCTTCCCGTCCGGTGTGGCGTACCGGCCCGTCTGCAGGTCATAAGTGGCGATGGCCACCGAGGGTCCGCCGGATCCGTTGGGGGTGAACGCACTCGGCGCCATCGTCGGCGCTCCGCCGTCGCTCGGCGGCGCCTCCCCAGTCGGTGCGGCTGGCGGCGCTTCACCCGGCGGCAGGGCGGCAGGGGGACCCGGTGTGCCCTCTATGGGGCCGTGGATGAAGGTGTCCCGGTCGACGCGGGAGTCCGGCGCGATCCCCTGGGCGAGCAGGTTGGGATCGATCGGGTAGGGACCGAGGGCGTGCTGGCGCATCGCCAGTGGCTCGTAGGGCCGGTCACTGTCACAGATTTCGACTGTGGGAGCGCGCTTTCCCGGCTTACCCATGCACGGGTAGTTGCGTGCGCCGCGCACACCGATCGGTGAATCCTGCGGCAGCTTGCAGTACAGCCCGTCGGGGGTGTCGATGTCGCTGGTGTCCTCCGGAGACCGCCACGACGACGGCGGCAGGAAACCGACGGTGCAGGCCGGCGGGTCACCTATGTTCAGGGTGAAGTCGCCCAACGACATTCCGACCGGGTTGTTCTTCGGCGCACCGTATGACTGTGTGGCGGCGATGGACGGCGGCAGCAGCACGAGGAGCTGCTCCAGCGCGGGGCGATAGGTCACCCCGACCTGGCCGAGGCTGGACAGATTGGCCAGTAGCAGCGGCAAGGTGGGCTTGACCTGATTGAACAGACGGGACGCTTCGTCGGCGGCACCTGGCCCATCTTTGAGCAGGGTGCGCACGTGCTGGTCGTCGTCGGCGACCTGCTTGGTGATGCCGGCCATGCTGCGCGCCCAGGTACGTATTGCGTCAACCGATTCGGCCTGCCCGTCGAGGAGGGGCGCACCGTCGTCGATGAGGGCACGGGACTGGTCGGAGGCGGCGCTCGCCTCGGCGATCAGTCTCGACGATGAATCGAGCAACGACCCCATGTCGTTTCCAGAACCGTTGAAGGCTTTGAAGGTTTCGTCGAGCAGCGGGCTGATCTTGTCCTTGGGGATGCTGCCCATGAGTGAGGAGACCTGATCGAGCATCGGCCCCACGGCCTGAGGGATCGATGTGTTGGAAGCCGGGATCACCGAGCCGTCGTGCAGATACGGTCCCGATTCGTTGCGGGGCTGCAGGTCGACGTACTGCTCGCCGACGGCCGACACGCTGAGCACCGCGGCGTGCAGATCAGCGGGCACCTTGGGTGAGGTGTTGAGCGACAGGGTGGCTTCCGCTCCCTCGCGGGTGGGCCGCACCTCGGTGACCTTCCCCATCTGTACGCCGCGATAGGTCACGTTCGAGAACTGGTAGAGCCCACCGGTTCCGGGCAGTTGCAGGGTCACCGTCATCCGCCCGATCCCCAGCAGAGTGGGGGCCTGCATGTAGACGATGCCCATCAGCGCCATGCCGATGACTGAGGCCACCGCGAAGATGCCCAGCTGGATTCGGATGAAACGGGTGAGCATCAGTTGCCACCTTCATTTGGCGCTACAGGTTCGGAAGGCACAGCGGCGACAGGCAAGTCAGGCTGCGGTTCAGGCGCTGCCGCCGGATCCGCAGGGGCTGCCGACTGCGCAACCGGAGCCGCTTGAGCGGACTGTCCGTCCGCCGGCGCGGGGTCGACCAGCGGCGGCATCGTGGCGACCGCCGGCGGTGTCGGCGTCAGCGGCATGCCCAGCGGGTCCTTCGTGTAGTTGGCAAACCAGGGATCGCCCGGCGCCGGGGTCAGAGGCATTCCCTCCTGGCCCCATCGGGTGCCCAGGAACAATCCCCGCTTCAGCCGCGGAACGGTGAAGTCGAAGGTGATGAACTCGTTGAGGTAATCCCCGCGGATCGCCCGGTCGATGAAGTTCTGCGGGTAGGGATACGCCGGCGCATATGCCAGCACGGTGCCCAGGTTCGGTCCAACGTCGGCCAGTGCCTTCACCGTCGGTTCGAGGTTGCGAAGGTTGGTCAGCAGGTCGTCCCGCGTGGCGTTGACGAGATTGGTTGCGGTGTCGCTGAACCGACCGAACTTCTCCAACGCAGTGGTGATGCGGGGGCGCTGCTTGACCAGGATGTCCAGCGCCGGAGGGATCCGTTGCAGCGCGGTGGTGATCACTTCCTGTTGTCCGGACAGCGTGCCGGCCAACCGGTTCAGTGCTGTGACCGAGGCGTTGATGTCGTCCCGCTGGTCGGCGAACATCCCGACGATGTCATCGAGTCGGGTGAGCAGATCGCGGATCTTGTCTTCGCGCCCGCTGAGCGCGGCGTTGAATTCGGTGACCAGGTCACCGATCTTGCCCAGGCCTCCACCGTTGACGAGCACCGACAGTGACGACAGGGTCTGTTCGGTCGATGGGTAGGTCGACGTGCGGTTGAGCTCGAGGGTGGTCCCCGGAGCCAGCCGACCCGACGGGGACTGTCCCGCCGGAGGATCGAGCGCGATGTGCATGGAGCCCAACAAACTGGTCTGCCCGACGGTGGCGACGGCGTTGGCCGGAATGACGATGTCGGGTTTGACCGACACCTCCACATCCGCGTGCCAGCCCTTCACCACCATCCGGGAGACACTGCCCACGATGACGTCACTGATCATGACGGGCGAATTAGATTCCAGCGTACCGACGTTGGCGAGTTCGACGTGGTAGACCGTCGCGTCAGACCCGCGGCCCACGGTGCCGGGCAGCGGCAGTGAATTCAGCCCGTGGAACGCACAGCCTGTCAGCGCCACCACCGAACAGGCGGCTACCGCAGTTAGGCGGGTCAGCGACCGCCGAGTGATCATGGGTTGCCTCCTGGGGCCGGCGGTGCGGGGTTCGGGGCGGCTTCTGCAGGAAGCAACATGTCCTGCAACGTCTTCGGTGCACCGCCCGGCGCGGGCGGGCCGGGAGGAATCGGTGCGCCCGGGAACAACGCGGGAGCGGGAGTCGCAGGGAATCCGTTGGGTGCGTACGCACCGGGCGCCCCGGGGGGCGTGCCCCAGCCGGCCGGCGGTGCCACGTCACCAGCACCTGTGTAGGCCGACACGGCCGGCGGTTGATCTGCGTACGGCTGCGGACGCCCGCCGGTCCCGCCAGGTGCCAGGTTGGGGTCGGTGTACACCAGGTTCTCCGGGCTGGGCGCTTTCCTCAGATAGGCGTTGAACGGCATCGGCATGTAGTTGAAGTTGATCAACGACAGGGCGGGTCCGAGGTACTGCGAGCACAGCTTCGACGATTCCGCTGCGGTGGCATTCTTCACCGCAGCGATGGCCGAGCACACCACCGACACCGGATCGGAGAAGTTTGACAGTGCGAACGCGCCGACTGCCGTGCCGCTGTCGGGGTTGTAGATGTTGTAGCCGTTGGCGATCGCATTGGGTGCGACGTGCAGGACGTTCTCGAGCTTGGTCTTGTTGTCCACCAGATTCTGGGTGACGTTGTTCAACCGCTGCAGCTGCTCGGCGGTCTGGTCGCGGCTGCCGGCGATGAATCTCCGAACGTTGCCCACGGCATCCGCCAGGTTCGTCAGGGCCCCGTCCAGATCGGAGCGGCTACCGTCGACGACACTGGTGACATTGGCGAGATGCCCCTGGAATTCCACGATCTGGGCGTTGCTGTCGCGCAGGGCCGTGACGAAGACCTGCAGGTTCTTGATGATGCCGACGACGTCGCCGCTCCCCTGGCCCAGAATCTTTGCGACACCGGACAACTGGCTGATCGCCTCGTGCAGTTTCTCGCCGTTGCCGTTCATGGCTGCGGCGGCACTGTCGACAAAGCGGCTCAGCGAGGTGGCCGACGCGCCGTTGATCGGTCCCAGATCGCTCGCCAAGCGCATCAACTGGTCCTTGACCTGGTCCCACTCCACGGGCACAGCCGTGCGCTCCACCCCGATCTGCGCACCGTCGGCCATCGTCGGCCCAGCGTCTTCATAGGCCGGCGTCAGCTGCACATACCGTGCGGCAACCAGGTTCTGCGCCATGAGGATCGCCTTGGCATCGGCCGGGATCAACACGTCATGATCGATCGCGAGGGTCATCCGCGCCTGACCGCCGACCGGGTCGATGCTCTTGATGGAGCCGACCTTGACCCCGGCGACGCGAACCTCGTCGCCGGGGTAGACCGCGGTGGCCGAGGTGAAGTACGCGGTGATGGTGGTCGGCTTGAAGACGGTCTGCCGCACGACCACCACCGTTGCGGCCAGAGCCAACGCGGCCAGCAGCACCAGCACGGTGCGGCTGATCCGCTTCCGATTACGGGCGATCATCGACTTCCTCCAGGAATGCCGTTGTGGGGCCAGGGGAACTCGGCGCGGGGGCCGGCGTTGTCCGGTGGTTGCCCGGCGTTGGTACCGCGCCGGAATCCGAACGCATAGTCGAGGAAGGGCTGCAGTGTCTGCGAGGGCAGCAGGTTCCCGACGAAGGCGTTGTAGTACCACCCGTTGTTCACTGATTCGCCCTGGGTGACCTGGTATTTGGCGAGACCCGCCAGGGCGCCGGCGATGTTGTCGCGGTTCTTCTCCAGCATCGCGGTCACGGCGTTGAGCTGCTTCAGGGTGGGTGCGAGCTCTTCTTCGTTGTCGTGGACGAGTCCGGAGAGCTGCTGGGACAGCGCCGAGGTGTTGGCCAGCAGGTTGACGATCGCGTACCGGCGTTGGTCGAGTACCCCGGTCAACGCGTTCGCGTCCAGCAGCAGCGTGTTGACCTGCTCGCTGCGCTTCGACAGGATGCCGGTCACGTCGGCGGCGCTCTTGAGCAGGTTGGACAGCGATTCGTTGCGACTGTTCAGTGTCTCCGACAACCGGGACAGGCCCTCGAACGTCGGCCCCAGCTGGGGCGCCATCCGATCGATGGTGTCCGACAACGTATCCAGGGACTGCGTGAGCGCCGCGGTGTCGGTGCCGGCGGTGTTGTTCGTGAAGTCACCGACGGCGTTGGTCAGCGAATACGGCGACGCCGTCCTGGTGATGGGGATGGTGCCCGACGAGTGCAGGGTGCCCGCACCGGCCGGTTCCAGGGTGAGCATCCGGGCACCGAGCATTGTCCCGGTGCGGATGTGCGCGGTGGTGTCGGAGCCGAGGCGCACCTTGCTGTCGAGGGTGAAGGTCACCAGAGCCTTGCCGTGGCTCAAACTGACATCGGTGACCAGGCCCTTGGTGACCCCGGAGACCTTGACGTCGTTACCGGTGGTGAGCCCACCTGCCTCGGCGAACACCGCGTGGTATTTGACCGACGTGCCCCAGGACCACAGCGCCTGCGGCTGAAGTCCGACCGCGATGATCATCGCGATCAGCACGATGCCAATGAGTCCGCTCCGGATGAGATGCGATCCACGGTATTTCAGCATCAGGGCTCCCCACAGCGGCCGGTGTTCTGCATGATCCACGGGAAGTACGCGGTGCGCCCCTGCAGGTCGGTGACCCGGACATTCATGCCGCACAGGTACTGGTTGATGAAACTGCCGTAAGCGCCCAGCCGGACGAGCTTGCGGTAGTTCTTGGGCGCGTTCTGCAACGACAGATCCATCCGCGCCATGTCGTCCTCATTGGACAGCAGGGGTGCGAGGCGTGTCAGTTGGTCCACCGTGCCCGACAGGGGCGGTCTGGCCTGCGTCATCAGATCCGTCAGGGACGCGGTCCCGTTGTCCAGAGCGGTGATGGCTTCTCCGATGGGATCTCGCTCCTGCGACAGACCGGTGACCAGCTGTTGAAGTTGTTCGACGGCGCCCGAGAATTTGTCGCCGTCCTTGGCAACCGTTGCCACGGTGGTTTTCAGGTTGTCAATCAGCTGTTGCACTGTCTGGCCGTTGTCGGCGAGAGCCTGGGTGAACGACGTCGTATGGGACATCAGCGATTCCACCGTGCCACCCTGGCCCTGCAGTATCTGGATCAACGAGTTCGTCAAGGCGTTGACATTCTGGGCGTTGAGACCCTGGATGACCGGCTTGAGCCCGCCGAGGAGGAGGTCGAGATCCAGCGCCGGCTCGGTGCGCCCGAGCGGGATCTGCGAACCCGGCGGCTGGATCTTGGTCGATCCCGGGCCCTCGAGCAGTTCCAGATAGCGGTTGCCGACCAGGTCCAGGTAACGCACCGCAATCTTGGTGGCGGTCGTCATGACGACTTCACGGTCCGAATCGAAGTGCACCAGCACCGTGTTATCGGGTTGCAGCGCAACGTTATTGACCGTGCCGACGCGGATACCGGCCACCCGGACAGAATCACCGGCCTTCAGGCTGGAGGCGTCGGTGAACACCGCCGAATAGCCGTTGGTCGACCCAGTCCGGTACTGCCCCATGATGGCGAACAGCGCTCCGGTCAAGAGCAACATCGTCACTCCGAACACGCCGAACTTGATGGCGGTGCCGCTGCTGCGCATCATCCCGGCTGTCCTATCTGCATGGTGTTGCGGGGCGGGCCGTCGAGCGGGCCGTACAGCGCTTGCTTGAGCCCCTCGGAGTTCAACAGGATTCCCTGGTTTCCGTATTGCGCTGGGTTGGCATCGATATCGGTCACCAGGAACGGTGGCCGGTTCTGGAAACCGACGTCGGGCAGGCCCATGCATTGCGGGCCACCAGTGGCGGCTACCTTCGGCAGGTTCCCCGGATAGCGGTACCGTTCGGTGCCCAACAGGAACGAGTCCAGCAGCATCACGCCGGGCAATGGCTGCGGCGGGCCAAGAGCAAGTGGCTCCATTCCCTTGAGTGCGCAGGTGAGCGCCGGGTTGTACTGATTGAGCAGGTTCGTCGTCGGCACCAGCAGCCGCATCGCGTCGGTCACCGCGGCACTGTTGGTCGCAACCACGTCGTTGCCGACATCGGCCAGCCCGATCGCGCTGATCAGCAACGCGTCCAGATCGTCGCGGCGATCGTAGACTGTGTCGCTGAGCTGCGTCGCATTGCGAATGGTGTCCATCAGATCCGGTCCGGCGTCGGCGTAGGCGTTGAACACCTGTGGCGCGACGGCAATCTCATGACTCATCGTTTGAAGGCTGGGGGCGATCTTGGCCAGCAGGGCGTCGAGGTCGACCAGGGTCTGACCCAGTTTGTCGCCGCGGCCGTCGATGGCCTGAGCCATCGCGCCGAGTGTCTGGTTCAGCTTCTCCGGCTGGATCTGCGCCAGCACCGACACCAATTGCTCGAACACCGTGTTGATCTCGACGGTGGTGTGAGTGGCGTCGAGGACCTGGCCGGCGTACATCGCCTTCTGCGACGGCTCCGGCGGCGGGACAAGCTGGACGAACTTGGCGCCGAATACCGTGCTCGATGCGATCTCCACCCCGGTGTTGGCGGGAATCAGTTGCAGGTCATCGGGATTCATCACCAGCCGCAGCGCCGCCTGTCCGTCGGGCAGCGCGTCGATGGCGACGACCTTGCCGACCTGCGCACCGTGCAGTTTGACCTTGGCCTCGGGGTTCATCACCAGACCGGCCCGTGGAGAGATGACGGTCACCGAAGCGGTGGGCGCCACTCCTCCGCGGAACAGCACGATGGAGCCGGCGACGATCGCGGCGATCACCACGACCGTGGCCAGACCGGCCAGTTGACGTTTAGCGTCACGCGACATCGGATGCCTTCTTTAGCCGGAGAGGTTGAAGTTGCCGTTGGAGCCGTAGACGGCCAGCGAGATCAGCAGGGTGATCGAGACGACGACGATCAGCGACGTCCGCACTGCATTTCCGACCGCCACCCCCACCCCGGCCGGGCCGCCGGTGGCGAAGAAGCCGAAGTAGGTGTGCACCAGCAGGATCGCCAACGCCATCAGCAGTGCCTGCAAGAACGACCAGAGCAGGTCGATCGGGTTGAGGAACGTGCTGAAGTAGTGCCCGTACAGACCACCGGACTGCCCGAGCAGCACGACGGTGGTGAACTGGCTGGCCACAAACGACAGGATGACCGCGATCGAGTACAGCGGCGTGATCGCGATCATCCCGGCCACGATGCGCGTGGACACCAGATACTCGACAGGCCGGATCGCCATGGCTTCGAGCGCGTCGACCTCTTCGTTGATCCGCATCGCGCCGAGTTGGGCGGTCACGCCGGCGCCGAAGGTGGCGGCCAGACCGATGCCGGCCACGATGGGCGCCGAGATCCGGACGTTGATGAAGGCCGCCAGGAATCCGGTCAGCGCTTCGATGCCGATGTTGCCCAGCGAGCTGTAGCCCTGGATGGCCAGCACCCCGCCGGTCGCCAGGGTCAGGAATCCGACGATGACGACGGTTCCGCCGATCATGGCCAATGTTCCTGCACCCATGCTGATTTCGGCGATCAGCCGGACAACTTCCTTCCGGTAGTGCGCGGCGGCGAAGGGCATGCCCGCCAGGGCCCGGCCGTAGAACAGAACGTGGTCACCGATGCCGCTCAGCACGGCACCGGGCCGTCGTACAGCTCGGGACAGACGCGGGTAGGCCGATTGAAGTGCTGCGCTCATCGGGTCGTCATCTGGATGCCGATGGCGGTGACCACCACGTTGACCACGAACAGCGCCATGAACGCGTAGACGACGGTCTCGTTGACGGCATTACCGACCGCCTTGGCGCCCCCGCCCGAGACGGTCAGACCGCGGTAGCAGGCGACCAGTCCGGCGATCAGGCCGAACAGTGCCGCTTTGACGCAGGAAATGACGACCTCCGGAATGCCGGTGAGCAGGGTGATACCTGCGGCGAACGCGCCGGGGTTGACATCCTGGACGAACACCGAGAACAGGTATCCGCCAAGGATTCCGATGATCACCACGACGCTGTTGAGCAGCAGCGCCACCAGACCCGAGGCCAGCATCCGTGGAGTGACCAGACGCTGTATCGGGTTGATGCCCAGAACCTCCATGGCGTCGATCTCTTCACGGACGGTGCGCGATCCCAGATCGGCACACATCGCGGTGGCTCCGGCGCCGGCGACGATCAACACCGTCACCATCGGCCCGACCTGGGTCACGGCGCCGAACGCCGCACCTGCCCCGGAGAGATCCGCCGCACCCAGTTCGCGAAGGAGAATGTTCAACGTGAACGACACCAGGACGGTGAACGGGATCGCCACCAGGAGCGTCGGTGCCACGGATACCCGTGCCACGAACCAGGACTGGTCAAGGAATTCGCGCCATTGGAACGGCCGGCGCACCACGAACCGTGCGGCGTCCACGGACATGGCGAACAACCCACCCACCCCCTCGAGTGGGCCGGCGAGTTGTCGCTGCAACATCGGGTTCTCCGTTCTTTGCCTGAAACACATCCGCGGGTTGGTATGACCCGGACCACACGCCTCGACCGGGAACACTCACAGTTCGCCACCGGTCGCGCCACCGGGTGTCCCACCCACCGGGAGTTTGACTCCGTGCGCGTCAAATCTCGGCGGCCACCCGGTCAGCGGAACGCGCCATTGCCGCTCCGGCGCGAGCGTGTGATGGTGGACGCAACCAGTCAGCGAGACGAAAGAAGGCCTGTGTCGAATTCCGCTTCGGTCACCAATGGCGCCGGTACGGGGCACGCGCTGCGTGAGATCCAGACCAGTGCCGGCAATTTGCGCTACTACGATGTCGGCGACGGTCCGACCGTCCTGTTCCTGCACGGATCGGGACCCGGAGTCACCGGCTGGCGCAACTTCCGTGGAGTGCTGCCGACCTTCGCCGAACGCTTCCGGTGTCTGGTCCTGGAGTTCCCCGGCTTCGGCGTCTCAGATGACTGGGGCGGGCACCCCATGGTGACCGCTCAAGGGACAGTCACGCCGTTCCTGGACGCACTCGGGGTCGAACGAGTGGACATCGTCGGCAACTCGATGGGCGGCGGCGTCGGCATCAACACGGCGATCACTGCACCTGAACGGGTCGGCCGGCTCGTGACGATCGGCGGGATCGGCACCACCATCTTCTCCCCCGGGCCCAGCGAAGGCATCCGTCTGCTCCAGGAGTTCACCGAGGACCCGACGCGGCAGCGCCTCATCGACTGGCTGCACTCCATGGTTTATGACCAATCGCTGGTCACCGAGGAATTGATCGAGGAGCGGTGGACACTGGCCACCGATCCGGAGACATTGACCGCCGCGCGCCGCATGTACGGAAAGGCCGCGTTCGCGGCGATGATGGCATCGATGGCCGCGTCGGATCTGCCTATGCCGTGGGCACGGATGCACAAGGTTTCTGCGCCCACGCTGCTGACCTGGGGACGCGACGATCGCGTGAGTCCGCTTGATATGGCCCTGATTCCGATGCGCACCATCCCCAACGCAGAGCTGCACGTGTTCCCCAACTGCGGGCACTGGGCGATGATCGAGGCAAAAGATGCCTTCGAGTCGGTGGTTTCTGCATTCTTGAACCGCGCGGACTAGCGGGACTGGCGGTGCCGAGCTCATCGGCGTCGGCACCGCCTGGAACCCCTCAGCCCAGCGCAGGCACAGCCTCGCCCGCAGCCATATGTTGCGTCCACACCTCGCGCGGATGTGTCACATCGACCTCAAACTCGAACCGGTCCACCATGTCGGGTGTGACGTCCGCGATATCGACGTAGAACTGCTCGTACCACCGGCGCAGCTGGTAGACGGGGCCGTCCTCCTCGCACAACAACGGATTGTCGATGCGGGCCTTGTTGCGCCAGATCTCGATGTCCTCGTCGAAACCCTTCTTCACCCAATCGCCGAGCGCGACGGCCGTCGCTGCCGCCTGCTCGTCAGGAACCAGAGGTGACTTCTCGACGATGATGCCGTACTGCAGCACGAACGAGTTCGCATCGATGGGGTAGTGACAGTTCAGCAGCACCGTCTTCTGGTCGCCGTGCTCGAGGTGGTAGGTCAGATCGTCGATCATGAACGACGGACCCCAGTACGACGCAACGGACGTGGTGCCCAGCATCATCGGCGCGTCGGTATCTGCGGCGAAGTCTTGGCGGATCCCGCTGGACATGAACTGCGTCGCGACGTGGCCTTCGAAGATGTTCTTGAATTGGTCGGGGACGCTGCCATGGATGTAGAAGAAGTGCGCCATATCGACCAAGTTGTCGACGATCTCGCGACAGTTGGTCTCGATGACGGTCGAGTGCCAGTACCAGTCGGTCCAACCTCCGGTACCCGCACCGGGAATGCGCGGGATGGCCACGTCGGCCGACGGTGGGTTGCCTTCCGGGTCATTCCAGACGAACACCATGCCGTCCTGCTCCATGGTCTGCCACCTGGCGGTACGGGCAAGGCGCGGAGTGCGTTTCGAGTACGGTACTGCCTTGCAGCGGCCGTCTCCGCCCCATCGCCAATCGTGGAAGGGGCACGCCACCTCATCGCCCTTCACTTCACCCTCGGACAAATCACCGCCCATGTGCCTGCAGTAGGCGTCCAACACCTGCAGCACGCCGGCACGGTCGCGGAACACGACGAGCCGCTGCCCGAACGCCGCTACAGCTTGCGGCTTTCCGCCCTCGAAGTGCTTGCTCAGGCCGAGGCAGTGCCAGCCCCGCGCGAAGCGCTGTGGCAGTGCGGCGGCTTCGATGTGCCGGATGTGGTCGTCGTCGAGTTGCGTGGTAGTCATCGAGTCGATACCTCCTGTGTTAGCCCGAGGGTTGGTGTTCCCGATTGAACGCCGCAGGCGCGACCGCAGGGGCGAGGTGTCCGCAGGCTGGAACATGTTGGCGTAAACGGCAACTCCGGTCTCACTGTGCGGAACGCGCGGATCGAGAGACGGGCCGGACGAGTATGAGTAGAGGGAATGAAGCACTTGCCTACCGCCGCGGAGATCGCCGCCCTGCCTGACCCGATGACCGCTACCGTCACCAGTAGTTTTATCGACTCGAACGGCCACATGAACGTGCTGCACTATCTGGAATTCGCGTCGTTGGGTGCGGACAGGGCTGTGCGCCGTATCGGGATCGACGATGAGTACCGGTCAGATCGACGGATGGGAGTGTTCACCGCCGAGCACCATCTGCGTTACTACGGCGAACTGCTTGAAGGCGATGAATTCGCCATCCACGGAAGGTTCCTCAAACGCAGTGCCAAGGTGGTGCACCTGATGACGTTCGTAGTGGACTGCGCCCGTCAGCAGTTGGCCTGCACGTTGGAGATCGTGCTGGTGCACGTGAACCTGGACTCGCGGCGGCCCGTCGAAATGCCTGAGAACATCGCGGCGGCCATCGACCGAAGCATTGCAACCTCCAGCCGCCTGGCCTGGTCGGCACCGGTGTGCGGGGCGATGGGCGTGCGGGACTGACCGTCAGGCTGCGCCCAACCGCTGAAGACCCGCCAGCGCCAAGTCAATTCCGCGCCGGTGTGCGACCACCAACTCGTCGAGTTCGTGCGGTTCCTTGGCGTCGGTCCACCAGACGTACGCATTGCTGCTGACGTGGAGAACAAGCCTGGCCGGCAACGACCGGGTGAACGCGTCGTCACCCAGTTCGAAGTGTCCCGCCAGAAACTCGGTGACGGCCTCGGCGAGGTTTCCGCTCCATTCCATCCAGCGCAAGCGGTACTGCGGAGTATCGGCCATGAGCGACATGAACTTTCGGTCCATTTCGACCGTCTGCCGGTTTTGGACCTCGCCCGTGAACATGTCGACGAGGACGTCTACGGGATCAGCGTCCGCTGCAGCGCAGGCCAACACGCCGCGCATCTCGCCCTCGCTTCGCCGGAACAACGGTCCCAGCACGTCTTCCTTGACCGGGAAGTGCCGGTAGAACGTACGCGTCGCGATGCCGACTTCGGCGCAGATGCGCTCCACGGTGGCCGAGGTGTCACCGTCAGCGATAAAGATGTCACGGGCGGCCGTAGCGATGCTCAGCCGCAGTTCCTCTGCACGACGCTCGGTGAGCGTCGGCCCTTTACCTCTGGGCATTCGACGTGGTGCCGCGTCGAGCCGGTCCGCCGCCCGCCGGGTGCTGGACCACTTTACTTCGCCGCCTCGTTGTGCTTAGACTCACACCTGTCAGTTTGCGCCACATGTACATATTATGACAGGTACGGAGGGTGTTGTGTCAACGTCGCACGACGACGGGGCTCCCATCGCGATGCTCAATCGGGTGGCTTCGCTTCTGGAGGTCTTCGGTGCACGGCAAACGCTCACGCTGGCGGAGATCAGCCGTTATTCGAGCGTTCCCCGCTCGTCGGCTCATCGCATCCTGCAGGGCCTGGTCCAGCTCGGCTGGGTCGAACGTCAGGGCGTCGAATACGCGCTGGGGCTGAGGATGTTCGAACTCGGCAGCCAAGCCGTGCGACAACGTCGGGTTCCCGATGCCGCATTGCCGGTAATGGCGGACCTGCACCGGCGCACCGGGCTGACGGCGCATCTGAGCATCCTCGCGAATGCGCACGTGCTGCACGTCGAACGCTTCGGGGTGTGGCCCAGCACCGGCGCTTGTTGGCAGGCCGGTTTCAAACAAGCCGTGGAACAAAGTGCACCCGGCCGTGCGCTGCTGGCGCAGATCGACGAGTCAGCATGGCCGGAGTTGCGGTACGCGGTGACCTCACCATACGGAATTCGGAACCGGACGGAGTTGGATCGAAACCTGGACAAGGTGCGCGCCCGCGGCGGGGTCGCCGTCGATGCTGAGGGCTGTGAACTAGGCGTCACCGTCGTGGCCGCCGCCATCGGCGTATCCGAGGGCGGCAACCGGTTCACGCTGTCACTGTGCGGACCCGCCAGGTCGACGCGCGTCGAACCTGTCATCGCCACGGTGCGCAGCGCGTCGTGGGCAATCTGGCACGCCCTGTCAGACGTCCCGCGCAACAGCGCAAGCCAGGCGCGAGCAGCGCACCGCGCGGTGACGCCGACCATGGTCCAACGGCCCGGTGAGGCCACCGTGGCTGCCATCGGAGGTAGGTGACCACAATGTATGGATTGGGTACCCCTCATCATCTTGGCTTCGTCGTCGAGGATCTCGAGCGCGCCGCTCGGGACATGCTTCACGTGCACGGCGTCGCGGTCACGCTATTCGACGAGACGCACTATCCCTGCGTCATCGACGGCGTGCTGCACGACACCGTGCAGCGCATTGGATTATCCAGCGGCCCACCGCATGTGGAACTCATCCGGGCAGTGCCCGACTCCCCGGTGTGGCGGCCCACCACAGGCATTCATCACATCGGCTTCGTCGCCGTCGACGTGCCCGCCGCCTCGGCCGCCCTGGCCCGTCGCGGAGCGCCACTGTGGATGCGTGGCGCCAAGGACGGTGGCGCGGGCAACAACGCCGTCTACCACCGGGATCCGCTGGGGCAGGTCATCGAGCTCATGGATGGTTCGGCGGCGCGGCGGATGGCCGCACGTGTAGGCGGATTTCGGGTCTGAACGCGGCGTCCAGTGGCCGGAACATGAAGCCCTCCGGCGCGGCTTCGGCGGCTAGCTTCCGAAGCATGGATACCTCCGCCAACCCTGCGCACGAGTACGACACGACTGGCTTACGAGGCAAGGTTGTCGTCGTCACCGGGGCTGCACACGGCACCGGCCGGGTGCACTGCACCCGATTCGCCGATGAGGGCGCCGACGTGATCGCCCTTGACATCGGCTCGGCCGCAGAAGGTTTAGACGAGACAGCGGCCGAGGTCCGTCGCCGTGGCAGCCGTTGCGTCAGCGCTGTGACGGACGTACGGGACCTGGCCGCCATGAAACACGCCATCGACTCCGCAGTCGCGGAGTTGGGCCGTCTGGACGTGGTGGTGGCCAACGCCGGCATCCACATCGGCCGGGCCCCAGCTTCGGAGTTGACCGAGCAGGCGTGGGACCAGACGGTGGCCGTCAACCTCACCGGCGTGTGGCACACCGTCGCGGCAACGGTCAAGCACATCGGCGCCGACGGCGGTTCGATCGTGCTGGTCAGTTCCACCAGTGGGTTACGGGGCAGTGCGAACTCTGCGCACTACTCGGCCACCAAGCACGCAGTCGTGGGTCTGATGCAATCGTTGGCGAATGAACTGGGTCCCAAAATGATCCGCGTCAACACAGTTCACCCGGGCGCAGTAGGCACCGGGATGGTGATCAACGAGGAGACGTTCCGTCGGCTGCGCCCCGACCTGCAGAACCCGACCGCCGAGGACGTCTCCGACGTGCTCGCGGCGCGGCATCTGCTCCCGGTGCCCTGGGTAGACCCGGTCGACGTCAGCAATGCGGTGGTGTTTCTGGCTTCCGACGGCGCCCGGTACGTCACCGGCACGCAGCTCGTCGTCGACGCCGGGTTGATGGCCAAGACTTGACCGTCCGCCTGGCGGAACGTTTCTCCTGCAGCCACTTTCATAGATCCAGACTGGGATGGTGAGGCGCCCGGTGCCACTCCGGGCGGCGTGCGCCATCTAGAGGAGGACTCCACCGTGACCCGTGTGATCTATGCCAGAAGCGTCCATGACGAAGCTGAAATCCAGGCTTGTCTGGAGGTACTTCGCGGCGGGCCGTACGCGATGAAGATCGGCAAGAACGTTGCCGAGATGGAACGTTCAGTCGCCGAGCTCTACGGCAAGACGCTTGGTCTGATGTGCAATTCGGGTTCGTCGGCGCTATATCTGGCGCTCGAGCTGCTGGGGTTGCCCAAGGGTGCTGAGGTCATCACCTCTCCGCTTACGTTCTCGACCGACGTTGCGCCGATTGTGCGTGGCGGTTGGGTTCCGGTTTTCGTCGACGTCGAACCCGACACGTACAACGTCGACGCGTCGAAGATCGAAGAGCTGATCACCGACAAGACCGGCGCAATCCTGCTGCCCAACCTGGCTGGCAACGCGCCGGATTGGGATGGGGTACGCGCGATCGCCGACCTGCACGGTCTCAAAGTCATCGAGGACTCCTGCGACTGCATCGGTACGACGTTGCGGGGCACCAAGACCGGTACTCGGTCGGACATCACGGTGACGAGTTTTGCCATGTCGCACATCATCACCTGCGCGGGGAACGGCGGAATGGTGTGCCTGAATGACGAAGCCTTGCGCGATCGGGGTCTGATGCTGCGCCGGTGGGGCCGTCGTTCGGAACCGCACCTGTTCGGGTCAGCGGGCGCCGGCCGGGTGTTCCGCGAAGAGCTGGACGGCGTTGCCTACGACAACGACTTCATCTTCGACGTGTTGCCGTGGAACTTCGAACCGTCCGAACTGGGTGCGGCCTTCGGGCTGGTGCAGCTGGCCAAGCTGGGCAAGAACTATGCCCGCCGCGCAGAGATTTTCGAGGCGTTCAGCTCGGCGTTCGGCAGCTACCCCGAGTTGTTCCGGCTGCCCCGACAGAACCCCGACTTCCACACCGCCTGGCTGTGCTATCCCATCACGGTGCAGCCAGACGCCGGTTTTGACCGAGCTGACCTGCAGACTCACCTCGAAACGGCCGGTATCGACACCCGAACGGTATGGAGTGGCAACATCACTCGCCACCCGATGATGGCTGGCGTCGAGCACCGCGTGCCCGACGACGGTCTGCCCAACGCGGACGAGGTGTTCGAGCGCGGTATGTCGTTGGGTATGAGTCACGGTATGACCGACGAGGAACTCGAGCACGTCGTCGCGTCTATCCACGCATTCGCGGCCCGCTACACCCCCGTATCCCGATAGGGGCGCCACGATGCCCAACGCATTGACCTCAGAGCAGTTGCCCTACATCGACACCCACGTTCCGGAATTCCTCGAGCACCCCAACGGCCTCTTGGGTTCCGGGCCCGACCGACGCCGCGTGTCCGACGGGCGCACGGGCGCGGAATTCTATGCCTACGACACCGTACGGAAGCTGTACCGGGATGCGCGGGTCACCCCGCGCGACCCACAGTTCTTCCTGGACAAGGGATTGACGACGGGCCCGATCATCGACTACCTGGTGGGCGGAAACCTGAACCTGACATGGACCGCCAGCCACGACCGGCTACGACCGATCCTGATGAAGGGCTTTCGGCCCAGTCGCATTGCGGCGGCCCGCGAGATGATGCGCGATCTGGCAGAGCAGTTGGTGGACCGGCTCGCGGGCGGTGACCGAATGAACTTCGTCGCCGACTACAGCCATCACCTGGCCATCGGCGTGGTGGCCGGTTTCATCGGCATTCCATTCGACGAGATCGACGCGTTCGCCAACGCCACGGTAAAGCTGCGCCTGCTTGGCCAGGAGCCCATCTGGCCGGGAGTCGCCGACCTCGAAGACGCGCTGTCGGCTGTGCACGCCTACTGCGAGGAACTGGTCGTCCAGCGTCGGGCAGAGCCTCGCGAAGACTTCATCAGCGACCTCATCGCGGTCAAGGAGTCCGAGAACGCAGACATCTCCGACGCCGAGATCATCTGGCACATCGCAGGAGTGCTATTGGCCGGCCACGACACTACCCGCTACCAGCTTGCCTCGGCGGTGCGTGTGATCGTCGAGGCGGACCAATGGGAAACGCTGCGTGACGAGCCGGAGCTGATCAGCCCCGCCATCAACGAGTCGTTGCGCCTTTACCCGGCCACCCCGCGGCAGGTCAAGGTGGTACAGCACCCGATGACTGTCGAGGGCATCGACTTCTCGCCAGGCGAGACCGTCACCCTCAACATCACCGGTGCAGGGCGCGATCCAGCACATTTCCGTGAACCTGACCGGTTCAATTGCCACCGCAAGTCGCCGCTGTTCGACATCGGTTTCGGCTATGGCGGTCACTACTGCCTCGGACACGCGGTGGCCAAGGCAGAGATGGAGGAGGGCCTGGCTGTCCTTACCCGCAGGTGGCGCAACGTCCGGCTCGACGGTCCAGTGGACGTGACTGCCGGCGGCGTCATCGCCGGTCCAGAGAACGTGCCGATCCGGTACGAGATGGCCAGCTGAACCCTTGCGTCCTGTCAAGACTGCGCTGTATGCGCCTCCGGTCGAACCTGACATGGTGCGCTGGCGGAATCTCATCCAACGGATGGACGTGAGCCCACTGACCGCGGTGACGGTGTCCGACCACTTCATGGTGGCCAGTCAGGACCCACTACCTGCGCTCGCGGCCATCGCATCCAACACCGACCGGGTGCGCGTGATGTCGTTGCTCCTAGCCAACGATTATCGCCATCCGGTGATCACCCACAAGGCGGCCGCAACCATCGACGTGATCTCGGGCGGTCGGTTCGATCTCGGCTTAGGCGCCGGCTACCTTGCGTCCGAATACGCCGCTGCCGGTATCGCATTAGACCCACCGGCCACCCGAGTCGACCGTCTTGAGGAGGCGGTCGACGTGATCCGCGCGCTGTTCGTTGGCGCGCCCGTCCATCACGCAGGGCAGCACTACCGCATCAATGGACTGGCCGGTTCACCGTCACCGGTGCAGCGGCCCCACCCACCGTTGGTGATCGGGGGAGGTGGGCGGCGGATGCTCGAGTTGGCCGGCCGGCGCGCCGACATCGTGGGCGTGCACGCCAGCCTGAAGCGCGGAACTGCCTATGATGCAGGCGTTCTCGAAGACATGATGCCCAGCCGAATGGCGCGCAAGATCGAATGGGCACGTGGTGCCGCGGAGAGAGCCGGGCGCGACCCTGATGCGCTGGACTACCTGTCGATCGCGTGGACGTGCCGCGTAGTGGACAGTATCGCGCAGACGCCGAAGGTGCTGGCCGAGGTCTGCGCCCGTTACGGGGTGGACCCCGACCTCGGGAGGCGCACCGTCGGGCTGTTGGTGGGCACGGTCGAGGAGTGTATCGAACAACTGGTGCATCGGCGCGATACTTTGGGCCTCAACTATATTGACTTCGGCGCCGCCGACTTCGACGAGATCGCACCGCTGCTCGAAGCGCTGGCCGATTACCAATAGCGCGAAGGCTAACCCCTCAAGTACCGCAGGGCATAGCCGAGAAGTCGAGAGGTCGGTACCCGGCGCGGCCAGGCGTCGGCACGGAAATATGCATCAGACCCGCCGTCGACGAATATGACACTGCCGCAGAGGAACTCTGCTGCGTCAGACAGCATGAACACCATCCATTCTGCGAGGTGATCAGGGTTGCCGAACCCGTCGACGGGAACTGGGAAGGACTGCACCGCCTTAGCCTCTCGCGGTGAGGCCAGTTGTTTCTCCAGCAGCGGCGTCCTGATCGCCCCCGGCGCAATCGCGTTGAGCCTGATCCCGGCGCCCGCCCAATCGGGCAGGACCGCGTTGCGGCGTACCCAGCGCGAGACCGCGATCTTGGACGCTCCGTAGGCCAACGACGGCCCGACCGAACGGTATCGTCGCAAACATTTGACCGCGCTGGAGAGGTCGCCACGCAACAATGCCCGCACCGCGCGGTGCGGGACCATCGGCATCGTTGTGCTCGAATTGCTACCGACGACCACAACTTTCGCGTTGCCATGCGACTCCAACGCCGGCCGCCAGGCCTGCAATAGGTCGACCACACCGAAATAGTTGACCGACAAGATCAGCCCTACCTGGTCGACCCCGGGCAATGGCCCGACGCCTGCGGCCAGAACCGCGCCGTCGAGGCGCCCGTCAGCCAGCGCAAGGACAGTGGCGGCCGCTTCCGAACGGCCTTGCACTGTCGAAAGGTCCGCGATCACGTCAGCATCGCGCAGGTCGACACCAATCACCCGATGCCCGTCGGCCCGCAATCGCCGTGCCGCCGCATTCCCCATCCCGGACGCCGAACCCGTCACCGCATAGATACCCATGTTCACCAGTCCTGCCAGGGGATGATTGTGTTCAGTGGCGTGTCGATGACGCATTCTCCGGCTGTGGTCTCAGCCGCATTGTCGGCCAGCCAGTCCGTGATCCGCCCGGTGACGCGAACCGGTTCGTCGTCGAGGTAGAGCAGCCGGATACGCAGCCCGCCGGGCGGGTCCGCGGCCTCGAGTGACCGGAGCCCCAGTCCGTTGTCCTGGTGGTGATGCAGTGCGAATGTCCACGCCCCGGCCACCCCGTCAAGATCCAGCAACGCGGGAATTGCGACCCGGTCCTCCCATTGGTGGTGCTGGTGGGCATCGGCACCGTACGGGTCGGCGAACCGGGTCATCGTCAGGTGCAGACCCCGATTGGGCCGGTACGGGATGACCCCTGGTGACACCAGCGCCGACGGCGCCGCGTAGCCCTTGACCGGCCGGAAGAATGCCAGCACCGTGCGGCGCACACCGGGGATCATCGGTCCGCGGCCCCATTGGAACGAGTCGGCACCGAGTTGCTCCCACGCCCGCACCGACTGTTCGACCGGAGCACGGAACCAGTACATCGCGACATAGTCGGTATCGGCCTGTCCAGGCTCGGCCCTCGAGATCGCACGGGACGCGGCTGGACGGCTCCACCTGTCTCCCCAGGCAACTCCGGGTAGCGCGAGATTTTCCGGCCTGTGGTCGAGTTGATGCCATTCGTTGTAGCGGCGGTGTTCCTCTTCTCCTCCCCCATCGAGTGCGACGAACGAGAAGAACACGAGCGGGCACTCGGCAGCGGACATGACGGCCTCTCAGATCTGTTCGTGGACTGTCGACCCGGCCAACCCCAGGTTGAGGAGAGTATGCGCGTATGGATTCCCGCTGAGCAGCCGGCTGGTGCGGGTGGTGATCTGCCACCGTCCGTCAACCCGCTCCAGCGCGAAATGGTTGGCGGTGGCCCGCCAGACCCGATAGCCGGCCTCGCTATCGCGTAGCAGTACCAACGATTCACAGACGGCGACTGCGGAGTCTCCGTTGACAGTGACCACGGCTGGGCCGAGAAAGTGACAACAGCCCGCCGCCACCAGATCCTGATGGCTGGCCGAGCTGACCATCTGGTGCACGCCACCCCGGCCGGTCATCAACCAGTCTTCGACGTCATAGGTGCCATCGATCGCCCACAGCTCCGCTGCGTTGTCGGCATTCCCCGCGTCCACCGAAGGGCCATAGGACGCAAGGAGTTTTGCAATCGCGAGTTCGTCTTCGAGGCGTTGCAGCCGGGCAAGGACCTGCTGTTCGATGCTCATTTCTGCTCCTGAATGTCGCGCAACCGGGCAAGTTGGTCGCAATAGTGGTGGGCACTGTCGGCGCGAACCACACAGGTGATGACGGTGGCCCCGGCATCGCGCAGTGTCGCCAGCCGTGTCCGGGTACCCGCCGGATCAGCTTCGGGATCCACCATTGCCGAGAGCAATACCTCGAATCCGGTGGGCGGGTCGACGTCGGCGAGCATGTCACCCACTTCGCCGGGTGACAGCCCGAACGGCATCCAGCCGTCGGCAAGCTCGACAGCCCGGCGCAATGATCCGGAACTTTTGCCGCCGACCCAGATCGGTACCCGCTCCTGCTCGGCGTGTGGAAGGACGGTGATTCCGTCGTAGTCGTAGAACAGCCCGTGATAACGCGGCGTGGCGGTGGACAACGACGTCCGTAGCGCGCGAAGAGCATCATCGGCCCGCGCCGCCCGCCGTGGCCACGGTGCGCCGAGTAGATCGAATTCCTCTGTGAGAGAACCAATACCGACACCGAGAAGCAGTCGCCCTCCGCTCACCCGGTCCAGGGTGCCGTAGCGTTTGGCGATCTCGAGCGGGTGGTGATAGCCCAGCACGAGCACCGAGGTAGCGAGCCGGATCCGTCGGGTGTGCGCGGCGAGGAAGCCCAAGGTGGCGAGCGGGTCCCAGTACACCGCACCCCGGGTGGGGGCAACGGCGGATGGAATTGCCACGTGCTCAGAACACGTCAGGTATTCGAAGCCGAGATTATCTGCGACTGAGGCGATCCGGGCCAGATCATCGGTCCCGGCGTCGGCTTCCCAGTGCGACGCGACGCCGGGGACCTGTACCACAACCGGTGTCGACAGGCCCAGCCGCACAGTCAGTGCGCTCCCGCGATGAGCGCCGCGATCGCCTGATGTGTTTCCAGCACCACGCGAGATCGGTCCGGGGCACTGTTGGCCTCGGCGCGGTCCGCGTTCCCGCCGGCCACCCACACCGGGCCATCCGCGAGATGGGCGAGCCCCTCGGCGGCGACCTCCGGAGGCTCGTTCACCAGAATCCCGGGCGCATCGAAGTTCAGACCGACACGCTCCATCGCCGGCGTGCGCGTCACACCGAGCACCAGCTCTAGAACATCGACGTTGTGCTCGCGCAGTTCCAGCCACAAACTTTCGGCGAACATCCGGGAAAACGCCTTGGCACCGGCGTAGATGGAGTGGCGCCAGGCACCCATGTAACCCGACAGCGAGCCGACGATCATGATGCCGCCCCGGCCGCGGTCGGCCATCGGGCGTCCGTAGTGCTGCACCATCTCCAGCATCCGGGTCACGTTGAGATCGGTGACCTTCTGGAACTCACTGAGGTCCGTGTCCAGGAACAGCTCGTTGCAGGTGCTGGCACCCGCGTTGTAGATCAACAGGCCGACATCGAGATCGGCGGTGGCTTCTGCGATGCGCGAAACCGATTGTGGATCCAGCAGGTCCACGGAGATCGTGCGCACCTCAGCACCGAGCTCCCGGCACTGCTGCGCAGTCTCTTCCAGCGGCTCGGGTTTGCGGGCGATGAGCACCAGGTTGAATCCGGACTCCGCGAGTTGACGGGCGAACTCGGAACCCACCCCTTCGGAACCTCCGGCGATGACGGCCCACGGCCCATACTTGTTCAGATCCGGCATTGCTTCTCCTATCGTTGGGTACTTCCCGCGTCAACGGGCAGGCTGACGGAGGTGATGTAGCGCGCTTCGTCGGAGGCCAAGAACAAGCTGGCATTCGCGACGTCGACGGGTTCCACCCACGGCACGGTGAGCAGGTTCATCCCCATGGCGGCTTCGGCGAACTCGTCACGGGTCGGTGGCCGGTCCAGGTCAGGTCGGAATCCACTTCGGACGGAGTCGTTCTGGATCAACGGAGTGTCGACATTGGTGGGATGCACGGAGTTGACCCGAATATTGTGCGGCGCCAAATCATGGGCCAGGCTTCTCATCAAGCCGACGACGCCGTGCTTGGCGGCGGTGTAGTGCGCGACGCCGATCAAGCCACGAAGTCCGGCGATCGAGCTGATCAGCACCACCGAGCCCGCACCACGGTTGATCAGATGAGGCACCGCGGCGGTGCAGGTGTTCCACACACCCGTGAGGTTGAGGTCGAGCATGGTGCGCCAGGCCTCTTCGGACAGCTCGATGGCAGCACCTCGGGAGGTGATTCCTGCGGTGGCGCAGACGATGTCGATCCCACTGAACTGCGCTACGCCGCGGTCGGCGGCAGCCTGTAATCCCGGGAGGTCGCGAACGTCGACGATGTCGGTGACGATCCGTCCGCCCGCCTGCTCGACGAGGCGGGCGGTTTCGTCGAGATCCTGCGGCGTGCTGTGCGGTACCTGCACCGACTCGATCGGTCCGCACACGTCGACTGCGACGATGGTCGCGCCCTCCCGAGCGAAACGTACCGCCTGCGCGCGACCGATGCCGCGGGCGGCGCCGGTGATCAATGCGGTCTTGTTCGCCAGCCTGCCGGTCATGTCGTCTTCTGGGTGAGGCCGGCGTCGACCACGAGTTGTGTGCCGGTGATGTAGCGCGCGTGATCCGAGGCCAGGAAGACGGCGGCGTTGGCCACGTCGACGGGCTCCACCCATGGCACCGGAAGCAGGTTGCGGGCGGTGAGTACTTCCACGGCGTCGGCTTCGGTGGGGTCGTCCAGATCTGGCCGCAAACGCTTGTAGGTGGCGGCGTTTCGCACCATCGGTGTGGCGACGGCACCAGGATGCACGGTGTTGACCCGGATACGTCGCGGCCCCAGCTCGATTGCCAGCGTGCGCGCCAGTCCAACCGCGGCATGTTTGCTGGCGGTGTAATGGGCGGTACCGCTCGTACCTCGTAAGCCGTTGGTGGAGCTGATGATCACCACTGATCCCCCATCCGGCCCGATGTGCGGAACACCCGCTTTCACGGTGTGCCAGACTCCGGTGAGATTGACGTCCATGGTGCGCTGCCATTCCTGCGCACTGATCGTCCACGCCGGCCCGCCGGTGGTGTGAATACCAGCGTTCGCGACGATGACGTCCAGTCGGCCCAGCGCCTGGACGCCCGCGTCCACTGCCGCGGTGACATCCGCGAGTTCACTCACGTCGGCATGGCCGGTGACACAGCTCCTGCCTCGCTGCTGCACACGGGCAGCTGTCTCGCGCAGGTCTTGGGCAACATCGGAACGGTCGAGCATGATGACGTCAGCTCCGGCGTCGGCGAATCGTTCGCAATGCACCCGCCCGGTACCACGGCCGGCGCCGGTGACCAGCACGACCTTGCCCAGCAGGTCCAGCACTAGGGCGTCTTCCGCAGATCAAAACCCTTGTATCCGGCCGCCGCTGCCTCGTTGCAGATATCGAGGTAGACCGCGAAGCCTCCGATGAACAGCATGAACATCCGCGGCTTGCCGGGCACGTTGGCACCCATGTACCAGGAGTTGGCCTTGGTGAACAACGTTGCTTCGGCGCGCTGGGCGCACTCGGCGATCCAGCTGTCCACAGCGTCGGCGGTCGGTTCCATTGCGGCGTAGCCATGTCCGTCGAGATAGCTGATGGCGTCGGCGATCCAATTCACGTGTGCCTCCGCATGCAGCACCATGTTCGCCAGCACGGCCGGCGCGCCGGGACCGGACACCAGGAACAGATTGGGGAAGCCATCGGTGCCCAACCCCAGGTAAGTGCGTGGTCCGTCGGCCCAGTCGTCAACCAGCTTTTCTCCGCTGCGGCCGACGATGTCGATCTTGGCCAGAGTGCCCGTCATCGCATCGAATCCGGTTGCCAACACCAACGCATCGATACCGTAGTGTTCGCCGGAAGTGCTGATTCCCGTTTCCGATATCGACTCGATCGGAGACTTACGGACGTTCACCAATGTCACGTTGGGTCGGTTGAACGTCTGAAAGTAGTTGGAATCAGTGCAGATTCGTTTCGTGCCAATGGGATGGTCATTGGGGATCAGGTTCTCTGCGACATCGGGATCGTCGATGACGGCACGAATCTTGTCCTCATAGAACTTGCGGGCTTCTTCGTTGGCTTCCAGGGAGATCATCTGATCGCTGAACGTCTTGGAGAACAGCACACCGCCCAGCTCCCAACGCTCTTCGAAGGCTGCATGCCGTTCCTCGGCGGTGGCCTCCAAGGTCAGCTTCGGGTGCGCCACGTGGGGCGAGCCGCCGCCGCTGCGCCATGACATCCGGCGTCGCTCGGCGTATTTCGTCTTGATATCGGCGACCTCGTCGCCGGTCAGCGGCCGGTTACCGGCCGGCACGCTGTAGTTGGCGGTCCGCTGGAAAACGTAGAGCCGCTCGGCCTGCTCGGCGATGATCGGAATCGACTGTATCCCAGATGATCCCGTGCCGATCACGGCGACGCGTTTGCCGGTGAAGTCGGCACCCTCGTGGGGCCAGTGTGCGGTGTGGTAGATCTCGCCGCCGAAGGTGTCCAGCCCGGCGATGTCGGGAGTCATGGCCGCCGACAGCGGGCCAGTGGCCATCACCACAAACCGCGCGTCAACCGTCTCTCCGGCGTCGGTCGTGACGGTCCAGCGCAATCTCTGCTCATCGAGCACTGCGGCGGTCACCCTGGTATTGAAAGTGATGCCGGAGCGCAGATCGAGCTTGTCGGCGACCCAGTTGATGTACTTGAGGATCTCGGTCTGGGTGGCGTATTTCTCGGTCCAGGTCCACTCTTGCTGAAGCTCGTCGGAGAACGAGTAGCAGTAGTCCACGCTCTCGACATCGCAACGTGCGCCCGGATAGCGGTTGTAGTACCAGGTTCCGCCCACATCCGGGGCGGCCTCGAAGACCCGTACCGACAGTCCCTGTGACCGGAACTTGTGCAATGCGTACAGGCCGGCGAAACCAGCACCCACCACGACGACGTCCACGACGGCGGCATCCGTAATGCTCATCGATCCACTGCTCACCCCGCGAACGGTAGGTGTTGTTCACAGGCGTGCCCGCAACTGTTCCCGGTCACCGGACGCCGACCGTGATCCTCCCGGCCACCGGAACTGCCGGGTTGGCGCCGTCAGCCTTGCCCGCCACAATCTCCGCCCATGACCGACGTCGAATTCAACAACAAAACAGTCGGCGCGGCCGACGGGGCGGGCCTCGGTCGCAGCCGGAGTGTGCTGGTGACGGTGGCCGATGTCATCGACGAGAGCCACGACGCCCGGTCGCTGGTATTCACCGTTCCTGAGGATCAGCGCGACCGGTTCTCGTACAAACCCGGACAGTTCTTGACGTTGCGGGTGCCCAGTGAGCTGACCGGGTCGGTGGCCCGTTGCTACTCGCTGGCCAGTTCGCCGCACACCGATCCCGCGCCCAAGGTGACCGTAAAGCGCACCGCCGATGGCTACGGCTCGAATTGGCTGTGCGACAACGTCAAAGTCGGTGACACCATCGAGGTATTGCCACCATCGGGTGTGTTCACCCCCGCCGGCCTCGACGCTGACTTCCTCTTGTGGGCGGCGGGCAGCGGTATCACGCCTGTGATGTCGATCCTGAAATCGGTGTTGGCGGCCGGCACCGGGCGGGTGATTCTGTGCTACGCCAACCGCGACGAACGTTCGGTGATCTTCGCCGGCGAACTACGTGAACTCGCGGCCCGTTATGCCGGCCGGTTGACGGTGCTGCACTGGCTCGAATCGATCCAGGGCCTGCCGACCCGCGCTCAGCTGAGCGGATTCACCCAAACTGTTTTCGCGGGGTCTGCGGGCTTGGAGTCGTTCGTCTGTGGACCCGCACCGTTCATGGCGGTCATCAAGGAGTCGCTCACCGAGGCCGGGGTGCCGCGTGGACAGATCCATCTCGAGGTGTTCCAGTCATTGTCCGGCGACCCGTTCACCGATGATGCTCCTTCCGCTGCAAGTGATTCCGACGACGGGAACAACGCCGCCCTGCAAGTCGATCTTGACGGGGCAAGCCACCGGTTGCGGTGGACCCGGGACGCGACCCTGGTCGACGCCCTGGTGGCCGCTGGCGTGGATGTGCCGTTCTCCTGCAAAGAAGGTCAGTGCGGATCGTGCGCAGCCACCGTGGTGCGCGGAAAGGTCGAGATGGCCACCTGCGACATCCTCGAGCCGGAGGATATCGCCGACGGTGTGATCCTGGGCTGCCAGGCCAGACCGGTCTCCGACGACATTCACATCGAGTTCTGAGCCGGTATGTGCACCCAGATTTCCGCTGACCGGGATTTGTCCGCATCGCGGGCAACGAGTCGGTACATCATCAAAGAGAGCCCTCGACGATAGGACCAAATAATGACCGAGCAGGTAATCGACCGGGTGCGCGACAACGCTGAACAGCTGCGCGACCAGGGCGCCGAAGCCGAGAAGATCGGCAAGCTCACTGACCAGACGGTCAAGTTCATGAAGTCGGCGGGCAATATCCGCCTGCTGCAGCCCAAGGCTCATGGCGGCTTGGAGGTCCATCCGCGTGAGTTCGCCGAGACCGTGATGGCGACCGCTGCGCTCGACCCGTCCGCCGGCTGGATCAACGGCGTGGTGGGTGTGCATCCCTATCAGCTGGCGTACGCCGACCCTCGGGTCGCCGCCGAGATCTGGGCCGATGATGTCGACACCTGGGTCGCGTCGCCGTACGCGCCGCAGGGCGTGGCGAAGCCCGTCGACGGCGGTTACATCTTCAACGGCCGCTGGCAGTTCAGCTCGGGCACCGACCATTGCGACTGGATTTTCCTGGGCGCAATGATCGGCGATGCCGACGGCAAGCCGTTGATGCCGCCACAGATGCTGCACATGATCCTGCCGCGCAAGGACTACGAGATCGTCGATGACTCATGGAATGTCGTGGGCCTGCGTGGCACCGGCTCCAAGGACGTCATCGTCAAGGACGCCTTCGTGCCGTCGTACCGGACGATGGACGCGATGAAGGTGATGGACGGAACCGCGCAGCGCGAGGCTGGGATGACCGAAACCCTCTACCTGATGCCATGGTCGACGATGTTCCCGCTCGGCATCAGCTCGGCAACCATCGGCATCGCCGAGGGTGCCCTGGCGGCCGCACTCGATTACCAACGGGAGCGCGTGAACTCCAGCGGTGTGGCTATCAAGGACGACCCCTACGTCATGTACGCGATCGGCGAGGCCGCCGCGGACATCAATGCCGCCCGACAGGAATTGCTCTCCAATGTCGACCGCATCTACGACATCGTCGACTCGGGTAAAGAGGTGTCCTTCGAGGACCGCGCCGCCGGCCGGCGCACTCAGGTGCGGGCGGTGTGGCGGGCCGTGTCAGCGGTCGACGAGATCTTCGCGCGCTGCGGCGGGAACGCCGCACGGATGGACAAGCCGCTGCAGCGGTATTGGCGCGATGTGCACGTCGGCCAAGCGCACGCCATCCACGTTCCGAGCACGGTCTATCACGCTTCCGCTCTGAGTTCGTTGGGTATCGATCCGCAGGGTCCGCTGCGGGCAATGATCTGAGAGGACAGCACACATGGGACTGATCAAGAGCCTCGGCTACGTCACCGTCGCCGCCTCCGATATCGAACGCTGGCGCCACTTTGCTTTCAACGTACTGGGATTCGCACAGGGCAAGGGCCCTGACGAGGCTGCGCTCTACCTGCGGATGGACGAACGCGCGGCCCGCATCATCGTCGTACCCGGAGACGTCGACAAGATCATGACCGTCGGCTGGGAGGTGCGCGACCACGCGGACCTGGAGCAGGTCAAGAGCGCGCTCGAGGCCGCCGGTGTGCCGTTCAAGCAGTTGTCGCTGGACGAGGCGGACGCGCGCCGGGTCGAGGAGGTCATCGCCTTCGAGGATCCGGCAGGCACCGCACTCGAGGTGTTCCACGGCGCGGTCCTGGACCACTCCCCCGTCGTCACACCGCACGGCGCGACGTTCGTGACCGGCGAGCAGGGGCTGGGGCACGTCGTGCTGCCAGGACTCGACGTCAACGGCCTGTTCGAGTTCTACACAGAAGTACTGGGATTCAAGTCGCGCGGCGCTTTCCGGGTCCCGGTTCCACCGGAGTTCGGCCCGGTGCGGGTGCGGTTCATGGGCGTCAATCAACGTCACCACAGCCTGGCGATCTGCCCCGCGCAGAATCTGCGTGACCCCGGGCTGATCCACCTCATGGTCGAGGTCGACACCCTCGATGCGGTTGGCCAAGCACTGGATCGGGTCAACGAAGAGGGCTTCCAGCTGTCGTCCACGCTGGGCCGGCACACCAACGACAAGATGGTGTCCTTCTATGTGCGGGCACCCGGCGACTGGGACATCGAGTTCGGCACCGAGGGCATGCGCGTCGACGAGGCCTACTACACCGCAGAAGAGATCACCGCCGACAGCTACTGGGGACATCATTGGGTCAGCGATCTTCCGAAAGCGATGCGGCCGTGACCAATACGGCATTTGATCCCCACCCAATCACTGCGACCGACGTGGCGAATTGGGACCACGAGGCTGACGTGGTCATCGCCGGCTACGGGGTGGCCGGCGCAGCAGCCGCGGTCGAAGCGGCGCACGCCGGCGCCGATGTCCTGGTCCTCGAACGCAGCGGATCGTGGGGTGGCGCCGCGTCGATGGCGGGCGGCTTCATCTACCTCGGCGGTGGCACTGACATCCAAAAGGCCTGCGGCTTCGAGGATTCGGTCGACAACATGGCGGCCTTCCTCAACACCGCCATGGGCCCCGGTGCCGATGAGCACCGCATCGCCGATTACTGCGAGGGCAGCGTCGCGCACTTCGACTGGCTCGTGGGCTGCGGCGTCCCGTTCAAAGCCGAGTTCTTCGGCGAGCCCGGCTGGGAACCCATGGGCGATCAGGGACTCATGTACAGCGGCGGCGAGAATTCCTACCCGTTCAACACCATCGCCACCCCCGCGCCCCGTGGCCACGTGCCACAGATGCAGAACAAGAAGCAGGGCGAGGCCAGCGCCGGCTTCATGCTGATGAAGGGCCTCGTCGACACTGCGACCGCGGCCGGGGCGCGTGCGCTCTACGACGTGCGCGTGCAGTCTCTGATCGTGGAGCCCGAAGGCCGCGTCGTCGGCATCCGGGCCCGGCGCTACGGCACCACGGTCGATATCCGAGCGCGTCGGGGCGTGGTCCTGGCCACCGGCAGCTTTGCCTACAACGACGCCATGGTGGCTCAGTACGCTCCCCGCATCGCCGGCCGGCCGGCCGCCTCGATCGAGCAACACGACGGGCAGGCCATCCGGATGGCTCAAGCGCTGGGTGCTGATCTGGCTCATATGGACGCGACCGAGGTGGCGCTGTTCATCGACCCGCAACAACTGGTACGTGGGGTGCTGGTGAACGAACGCGGCCAGCGCTACGTCGCCGAGGACACCTACCCCGGCCGGGCCGGCCAGCTCACGCTCTACCACCAGAACAACACCGCATACCTGATCATCGACGACATAGCTCAACAGGAAGCTCAATCCTCGTTGACGCCGCTGCTGATGATGCGCCCGCCAACCTGGGTCTGCGAGACGGTCGCCGAGTTGGAGGCCGAGATCGGCCTGCCTGCCGGGTCGCTGCAATCCACCATCGCGGCCTATAACGAAGGCGCCGCACGGGGCGAGGATCCGCTGCTGCACAAGAAGGAGCAGTGGCTGCGCCCAATCGGTTCCCCGGTGGCTGCCATCGACCTCCGCGAGAGCACTGGCGGCTTCACCCTCGGTGGCCTGCACACCACGCTCAATGCCGAGGTGCTCCATGTCAGCGGCAACCCGATCCCGGGGCTCTTCGCTGCCGGACGCTGCACCGCCGGTTTGGCGGCCTGGGGCTACGCCAGCGGTGTTTCGCTCGGTGACGGCAGCTTCTACGGTCGCCGCGCCGGGCAGGCCGCTGCCAAGGGATAGCCGCAGTTCACGACGGTAAATCTGGCGCATCGCGCCGCGTGACCCCCGCCCTCGGGTGGGGGTCTTCGTCGTGTCGTGACTCGCATTCAGCCGTTTATGTGACAACACCCACACTCCTATGCTACAAACAGTCATATGACTAATAGTCATATGCCGCTCGGGTATATGACTCAGGGTTGGAGGTCTCTCATGACAATGGCTGTCGAGAAGTCGGGCGAGACGCCCAGCGCCGTCATCGACCGGGTTTCCCTGGTCCTCGATGTCTTCGACGGTCCTGGCCGACTGACTCTGGCCGAGATCGTCCGCCGCACCGGCCTGCCGCGCTCGTCGGCCCACCGCATCCTCGAGCGCCTCGTGCATTTGCGCTGGCTTCGTCGTGACGGTCGCGACTACGAGCTGGGAATGCGGCTGGTCGAGTTGGGATCGCTGGCGCTACACCAGGACCGCATCCATCGGGCCGCGATTCCACTGTTGCGCGATCTGCACCGAGCCACCGGGCTCGTGGTCCAGCTGGCGGTACTCGACGGTTCCGACGTGGTGTACCTGGAGAAGATCGGCGATCAGATGGTGGCTGCCATCCCGACGCGCATCGGCGGACGCCAGCCCGCGCACTGCACGGCCGTCGGCAAGGCGATCCTGGCCGACAACTCGTCGGTCGAGGTCGACTTGACCGTACGCAAGACGCGATTCTCGATCAGCACGGAACGGCAGCTGGCGGCCGAGCTGGCAAAGGTTCGCGCCCACGGCGTGGCGTTCGAGCGGGAAGAATCCCTAGCCGGATTCGGTTGCGTGGCAGCGCCAGTCGGCCCGGCCGGGGCAGCCGTGGCAGCGGTGTCGGTGTGTGGCCCGATGAGCCGGATGACATTCGATCAGCGGTTGGCTGCCCCGGTGCGGATGACGGCAATGGGCATCTGGCGCAACGCCGAAGACGGCCCCCACCGAGTGGTGCCGACCTTGCAGCCGCTACGACCGCTGCGCGGCACCGCCCCTGCCGGGCCGCGGCCCGCGGCGACCCTGCTGCCGGCATGACCCTCGACCCTCAGATCGCAGGTCTGATCGAGGCCCTCGATTCGGGCTTCCCACCCGTACACACGATGACCGGCGCACAAGCCCGCGCCGAGATCCGCGCCCGCTTTGTCGCCAACCCCCAGCCTGAGCCGGTTGCTTCCGTTGTCGACCACCAAGTGGCCCTCGACAACGGGAGCATCGGTGTCCGGGTCTACCGCCCGGACTCTCCGGAACCACTGCCCATGCTGGTTTACGCCCACGGTGGCGGATTCGTGTTCTGCGATCTCGACAGCCACGACGGATTATGCCGAAGCCTGGCCAATCTCATTCCAGCCGTGGTGGTTTCGGTCGATTACCGATTAGCGCCCGAACACCGCTGGCCCACGGCGGCTGAAGACCTCTACGCCGCCACCTGCTGGGCCGCCCACCATGCCGTCGAACTCGGCGCCGACCCGTCCCGCATCGCAGTGGGCGGCGACAGCGCAGGCGGCAATCTCGCCGCGGTAACCACCCTGATGGCTCGTGACCGTGGCGGGCCGGCACTGGCCGCCCAGCTGCTGCTCTATCCGGTGATCGCCGCAGATTTCGACACCGACTCCTACCGGGCGTTCGGCCGGGGCTTCTACAACCCACGCCCAGCGCTGCAGTGGTATTGGGACCAGTACGTGCCAGTGGTCGGCGATCGCACAGACCCCTACGCATCCCCCCTGCGCGCCGATCTGGCCGGACTTCCGCCTGCAATCACGGTCATCGCCGGCCACGACCCATTACGCGACGAGGGCATCGCTTATGCCGAGGCCCTCGAAGCTGCCGGTGTACCGACCGTGCGATGTGCCTTCGAGGGCGGCATTCACGGTTTCATGACGATGCCGATGCTCGATATCGCCCACCGCGCACGACGACAGGCCAGCCGCGCCTTAGGTGATCTGCTTGGCCGTTGACGAGACGCCGTAACGTTGGTCGGGGTCCAGCACGCAGTGCGTACGGCCGAACACCGTCACCATGCACTTGTTGTTGTGGTTGCAGCGGCTACGCGACGCCGGCTCGTCGATCATGGTGTTGACCCGGTCAGGCTCGCGCAGCAACGCCCGTCCCATGGCGACGAAATCGAACCCTTCACTCAGCCCCGTCTCGACATGCCCTCGGTCGGTGATGCCGCCCAGCAGAATCAGTTTGGTGTTGCGCATGACGGGAACGAACTGTCGTGCGGCTTCCAACATGTAGAGGTCTTGATAGGGGTAGACACCCATCGTCTGTTTCCCGAGCAGCCGGATCGCCGGGCGCAACGCCGACGGCATCACCTTGGCGAACTCCTTGACCGGCACGTCACCGCGAAACAGGTACATCGGCTTGTACACCGACGAACCCTGGGTGAGTTCGATCGCATCCAGCGTTTCATCGGCGTCGAGCAGCTGCGCGGTCCGCAGGGCCTCGTCGATCCAGATGCTGCCCGGGAGCCCGTCGTCCATATCGAGTTTGGCGATCACCGCGACCCGATCGCCGACCACCTCGCGCACCCGCGCCGCGATCTCCCGCACGAACCGCGATCGGTTGTCGATATCACCGCCGTACTCGTCCTTACGGCGATTGATCAGTGGGCTCAGGAACGAGCTCGGTAGGTAGAGATGACCGAAGTGCAGTTCGACGGCATCGAATCCGGCATCGACCGCGATCTTGGCGGCGTCACCGAACTGATCGATCACCATGTCGATTTCGCTGCGGGTGATCTCACGGCAGTAGGCGAATGAGGTGGGGTTGATGAACCGGCTCGGCGCCAAGGCCGTCACGCCGGTCAGCTTCTTCTGCGCCACCACACCGGCATGCCCCAGCTGCGCCGAGATCGCCGCCCCGGCGGCATGCACTGCTTCGGTGAGCCGGCGCAGGCCGGGCAACGCGTTGGCGTCCATCACGATCTGTCCGGGAGCGCTGGCGGCCTGCGGCGAAACACAGCAGTAGGCCACGGTGGTCATGCCGACCCCGCCTTCGGCGAAACTCCGGTGAAACGCGATGAGGTCATCGGTGACCAGTCCGTCGGGTGATCGACCTTCAGATGTCGCGGCCTTGATCACGCGGTTGCGCAACCGCACTGGGCCGAGCTGGGCGGGGCTGAACGGATCGGTCATCGGCACACTTTCGCGCTGCCACTGCCGATCGTCAACGGTGGTTTCCCGATGGCCGGGAACGCGGCCGGTCCGCCATGGTGACGAGTCGTAATCTCACGCCATGGCTGAGGTTTTCGTCATCGACCGAGTGGTCACCGCCCCGGGCTGTGCCCAGGAATTCATCGACGCCTACCTGGCCGGATATGCCCCGGGCGCTCGGGCACGGGGCATGACCCTGCGCGATGTCCTGGTCAGTCCACCCATCTGGTTCGACGACCAACCCAACGTCGTCACGATCACCTGGGTCCTGCCCAGTCCACAGGCCTGGTGGGAGATGACCTGGCAGGGCCGCCCCGACCCGGGCATCGCTCAGTGGTGGCACAGCATCGCCGATCTGGTCGTCGAACGCAGCCGCAGCGTTGCCGCCGCCGCTGCCGACGTCGCCGAGCCTGGAGCCTCCAACCCCGACCCGGCACCGGGCGCAGCCACGCTCGCGGTCACCCGTCTGGTCGACGTCGCCGAGGCCGAAAGCGGCCGGGTGCTGGGCGCACTGCGCGCGGCGGCCGAGCGCAGCGGGGCGTCGCGGGTGCTGGTCGAGCCGACCGCACCGGGATCCCGCAATGGTGGCGATATCCTGGTGCATCTGCGCTTCGCCGACGACGATGCCTGGGAAAACAGCGATTTCGACGACGCACTGAGCGACCCGGCGATCTCCCGGGTCAACGGTGTGACCTACCAGGGAGCTCCGCTCCGCCGCGGCAGTGGCACCGTGTACCGCGCACTGCTACTGCGTGTACCCGCGGAGGTGGATGCCGAGACCGTCGCAGCATTCGAGAGTGAACTGTCGATGATGCCCCGATACGTCCCCACCATCGCCGCATGGCAGCTCAGCCGGGTCGAGCAGGCAATCGGGACCAGCGAATGGACCCACGTCTTCGAACAGGAATTCACCGACGTCGACGGACTGATGGGTCCCTACCTCATGCACCCGATCCACTGGGCGGTGGTCGACCGCTGGTTCGATCCCGAGACCACCGACATCATCGTCCGTGATCGCGTCTGCCACAGCTTCTGCGACCTTCCCGCTCCCGTGCTCTCCTGACCTCCCGCCTAAGCGGCTGCGGGTGGGGGTGGTTCGAACGGTGTGTACCACCACCAGTCGGCGCGTTCGCCCGTCGGGCCGCGGTAAGACGGGACGTCGGGTAAGGGTGTGGTCGGCGGGCGGGCCAGTGACCCGCCGGGTAATCGTTTTCCGGTGTGATCGGTGACGACGAGATGGTCAGCGAGCCCGGCGATGACGATGAGGCCACGATGGTGTGCCCGGTGGTGATACGGGCAGACGAGCACGAGGTTCTCGAGGTCGGTGGCGCCGCCGTCTTCCCAGTGCACGATGTGATGGGCATGAAGGCCGCGTGTTGCCCCACAGCCGGGAACCACACAGCAATGGTCGCGGTGTTCCAGGGCGCGGCGCAGTCGGCGGCTGATGGTCCGCGTGGCCCGTCCCGCGCCAATGGGCTGACCGTTGCGTTCCAGCCATACCTCGCAGGTGGCGTCACACAAGAGGTATTGGCGTTCCTCGTCGGTGAGCACCGGACCCAGATGTAGTGCGGCGATGCGGTCCTTGATGTCCAGATGCACCGCGACGGCGGTGTGTTGACCGTGCGGGCGGCGCGCCACTTCGGTGTCCCAGCCGGCTTCGATCAGGCTCATGAAGGCGTCGACATTGTCAGGGAACGGTCGCGCCTGAACACCCTCGCCGCGATCCCCGTCGGTGTCCCGGTCATCCTCGCCGTGGTCACGTCTCCAGTCGGCGATCAACCCATCGCGGTGCGATTGCATCGCGGCGTCGAATTTCGCTGCTTCCACCCGAGGCAGCCGGATCCGCCACGTGGTGTACCCGTCGCCCTCAGCCTTGTTGAAGAACCACTGCGGTTCAGGTTTGGCTTCGGGTTCGGAGCATGGCTCGAGTTTGACCGCGGTACGGAGCTGTTGCACGGTGGCGTTCTCGGCCAACTGGATGTAGTGCGTATCCGAACCGGGCGCGGCGCGCTTGGCCAGCACCCCGACCTGATCCAGGGACAGCCGGCCCTCGCGCAAAGCATCGGTGCAGCGGGGGAATTCCTCGCGGCGCCGCGCCACAGCCACCAGGGTTTCGGCGTTGGCCGGTGAGACACCAGTTTTCCAGGCCACCATGGCCGGTACCGAGCGAGCGCCGGTGATCCCGCACAGTTCGTCGCGGTCGATCTCGGCCACGATGTCGACGATGCGCCCGTCGATGGCGTTACGCTGCCCACAGAGCTGCGACAACTCCTCGAACAGCACCTCCAAACGGTCACCCGGCAACACCGGGGAGCCGTCCAAAGAAGCTGTCACCGAGGACATGCCCCCATCATCGCACCGACCACCGACAAAAATCGGCGCCGAACAAACCGCTACTACACTCCCGCTGGCAGGACATGCGGATTCGCCGTTGCCGGAGGCTGCAATGGCGGTAACACCGTAGCGCCATCGAGCGAGTGCACCGGAAGTTGTTGCGACCACGGGTAGTGCAGGCTGAACGCCACCAGACCGGTCCGCTCCGCGGCGGGTAGGTGACACATCGCCAATACTGTTTCGGCCAGGTACTCGACCGGTTCGGTCGGAAAGCTGTCCGGAATCAGCGACGCCGCACCGGGCGTACGCACCGCCGTCGAGGGTCCGACGCAGTTCACCGCGATGTCGGCATCGAGCAGTTCGGCGGCCACCCCTTGGGTGAACCGGTGCAGCGCAGCCTTGCACGACGCATAGATCACGTCGCCCGCCGTCTTGTTGTAGTCCCGGTACGGCCGCACCGGGGCCACCCCGGTCACCGAGCCGATGTTGACGATCCACCCTGCGCCCTGGGTACGCATGTGCGGCACGGCGGCTTTCGTCAATGCGAACGGCGTCTTCAGGTAGTGCTCGACAGTGCGATCGAACGTCTCCACGGGCATGTCCACGACCACCCCGTAGTCGGCGAAACCCGCGTTGTTGACCAGGATGTCGAGCCGGCCTGTGCGCTCGACGACGGACTCGACCAGTGTGTCGCGGGCAGCACCGTCCTCCAGGTCGGCGGCCAGACCGAATGCCGACCCGCCTGCCCGTTCGATGAGCGCGACGGTCTCCTCGATCGTGCCTGGAATTGCCTCGCTGACGCCGGCACGCGTGGATGGGGTGGGTGTGTAGGAGCGCGCGGTCACCGCGACCGTCGCACCTTCTGCAGCCAGGCGCTGCGCGATCGCCCGACCGATCCCACGACTACTTCCGGTTACCAATACCGTTCTGCCGGCAAGTATCTGGCTCATCGGAGAGTGAAGTCCTGTTCGATCGGTGCTCGGTGCTGTTGCCAGAGGTCCACCAGCCGATACGGTGTGGACACCACGACGCGGCCGGAGTCCGACCGGTAGTAGGTGTGGGCATTGGGCGTGTGGCACCAGACGGTGCGTTGCATCGCCTCGTCGATCTCCGCGACGTAATCTTCGTAAGCGCTCTGCGTGACTTCCATCGTCGACGCGCCACGCAGAGCCATCAGTTGCAGGCACTCCACGATGTAATGCGCCAGCACTTCCATCGAGAAATTGGCGCCTGCACCGTGTCCCGGGCTGTAGTTCGGTGCCGAGGTGATGAACAAGTTCGGGAACCCTGCGACGGTCCCGCCCCGGTAGGCACGCGGACTGTCACCCCACTCCTGGGCCAGGGTCTTGCCGTCACGGCCGCGGATATCGACGGTTGACAAGAAGTCGAGATGATAACCGGTGGCGTAGATGATGACGTCCAGGTCGATCTGCCGGCCGTCAGCGGTGACGATGCCGTTTGCGTTGACCTCGGCCGGTTCACTGGCCTCCACGGCGACGTGGTCGCGGGTCAACGCCGCGTAGTAGCCACCCGGATCGCGAATGATGCGCTTACCGTACGGCGCGAAATCAGGTGTGACCTTCTGCGCCAATTCGGTTCCGGCACCGAATGTCCGGTCGATGTAGTCCAGGCACATCTGCAGCAGCACGTCGTTGGCCGGCGAAATCGACAGGTGAGTCTTGGACCACTCGGGGTCTTGCAGGATGATCGGGTAGTTGTTGTCGGCCGTACCCCAGTACGACTTGGCCCGATGCCACATCGAGTAGTAGGGCAGCACTCGTCCCAGATAGCGACGGTGTTCTGGGACCGCATCGGTCAGGCGCTTGCGAGGGGCCACCCAGTGCGGTTGACGTTGGAACACCGTCAGGTTTTCGACCTCGTCGACACAGGCATCGACGATCTGCACTGCGGTGCAGCCTGCGCCGATGACTGCCACCCTCTTGCCCACCAGATCCAACGACGAATCCCACTGCGCCGAGTGAACGCTGATACCGGCGAAGGTATCTCGGCCTTTGAGGTCAGGGAAGCGCGGACGATTCAAATAGCCGGCAGCGGTGACCACGACACTGGCGTAGTCGATGCTCTGCGTTCCGTCGGCGGAGCGTGACTGGATCCGCCACTGCCCGCGCTGCTCGTCCCACCACAGTGCCTCGACCTCGGTGCCGAAGCGGATGTGGCGACGCAGATCGTGTTTGTCGGCCAGAGAGACCAGATATGCCTGGTATTCCGCGCCCTGCGGATAGTAGTTCGACCAGTCCGGGTTCACATCCCGCGACAGCGAGTAGTAGGCCGACGGGGTGTCTACACCGATGCCGGGGTAGGTGGTGGTCAGCCAGGTCCCGCCCACCTCGTCGTTGCGGTCGAAGATCTCGAACTGCACACCCTCCTCGGCGGCGGCCAGCGCCACGGCGAGGCCAGCGATGCCGGCACCGATGATCGCGACAGTGGCGGACTGGGGAATCGGCGTCGTGCGCGGCAACGTGGGCTGCGAGGGGCGGAAGCCGCTCTGCTCCAGCAGCAGGTCAACCTGTTCGTCGTCGACGGCGCCGCCCAGTGCGACCGGCAAACACCGGGCGAAGAAATCACGGTCATCGACAGCGATCGCGTCGTCCGGGCGCGGTCGGCCCAGCGCGGCAATGATCTCGTCGGCCAGTTCCTCGGCGGTCTGCGGGTCAGTCTCCCCGGTCCGCTCGGGGGGAGCGGGAATGTGGTTGATCTTGGCTGCGTACCGGTCGATCACCGCCGCGTCACCGGTCATCTGCGCCAACACCGCGACCAGTACACCGGGGTCAGCCTCCAGGAGATGGGCGCGCAGAACGTCAGGGTCTGGAGCGCGATCCGCGAGTGACGACGATTCAGTGATAGCGGTCATGGCGTCGAGTATCGAAGGATTTCGGCGCAAACCGCCCCCACCCTGTCTACTGAGCGGGAGACGAACCCCGAACCAATCGCGGACATGCCTACCCTCCGGATCATGCATTCTGACGACCTCGCCGCCGTCATCGCCCAGGCCCGCAGCCACAGCCTCGCCGATATCCCCCGCCGGTCGGCGCGCAAGCAACCCGACAAGACAGCCATCATCGATGGCGACGTCGTCCTGAGTTTCGCCGAGTTCGATCACCTGGTGGATCGCGCGGCAGCCGCGTTGCACGACAACGGGTTGTCTGCCGGTGACCGCATCGCGTTGTTGTCCCGCAATTGCTGGCAATACGCAGTGCTGGCCTTCGCCACCGCGCGCGCCGGCGCTGTGCTGGTGCCGATCAATTTCATGCTCACACCAGAAGAGATTTCGTACATCCTGGGTCACAGCCGAGCGACTGGATTCATCGTCGAGGGCGAGCTGGTTCCGGTCGCCGAGCAGGCCATGCAGCTCGCGGTGGTGACGACCAAGGCAGCGCTGATGCCTGCAGGCCAGTCCAGTCCGGACGGCTGGCCCGACTTCGCGCAATGGCTGACCACCACCTCCCCCACTCCCGACTGCCGGCCCGACGACGACCAACTGGTGCGGGTGATGTACACCAGTGGTACCGAGTCACGACCCAAAGGCGTGATGCACAGCAGCCGCAGCTTGATGTGGCAGTACATCAGCACCATCGTCGCCGGTTCCATGTCCGGCGACGATGTCGAAATCCACTCCCTGCCTCTGTATCACTGCGCGCAACTGGACAACTTCCTGGCGACCGACATCTACCTGGGCGCAACCAGCATCATCGTGCCGCGGCCCGACCCGGAATTGGTGCTGCGCACGATTGAACGCCACGGTGTCACCAATTACTTTGCGCCACCGACAGTATGGATCAGCCTGTTACGCAGCCCGGTGTTCGATGAGGTGGACCTGTCCAGTCTGCGCAAGGGCTACTACGGCGCTTCTGCGATGCCGACGGAGATCCTGCACGAGATGCGCCGGCGTCTACCCAACCTACGACTGTGGAATTTCTACGGCCAGACAGAGATGGCTCCACTAGCTTCTGCCCTGGGTCCCGATGAGCAGGATGCCCATGCGGGGTCAGCCGGCCGGCCGGTGGTCAACGTCGAGACTGTCATCCTCGACGAGAACGACGTGCCAGTAGCGGCTGGGACGGTCGGCGAAATCGCCCACCGCAGCCCACATCTGATGCTGGGGTATCTCGATGCCGAGGAGAAGACCGCGCAGGCATTCACCGGCGGCTGGTTTCATTCCGGTGATTTGGGGTTCTACGACAAGCATGGCTTGCTGCACGTGGTGGACCGCAAGAAGGACATGATCAAGACCGGCGGTGAGAACGTCGCGAGCCGCGAGGTCGAAGAGGTTCTCTACCGGCACAGCGGAATCGAGGAGGCCGCGGTGTTCGGTCTGGCCCATCCAGTATGGGTAGAGGCGGTCGTCGCCGCGGTGGTGCCGCGAGCCGGCGGCGGCCTGACCGAAGAAGACGTGCTTCGTCACTGCCGCGACCACCTCGCCGGCTTCAAGACCCCAAAACAGGTGTTCTTCGTCGACTCCCTGCCGAAGAACCCCAGCGGCAAACTGCTCAAACGTGATCTGCGACAGCGGTTCAGCCTCGAAGCCACAACAACTGAAGGGACACAACGTGTATAAGGGCCGCATCGCGCGCTTTGATGAACCCGGCAAGCCATTCCAGATCGAAACGGTCACCCTGCCCGAGGTGGGGCCGGGCGAAATCCTGATCCGCGTCACGCGCGCCAATATCTGCGGATCGGACGTACATGCCTGGCACGGCACATTCGCCACTCGCGGCTTGGGTGGACAGCTGCCCACTGTGTTGGGCCATGAGATGGTCGGTGCGGTCGAGGTACTGGGCGACGGAGTGAGCACCGACTCCAACGGCAAACCGCTGAGCGCGGGCACCAGAGTGGTGTTCCCCTACTTCTACTGCTGCCACCGGTGCCGCCACTGCCTTGCCGGGCGACGCAACGCCTGCCTGAACCTGAAAATGGCCATGCTCGGCCGCGCCGACGAGCCACCGTACTTCGTCGGTGGCTACGGCGACTACTACCTGATCCCGGCCGGGGCAGTGGTCTACAGCGTTCCCGACAGCGTGAGCGACGAGATTGCCGCCGGTGCCAATTGCGCTCTCTCACAGGTCATGTACGGACTTGAACGTGTCGACTTGCAGCTCGGTGAACACGTCGTGGTCCAAGGCGCAGGCGCACTCGGCCTCTACGCCGTCGCGGTCGCCAAGGCACGCGGCGCCGCCAACGTGATCGCCATCGACGGCGTGCCCGAACGTCTCGAGCTCGCCACCGCATTCGGGGCCGACGCGGTGTTGGACCTCAACGAGGTCGCTACCCCCAAGGACCGCGCGAAAGCGGTGCGCAAGCTGACCGGCGGCCAGGGCGCCGACGTGGTGGTCGAGGTTGTCGGCCATCCATCGGCCATCGACGAGGGTCTGCAGATGCTTGCGCAGTTCGGACGTTACGTCGAGATCGGCAACATCAACATCGGCCAGACGTTCGCGTTCGACCCGTCCCGGTTTGTCTTCACCAACAAGACCATGGTCGGGGTCTCCCTGTATGACCCCGCGGTGCTGTCGCGCGCATTGGGCTTCCTCGAACGGCATCAACACCGGTTGCCATTCGAGCGGCTTGCCGCGGCGTCTTATTCGCTCGATGACATCAACGATGCGTTCGCTGCCGCCGACGGCAAGCGCGATATCCGCGCCAGCATCACTCCCTGAACACACCAAGGATGACCGTGCCCACATACGAACACGACACACTGTTCATCGACGGCCGATGGGCCACGCCCTCGGGCGACGGTGCCATCGAAGTCGTCGACCCGTCCACCGGAGCGGTGATCGGCTACGTACCCAATGGCAATGCCGCCGATGTCGACGCCGCCATTGCCGCGGCCCGCCGCGCGTTCGATCCCTCTGTCACCGTTGCCGAACGGCGGGACCGGCTGCAGCGGGTGATCGCCGCGATGGAGAAGCGGCTACCCGACATTGCCGATCTCATCACCGCCGAGATGGGTGCACCGGTGCGCATCGCCCAGACGGTGCAGACGCAGGTGCCGCTGGCGGTGGCCAAAGGCTTCGCCGACGTCCTGGACACATTCGACTTCGAAGAGCGCATCGGCAATTCGTTGATCTTGCGGGAGCCTTACGGCGTCGTCGGGGCCATCACGCCGTGGAACTACCCCCTGTATCAGGTGGTCGCCAAGGTACTGCCGGCCATCGCCGCGGGATGCACCGTCGTGCTCAAACCCAGCAACGAAGCCCCCCTGTCGGTGTTCGCGTTCGTCGAAGCCTGCGAGGAGGCGGGCCTGCCACCCGGAACAATCAACGTCGTCTCCGGGCCGGGCCGGGTCATCGGCGAGCGGCTCGCATCGCACCCAGACGTCGACTTCGTCTCGTTCACCGGCTCCACCGGGGTTGGCGCCCGCGTCGGGGAACTCGCCGGCCAGTCGATCAAGAAGGTCGCGCTGGAACTCGGCGGCAAGTCGGCGAACGTCATCCTCGACGGTGCCGACCTCACCACCGCAGTGAAGGTCGGGGTGGCCAACGCATTCCTCAACGGTGGCCAGACTTGCATGGCGTGGACGCGGATGCTGGTGCCGCAGAGCCGCTACGGCGAGGCCTTGGATCTGATCGAGGCCGCTGTGTCCCGCTATACCGTCGGCGACCCGCGGGATCCCGCTACCCGCATCGGCCCGTCGGCGTCGCAGTCGCAGTTCGAGACGGTGCGTGGTTTCATCGAGCGCGCCCAGCGTGACGGCGCCCGGCTCCTGGTCGGCGGCGCCGATCCGGTCCGCGACACTGGGTTCTTCATCGCCCCAACGGTCTTCGCCGACGTCGACCCGGACTCCGAACTCGGTCAGGAAGAAGTATTCGGTCCCGTGTTGGCCGTGATCCCCTACTCCGACGCCGACGATGCATTGCGCATCGCCAACGGCACGCCATACGGGCTTTCCGGTGCGGTGTGGGCCGCCGGCGACGATGAGGCCATCGCATTCGCCCGGCAGGTACAGACCGGTCAGCTCGACATCAACGGCGGGGCCTACAACCCGGCCGCCCCGTTCGGCGGTTACAAGAAGTCCGGGATCGGCCGCGAACTGGGACGGTTCGGCTTCGAGGAATACCTGCAGACCAAATCTCTTCAGCTCAAGGAGCGCGTGTGAGTTCACCGCTGGACATCCGCACCGACGGTCCGGTTCAACTCTGGACGATCAACTTGCCCGACGTCGGCAACGCCATCACCGGCAAGGACGTCATCGCCGCGTTCGAAACCCAGGTCGATGCAGCCAACTGCGACAACACAGTCTGCGCCGTCATCCTCACCGGTGCCGGCAAGATCTTCTCCGCCGGCGGCAACGTCAAGGAGATGGCCGATCGACAGGGCATGTTCGGCCTGGACGCGATCGACCAACGGCGGGCCTACATCGATGGCATCCAACGGATTCCACGCGCGCTCGGACGCTTGGAAGTTCCGCTCATCGCCGCGGTCAACGGCGCAGCCATCGGCGCCGGGTGCGACCTGGCGATGATGTGCGATATCCGAATCGCCTCCGAACGCGCATCTTTCGCCGAAAGCTTTGTCCAGCTCGGGCTGATCCCGGGTGACGGCGGTACCTGGTTCCTTCCTCGCGCCGTCGGCTACGCCCGGGCCGCGGAGCTGACCTTCACCGGCGAGCGGATCAATGCGACCACCGCACAGGAGTGGGGCCTGGTCAGCCGGGTCGTGCCACACGAAGACCTCATGCCCGAAGCACGTGCGTTGGCCGATCGGATCGCGGTGAACCCTGCGCATGCGCTGCGGATGGCCAAGCGACTGCTGCAGGAATCGACAACCGGATCCCTGGAGTCCACGCTCTCCATGGCTGCCGCCATGCAACCGCTGGCCCACCACGATACCGAGCACCAACAGCGCATCGCGAAGTGGCGAACCGCGTGACCGGCTCGCACCTGACCGCTCTGCGTGACGAGGTACGCGAATACCTGGCCGAGCAATTGGCCGCCGGGGCGTTCACACCATCAGTCGACGCATGGTTGTGCGGATGGGACGAAAACTTCACCACCTCGTTGGCGCAACGTGGCTGGCTGGGCATGACAGTTCCCGTGCACTACGGCGGTCATGGCCGCTCTTTCCACGAGCGGTTCGTGGTGACCGAGGAACTGCTGGCCGCAGGTGCCCCGGTCGCCGCACACTGGATCGCCGACCGCCAGATCGTGCCCTCGCTGCTGAAGTACGGTACCGAAGAACAGAAGTCAGAATTCCTGCCGCGCATCGTGCGTGGTGAGTGTTTCTTCGGAATCGGGATGAGCGAGCCGGATTCGGGTTCAGATCTCGCCAGCGTGCGCACGCGTGCAGTGCGGGTCGAGGGTGGCTGGTCCATCACCGGCACCAAGGTCTGGACGTCGGGAGCTCACCGCGCTCACGCGTTCATCGTGCTGGCCCGCACCGAACCGGTGGATCCCGCACATCGCCATGCCGGGCTGAGTCAGTTCATCGTCGACCTGCGCGCCCCGGGGGTGGATGTCCGTCCCATCATCTCGATGAACGACGGACACCACTTCAACGAGGTGGTCCTCGACGAGGTGTTCATCCCCGATGCCATGGTCTTCGGAGCGATCGGCCAGGGCTGGACACAGGTGACGTCCGAGCTGAGCTTTGAACGCAGCGGCCCCGAACGCTTCCTGTCCACGTTCCCCCTCCTCAGTCGCGCTGCTTCCGCACAACATGGGTCACCCGACGCCGAACTGGGACGCCTGATCGCCCGCGTCGCCGGCCTGCATCACATGTCGACCGCGGTGGCCGGCGCACTGCAACGCGGTGAGAGTCCGGATGTGCCGGCCGCCATCGTCAAGGTTCTCGGCACCACGGTCGAGGGCGACATCGCCGACTTCGCCGACCGGCAGACCGGAGACGAGGCTGTACCGGAGGCGCAGTGGGCTCAACTGGTGGCCACCGCAGTGGACCAGCGCCCCGGCTTCACGTTGCGCGGCGGTACCAACGAAGTGCTGCGCGGTGTTATCGCGCGGGGATTGGGTTTGCGATGAGTACGGTGGATCCCGCTCTGGTGACCATGATGGACGAGGTCTTCGCCGATTACCGTCAGGACCGCCCACCCGTCGGCCCCGGCGAGCGCATCACCAGTGACCGCACCCTCTGGAAACGCCTCGCCTCCCTCGGACTGGTTCGTCTCACCGGAGCAGAGGAATCCGGCGGCAGCGGTGCGGGCTGGCACGAGGCCGCCGAGTTGCTCAGTGCCGCAGTTCGTCACGGCGTGCGGATCCCCCTCGCCGAACACGACCTGCTGGCGTGCTGGTTGTTGGATGCCGCCGGCCAACCGGCCGACGATGCCATCCGAACGGTGTACGTGGCACCGCGCAGCGGCGATGCCGCCGCGCCTGTCCCGTGGGCCGGCGAGGCCGACCGGATCGTCGTGCTGTTGCCCAGTGGCGACGGGTACCGGCTCACCGAGCTCGATACCTCAGACGTGTCCATCAGCACGGGGACAAACCTGATCGGTGAGCCGCGCGACACGATCACCCTCGACACCGAGCACCTTGAGGGACACCCGGTGTCCGCCGAGTTGGTGAGCCAGCTTCGCTGGAAGTCGGCGATGACACGGGCGATCCAAGTCTGCGCGGCGCTCGATCGTGCGGTGGCGATGTCCGTCGAGCACGTGGCTTCACGTGTCCAGTTCGGACGGCCGTTGGCGAAATTTCAAGCGATCCAGAATTTGATCTCCGATGCCGCCGCAGAGTCCGCGCTCGCCCGTGCCGCGACCGAAGCTGCGCTCGACACTGCTATTCGAACCGGTTGGGCAGCAGCGCATCTCGACTTCCAGATCGCCACGGCCCGGTCCTGCGCCGGCCATGCCGCCTCGGTCGTGACCCGCAACGCGCACCAAGTGCACGGTGCGATCGGCACGACCCACGAGCATCGGCTGCACGAGTACACCCGCGCCGCTCTGGCCTGGCGCTCCGAGTACGGCTCGGTGCGCTTCTGGGATGGCCAGGTGGCCAGAGCAGCCGTTGCGGCAGGCGGACGACAGCTCTGGGCACTCATTGCCGATGATGAGCAGGCCGTGTTCCGCTGACCGGTCACGGGTCCTGTTACCGGCGCCACAACCCGGGTTGACTGCCTGACATGAGCAACGAGATCACCCTGCCTGACGTCCAGGAATTCATCTCCGGTTTCTGGTACCACTACGACCAGGGCCACTTCGACGAGCTGGACATCCGCCTTGCCGACGAGATGGAGTACTTGAGCCGCTCCGATTCCGGCGCGTGCCCGTTCGAGCATCTGCTGGCGGCCGAGTTGCACGGCAAGGCCGAAACATTGGCCTGGCTCATCGAGCATCGCAACGAGAACCCGTACCCGTGCCGTCATCACGCGACGAACGTGTTCCGCACCGGAACCGACGGCGAGGTCACCACTGTCCGCTTCTATCTGTTCGTCAACCAGATCACCAACAATGTGCCGTTCGCGGTGTCCAGTGGAGTCGTCGATGCCGGGATCCGACGCTCGGACGACGGACTGGTGTTCACCTCGCTAAACGTGATCCTCGACGCCGAGGACTCGGTGCCGCTCGCCGAGCACACCGCCAAGGCCGCGGCGGCGCAATCCGCGTGAGCGCCCGAGAAATCTTCGGCGGCGGCGTCGCCGTCATCACGGGGGCCGGCGCCGGAATCGGCGCCGGCCTGGCCCGGTATGCCAGCCGGTTGGGTATGACGGTGGTGTTGGTCGACATCAACGCCGAGGCCATCGCGGGCCTCCGCGAAGAAATCAACGCCGCAGGCGGATCGGCGAGGGACGTGGTCTGCGATGTTCGTGACGCAGACGCGGTACAGGCACTGGCCGACGAGGTCTGTCGCGACCTCGGGCCGGTGCGACTATTGGTCAACAATGCCGGCATCGAGCAGTTCGGGTATCTGTGGGACATCCCGGTATCGAATTGGCAACGTGTTGTCGACATCAACGTCAGCGGCGTCTTCCACGGCATCAGAGCATTCCTGCCCAAGATGATGGCCACCGACGCCCCGGCGTGGGTATGGAATCTGTCATCGATCGGCGGTGTCGCTGTGGTTCCGTTGCAGGCGCCGTACATCATGAGCAAGCACGCGGTACTCGCACTGACCGAATGCCTGGATCTGGAAGTGCAATCCGCCGGCCATGACCACCACGTGCACGTCCAGGCCGTCCTGCCGGGCGCTGTGGTGTCGAGCATCTTCGAATCCGCAGGCGGGGTGGACTCGGGGGACACCGGCGCGGCCGAAGGACAACGCACGGCGATGCTCGACATCAAAGCCGAGGCAATGGACCCGCTGGCCGCAGCAGAGGTGGTCTTCGACCAGGCCGCCGAAGGCCGGTTCTACCTGCTCACCCAACCAGACTATGTCGGGTCGGCCATGGTGGAACGGGCTCGCGTCTTGAGCGGCCAAGAGCCTCCCCGTCTGCGCACCCAGCGCCGATTCGACCCGGCAAAGAACTGAAATGGTCTATCCACCACTCGATCCCGACGCCGCCGCACGGGTGGCATCATTCGGTGAGATGACGCCCATGGGAGACCGGGGCCTGGCGGCCGTACGCGCCGGTATCGAGGCCGCACCGCGGCCCGATATGCCGCCCATGGCCGGCATCGACGACGTGACGGTGCCGGGTCCGGCCGGACCGATTCCGGTGCGGCTGTATCGACCCACGGCTGAGATTCGTCCGCCCGTGCTCGTGTACCTGCACGGCGGTGGGCTGGTGATGGGCTCCAACCACTCGTTCGAGCCCCTCGCACGTGAACTGGCATGCGCCAGCGGCGCCGCTGTCGCGGCTGTCGACTACCGGCTGGCACCGGAATCGCCGCCACCGGCACAGTTCGATGATGCCTACGCGGCCACTGAATGGATTGCCGGCCACGCCGGCCACCTCGACCTCGACGCCGACCGCCTGGCGGTTGTCGGCGACAGTGCCGGCGGATCACTGGCTGCCGCAGTGGCATTGGCGGCCCGCGACCGGGCCGGTCCATCGATTTGCGCCCAGGTGCTGCTCTACCCCGGCCTGGATCGGGACATGGGCGCCGCGTCGATCGTCGCCATGCCCGATGCACCGCTGCTGCGCCACGAAGACATCGTCTACATGCACGAATTGGTGGACGGCAGCAGCGGATCGCCGCACAACACGTATCAGGTTCCGGCGTATGCGACCGACCTGAGCCGCCTTCCGGCGGCGATCGTCGTCACCGGGGAGTGCGACCCGATCCGGGATTGGGGCGAGCGCTATGCCGGTCGTCTGCGAGACGCGGGTGTGCAAACCACCGTGACCCGGTATCCCGGTATGTACCACGGCTTTCTGATGCGCTCCGACGCCACCGCGCGCGGGCGGTTGGCCTTGGCCGAAGTAGGTGCTTTGCTGCAGGCCAAGTTTGCACACCCAATTCAGTTTTGAGCGGTGACCCCGTCTGGTCCCTATCTGACTGTCAGCGTCCGCCCAGCCGTAGTGGCACCGAGAGTTCCTGTCGTCTCGAGGGTTCCCGACCGTAAGGTCGGGCTAGATACCGAGTACCTCACGCGCTCGTCCGTGCGTTGTCGCTTCCGGTCGAGTGCGACGCCGACCGCGAGGTAGTCCTGATGTGGATCCGGCCATCGTGCTCCAGATGATGCTAGCGCCGGCCGTGTCCGTCTTTCTGTTCGACGGACGAGCACTGACCCGGGAGGAGATCGACTCGCTTGTGACGCTGGTGTGCCGCGCAACGACGGTTCCCCGCAGCCCAGCAACAGGCTCCGAGTAACTGCAGGCGCCGGCGTTTGCTGGTGGCGCCTTGAATTGGTCTCCCGATCAGCGGTCACCGTCACTTTCGATGTCTCGCGGTGCCACCAGACTCGCACCAGCGAGATCATGGAATGCCTTTTAGGAGACGACAATGCTGACCGATGAACGGCGCCTCGAGCTGTCCGACATCCTGCGCCCCGCCGCGCCTCCGCGGGAGATCACGGACGTATACACCGACGACCAAAAGCAGAGACTTCTCGACGTCGCACACACCCAGGGGCCATGGAAGCTCATCATCGCTCAGCACTTCGCCTCGGCGGACGAGTTGATGGCCACCATGAGCGGTGCCTTCCCGGAGGGTTTCACACCGTCTCTTGACCTGTTCCTCACGCCGACGTTCCGAGGGTTCCTCGCCAACTACGGCACCGTGCTCTATCCCGAACTGCATGACTGCTTCTACAACGCCGCCTTCATCGAGCACGCCAAGGGCTACTGGAATGCCGAGTACGCCAAGCCCGAGATGATGCTGTTCAACATCAACGGTCCGTGCGCCAACCGCGATCCCGGCCACTTGGACTCCCCCAGCTTCCGCGGTGTGCGCCACGAGAATGCGCCCACCTGGTTGTGCAGCGTGATGGGCAAGTCCGGCCTGTTCACCGATTACCTGATCAAGATGGCCCAGGTGATCACCTGGTTCTCCCTGGATGAGGGCTCCGGCTTCACCTACTGGCCCAACGGCCCGCTCAAGCCGCCCGCGCGGGTGCTACCCCCAATCGACAACCGCGCAGTCGTCGTCCAGAACGAGATGATGGTTCACCGCGGAGAGGCCAACGGCCCACTGGATCAACAGGTTCCAGCCGGACTGGCATTCGACACCGTGTTCACCGGCGACCCGGCAGATCGCAACCAGTGGCTGTTGAAGAACGGTGAAGATGTCATCGCCCGCCATCACACCGACGAGTTGCGGTTCCTCGTCCACTGGTCGGCCGAGGTGTTCTCCGACTACGAGGAACTCAAGAAGAACATGGACGGCTCCGACGACATCACGATCGAACGGGCGATCGGCATGATGGTCGACGATCTCAAGAGCAAGGGCATCAAGCTCGACGTGCCCGGCGAACCGCTGCACGATCCACAGTTCATCGGGGCACTGAACGCCGGCTACGACCTCGGAGGTCCCAGCAGCTATCCGGACGAGGCTCCGATCTCTGCATTCCAACTCGCCTGATCTCGAAGGGGGTAGCTGATGAACCGTTTCTCAGATCGTCGTGTGATCGTCACCGGCGCCGGGTCGGGTATCGGCGCGGCCACGGTGGCGCGCCTGCTCGATGAGGGTGCGACGGTGGTGGCCTACGACATCTCTGCCGACGGCCTGGCCGCGACGGCCGCTGCTGCTGAAGTCGCCGGTACCGCCAAGCGACTCACCACCGCCGTGCTCGACATCTCCCGCGAAGACGACGTCATCGCGGGAGTGGACGAGGCGGTGGCCAAGTTGGGCGGCCTGGAGGTACTGGTCAATGTGGCTGCTATGCAATCGTGTTCGCATACCCACGAGACCACGCTTGATGACTGGAACCGCACCCTGGCGGTCAATCTCACCGGCACCTTTCTGATGACCCGACAGGCGCTGCCGGCTCTGCTGGAATCGGGACGAGGCGTCGTCGTGAACTTCACGTCCACCGCCGCGACGTTCGCACACCCCTACATGGCGGCATATGCAGCGAGTAAGGGCGGCATACTCAGCTTCACTCACTCACTGGCACTGGAGTACTCGAAGCAAGGTCTGCGTGCGGTCAACATCCAGCCCGGCGGGGTGTCAACGGCTCTGGCCAACAGCACTCTTGACAAGATGCCGGAGGGATACGACCTCGGACTGTGGGCTAAGCAGACCCCGTTGCTGCACGGTACCGAAAGCGAAATCCTCGGGGACCCGGGCGCAGTAGCATCGGTCATTGCCATGGTCGCCTCCGATGACGGCGCGTTCATCACCGGCACCGAGATCCGTGTCGATGGCGGTGCGCACGCCTGAGCGGCGAAAGGAAGACGTGCATGGATCCCGACCGCCTGCAAGGGTTATGCGATGAGCGCGACATAGAACGGGCCCTAAACCTCTTCGCCCGCGCCATGGACGATCGTGACTGGGCCACGATGGCCGAGATCCTCGCTGATGACGCCGAAGGCGACTTCGGAACCGGGCGCCTCGCAGGAAGCACTGCGATCATCACCATGATTCGCGGATTCCTCGACAGCTGTGGCCCCACTCAGCATCTCATCGGCAACATCGTCATCGATGTTGCCGGCAACACCGCAGCCAGCAAGGCCTACATCCGCGACGTCCACCTGAACTCTGCCGCCGATCCGTCGACGCGCTTCTACACATTGGGCGACTACCACGACACCTGGCGGCGAGACGGCGATGGTCGTTGGCGTATCACCGAACGCATCAAGGCCAACCGTGCGTATGTGGGTCCGTTGGAAATCTTTGGTAGTTAACCGATTTCCGTCCACATAAACCGTGGGTCAGCCCTGTTTGGACAGAATCGGCAGTGCCCCCGCAACAACCATTTGCATACCAACCTGCAACGCGGCTCGCAGACCGGCGAAGTTGCCGTCCGCGACCCAGCGCACATATGCGTGTCTGCATACTTGAATTACCAACTGTGCTGGTAATTCTCGCGTACTCGGGTCGTTACCGAGGTCAAACCGGGCAGCGAAGAACTCGGTAATCGGGCCGATGAGGTCCTGCCCCCAGTCCAACCAGCGCAGCCGGTACTGGGGGTTGTTGAGCACCAATGCCATGAACGTGCGGTCAAATTCGACCGTCCCCCGCTTGGGGACTTCGGTGCTGAACGCCTCGACCAACGCCTCGACCGCATTGCGTTCCGGAGCAGCGTGGGCGAGCATGTCGACGCTCAGGGTGCCGAAACGGCGGAACAACGGCAGGACCACATCCTCCTTCACCGGAAAGTGCCGGTGAAACGTGCGGGGAGCGATGCCCGCCGCGGAACAGATTCGATCCACGGTAACCGAGGTCGAACCTTCCTCGAGGAAGAGATCACGCGCGGCCAGCGCGATATCCAATCGAAGCTCCTCGGCGCGCCGCTCGGTCAGCGTCACCGGCTTGCTGACCTTCTCCATCTGCGATTCCCCCTCCTTAACAGCACAATCGATCATATCGGCGGTGAGCGCCCGCTAGGTCTCACAGCTCGACGCACCTCCCGATGACCGGGAATCGGCCAGCACCCCTTGGGCGTCCGCCATTAGCTTCGACTTGTCAGATTCTGCCACATGGGCAGATTCTGACACCAAACAGGTCGTAGCCACCGAGGAGGAACCCGTGACAATCGAAACCGACGAACTCACCGCTGAGGGCGAGGAACTCAACTACGACGACTACACCCACGACTTCATGGGCAAGGTCGGAAATATCCAAGACTTCTCGCGCGACTTTCTTCTCGGCCTGGCCCGGGTGTTCGAAGACGTCCTGAACTTCATGCCCTACGCACACGTCAAGATTTACTCAGAGAAGGTCGGCATCAATGCCGCCATGGACGTGGCCGCCGAGGTATCCCGGGCAGGAATGCGCCAGGTGATGCCGATGGGACGCTTCATCGCCCCTCCGGGCTGGGACTGGAAGAACGCCCAGTACCAGGCCATCCCCTTCGACGTTCAGACCGAAGACCTGACAAAGCCGGCGTTGATCCGATTGATCAAGACCTACTGGGACCAATACCTCAAGGGCCACAACTACTTCATCGACCAGTGGACGAAGATCATCCCTGAGGAAGACGTCTGGCTCGGCCTGCCCGACATGTACCAACTCATCATCGACTACCAGTACCCGAAACTTGCGAAGGTCTTCAAGATCGAGCCTGTGCACGTCGTCGACTTCCTCAAGCTGGCGGTACTGAGCATCGACGGAACTTTGGGCTACGGCGGCGAGTACATCGTCTACAACCCCGATCACGTCGTCCTGAACATGCGTCGGTGCGAGGTGCTCCAGAAGTACACAGATGAGGGGCTCTACCCTCCGGCGCGGGCATGGATGAATTGCACCTTCGAGCAACGTATCTCAGCCCCATTCTTCCCAGGCTGCAATCTCGCCATCAACCTTCCACCCAAAGACTTCAAGTTCGCCGAAGGCGAGCCTTTCTGCGTCTGGACCTACACGAGAGGAGAAGAGAACCACGCAGCCGCGGCTGCCGCGCCAGACCCCCGCGCCAGCGCAATGAAGAAGATTCCGATCATGCCAGTGTCGTCCACTTAGGACACACCGTGGTGCCCCAGTCGTTGCGCCATGGCTCGGCGGCTGGGACACTTTGCAGTGCAACATATGTCGCCGATGAAATCCGGTTTCGACTGCCCGGTGAGCGAGAGCACGGGTGGTCAATCGCCTGAGCCGAACCTAGTGTTGCCACCGTGAGAGCATCTGAGTTGAAAGCGGAGAAGACGTTTCACCTCTTGGCTCACGAATCATGCTTGGGAACAGCAGAACTCACAGCCGGCCGAATGGCCCGTCGTGAGCGGATCGTCCGCGCCGCGATGTCACTGGCCCTCCGGGGCTACGATGCATGCCAGATCCGTTCAGTTGCCGCGACGGCAGGCATGTCGGCCAGCACTGTGTACCAATATTTCCCATCGAAGGACGACCTGCTGCTCGCATGTTTCTATGAATGGCTGTGGGATTTCGAGACTGAGTATCGTTGCGGTACAAGCGATACAGATCCGTTTCAGCGTTTGCTGCACGTCTCCCTGGCGCTCACCGGCAGGCTCTGCTCCTCACCGCAGTTTGCCGAGGCCATGATTCGCCCTTATCTGTACGCCGACGGCACCGCTGCGACCCAGGCTGACCTGGTCCGCCGGCAGACGGTCCGGATCTTCATCGAGGCCGCCGGCGGCGCCACATCGCCGCCGCGGGAAATCGGAGCTGCCGAAGTGCTCTCTGACGTCTGGATGTCCAATGTCGCCGCATTCGCTCAGCGGCGCATCGCTCTTACGGAACTGTCAGAACGACTCACCCGTACCGTCAGCCTCCTGAAGAAATAGTTGACGGTTCCCGAACGTCACGACTTCTCATCGACCACGCGGAGCGCTCCGGAACCCACCGCATCGACGATGGACTCGCCCAAGGCCGAGCAGGCGAGAAACAACCCGCGTCCACCGTTCCCAGCCAACTGGGCTGCTGTACAGCGCTCCTCGCAACGACTCAACGCAGTGCCGTTCCATTGAACGCTGGTCTGGTTCCAGCTGCTTTTGCGTACCTGCACGCCGGCACCGCAGCGCCCGCACATCACGGGCGCCATCGGTGCGTCGTCGAGACGATTGTCCGGGCGGACAGTCATCGTCATCCCACCGGCCCGGGTGCGGCGGTGCGGGCAGCCAGATTGGCCTCCACTTCCTTCATCCACGCCTCGGTCGGTCGGGTGGTATCGAGCTCAAACTCAAAGCGGTCCACCATGTCCGGCGAGACTTCAGCCACATCGACGTAGAACTGCTCATACCAACGCCTCAGCTGATACACCGGCCCGTCTTCCTCGACCAGAAGCGGATTGTCGATCCGGGTCTTGTTGCGCCAGATCTCGACGTCCTGTTCGAACCCCATCTTGACGAAGTCGCCGAGCGCGATAGCGGTCTCCATGGCAAGTTCTTCGGGCATGGCGGCATTCTTCTCGACCACGATGCCGTACTGGAGCACAAAGGAATTGGCGTCGATCGGATAGTGGCAGTTGATCAGCACGGTTCGCTGATCAAATTCCTGGTAGTGGTAGGTCAGATCGTCAATCATGAATGAGGGTCCGTGGTACGACGCGAGCGACGTCGTGCCAAGCAGCTTGGCGCCCTCTGGATCTCCAACGTCGGGCCGACCGGCGCTCTTCATGTACTGGGTCGCGACATGGCCTTCGAAGATGTTCTTGAAGTGAGTCGGAAGTGATCCATGGATGTAGAAGAAGTGGGCCATGTCGACCACGTTGTCGATGATCTCGCGACAGTTGGTGTTGACCACGGTGGTGTACCAGTGCCAATCGGTCCAGGCGTCGCTGGTGGCACCCTCGATGCGAGGAATCGTGACGTCCGTCGGCGGCGCTTTGCGCTCGGGGTCATTCCAGACGAACAGCATGCCGTCCTGTTCCAGCGTGGGCCACGCTGCAGTACGCGCCAACCGCGGAGTGCGCTTGCTGTACGGCACCATCTTGCACCGGCCATCTCCACCCCAACGCCAGTCATGGAACGGACACGCGATCTCGTTGCCCTTGACCGTGCCCTGCGACAGATCGCCGCCCATATGCCGGCAGTACCCGTCAAGCACGTTGGTGGCGCCGTCCTCGCCGCGGAACACCACCAGCTTCTGCCCGAAAGCGTTGATCTGATGCGGTTCTCCATCACCGAAATCACGGATCAGCCCCACACAATGCCAACCGCGGGCGAATCTGGTGGGTACCGAACCGGCCTCGATCAACCGAATTTCGTCGGCATCTGAGTGCGTCGTCATGTTGCGGTCCGTCCTTCGATCAATGGATTTTCTGGGCTGTATGCCCCATTGAACTGCGAGTACGGGTCGACGGGAAGGTCGGTGGTCCACTGAACAGGACATCAGAATCAACATCGCCGGTCGCCGCCCTATCGTCGACGACCGTGACCGCCACCAGCCACAAGACCATTCCCGCCGGATTGACCGTTGACGACGCGGAAGTAGACCTTCTCATCATCGGGTCCGGTACCGGACTCGCCGCCGCACTGGCAGCCCACGAGCAGGGCTTGTCGGTACTCGTCGTCGAGAAGTCCTCCTACGTGGGCGGTTCGACGGCTCGATCCGGTGGCGCCCTGTGGCTGCCTGCCAGCCCGGTGATCGAGGAATGTGGCGGCAACGATCCCGCGCATCGGGCCCACACCTATTTGGATGCAGTAGTCGCGGATTCGGCGCCGCAGGAACGTTCCGCCGCATATTTGGACAACCTGCCGGCGACGGTCGACATGTTGCGCCGCACCACGCCGATGAAACTGTTCTGGGCGAAGGAATACTCCGACTATCACCCCGAGGCGCCGGGCGGATCGGCGGCCGGACGGACGTGCGAATGCCGCCCGCTCAACACCGCGATCCTTGGCGAATACCTACCTGACCTGCGGCCCGGGGTCATGGAGGTCAAGATCCCGATGCCGACTACCGGTGCTGACTACCGCTGGTTGAACTTGATGAGCCGGGTGCCACGCAAGGGACTGCCCACCGTCGTCAAACGACTCGCGCAGGGAGTTGGCGGTCTGGCGCTCGGAAGGCGTTACGCCGCAGGGGGTCAGGCACTGGCCGCCGGATTGTTCGCCGGGGCAATTCGCGCCGGGATCCCGATCTGGCTCGATACGTCACTCACCCAACTCGTCGCCGACGGTGACCGAGTCACCGGGGCCGTTGTCACGCACGGAGAAAAGAGCTTCACCGTCACCGCCCGACGCGGTGTTGTGCTCGCCGCCGGCGGCTTCGATCACGACATGGACATGCGCTGGAAGTTCCAATCCGAATCCCTCGGCAGCAATCTCAGCCTGGGTGCGGAATCCAACACAGGTGACGCCATTCGGATCGGTCAGGATGTTGGAGCCGACATCGCGTTGATGGACCAATCGTGGTGGTTCCCCGCCGTAGCGCCGCTGCCGGGAGCGGCCCCTGCGGTGATGTTGGCTGAGCGATCGCTGCCGGGGTCCTTCATCGTCAATCAGGACGGTCAGCGATTCGCCAACGAATCAGCCGACTACATGAGCTTCGGCCAACGCGTGCTGCATCTCGAAGATGTTGGTACCCCGGTGGAAAGCATGTGGATCGTCTTCGACCAGCAGTACCGCAACAGCTACCTCTTCGCCGCAGAGCTGTTCCCGCGCATGCCCATCCCACAGGCCTGGTATGACGCCGGAATCGCCGTCCGGGCAGGCAGTTTCAAGGAGCTTGCGACCAAGATGCAAGTGCCGGCAGACAGCTTCACTGCCAGCGCAGCGCGCTTCAACGAGAATGCCTCTGCCGGCGAGGATCCCGACTTCGATCGGGGTCGCAGCGCCTATGACCGTTACTACGGTGATCCCACGATCACCCCCAGCCCGAACCTGCGCCCACTGGTCAACGGACCGTTCTATGCGGTCAAGATGGTGCTCAGCGATCTAGGCACCTGCGGCGGCCTCCGCGCTGACGACCACGCCCGCGTGCTGCGTGAAGACGGCACCGTCATCGACGGGCTGTATGCCATCGGCAACACCGCGGCCAACGCATTTGGCAGCACCTACCCGGGTGCCGGCGCGACCATCGCGCAGGGCCTCGTCTACGGCTACGTCGCTGCACGCGACGCCGCGGGGAAGTAGGTCAGTCGACGTCTTCGGCGTCGGCTTTCCTTTCGATCTCATACCAGTAGGCGGCCTCGGGCCACGGGACCTTCCCGCCCTCACCGACCTTCGGGAACGTCGCCTCCGCCTCGTCGAGATCCTTGATCAGTTTCAAGATGAGCTCTCGCTCGGACTCGTAATAGTGTTCCGCCCAGGCCAAGGCAATTTTGGCGTATGCCCATGACGGATCTGCCGCAGCCCACCGAGCCTCCTTGGCGGCATCGTGCCGCATGCCGTCGACATAGGAAAGGTGTTCCTGAAGCATCTTCTTGAGCGCGACCGGATCGCTGAGATGCCCCAGCGTCACTCGCAATATTGCGGGGTGCTTTAGTGACGGCGGCTCGACCGGGGACTCCCGTGCCCATCGGGTGACGGCGTCGAGGCCGCTCTCGGTGATCTTGTACAGGCGGCGGTTCCGCGTGCCGGTGCCATCGACCCGAGAGGTCAGAAAACCCAGCTTCTCCAGCTTCTTCAGCTCGGAGTAGATCTGGCTGTAGGCCGGGCTGCCGTAGTAAAAGCGCATGCTCCAGTGGATCCACTTGCGGATGTCGTAGCCGGACAGTTCGGTGTCATACGACAACATTCCGAGCAGCGCCCAGCTCGTCGCAGCGAGTGCTGGCTTGGCTGTTGGCTCGGAGTCTCCCACTGAGCAAGCGTAACAATCCAGGTCACAGGCCACTCGGTGTCACCCGCTGGCCGGGATACTCCCTTGCCCGTGGTAGCTGCCTCAACGAATCTGGGAGACGACATCACACGAGGACGGAGACCGATGGGACTCGAGAACACCACCGTGGTCAGTCATGTCACGGCACTGGAAGCCCACGGCGGGCTGCCTCTGCTTTTCTATCGCGGGGATTACGGGGGCTTCGCTGACCGTCAGCTCGATCCGATAACGGGGTAAAGCTATGTCCGTAGAAAGCGAAACCGAAGTTCCAGAAGCGCTTTACGCCTCTCTCACCGATTCCGTTCGCCGACTCGTCGATGCGACCATTCGTAGCCAGGCAGATCTCGACGCCATCACGTCTGCGAAGGCGAAGATCGACGCGGCGGTCGACGAACTCAGCCAATCACTGATACCAGGTTCTTTCGGTATCCAACCAGCTACCGACGGGCAATCCCTCGCGTGGGGAAATGCAGTCATCGGATTGCGCAATGCCCTGGCTCCCCCATTGCTGGTTCACCATGAACCTGACGGCCGAGTCTGGGCCGACGTGACACTCGGCGCGGCCTACGAAGGACCCGCCGGCCATGTACACGGTGGAATCTGCGCCCTCCTTCTCGACCACATTCTCGGTGCCACCGCCCACAAGCCAGGACGACCCGCGGTTACCGGAACCCTCACGATTCGCTATGAAGCGGGTACTCGACTGGGCCCCATCCGCGCGGAGGCCCACATCGACCGCGTCGAGGGCGCGAAGACGTTCGCCATCGGGCACCTCGCAACCCCAGACGGTGTCACGGTCCGCGCGGAAGGCGTCTTCTTTCATCCGCGTGGCCAGTTATGACCCGGATTCTCGCGGCAAACGTGGCACAACTGGCCATTCGACGCATATAGATAGTGCGTGACCCTGCTGAGTTGGAAGTACGTCGAGACCCGCACCGATGACGACTTCGTCGTCGCCCCCGGGGAACGGCTCGATTGGGCCAGCACCATCGGCATCGGCGCCCAGCACGTCGTGGCCATGTTCGGCGCCACGTTCCTGGTCCCGGTGCTCACCGGCTTTCCGCCCTCCACCACGCTGCTGTTCTCCGGGGTCGGGACCATTCTGTTCCTGCTCATCACCGGCAACCGGTTACCGAGCTATCTGGGGTCGAGTTTCTCGGTGATCGCCCCGGTGACCGCGGCCGTGGCAGCGCATGGAACCGGTAGCGCGCTGGGCGGTTTGATCGCCGTCGGGTTACTGCTGATCCTCATCGGCGCGGTGGTGCACGTGATCGGAACCCGGTGGATCGACCTGACCCTGCCACCGGTGGTGACCGGGGCGATCGTCGCGCTGATCGGCTTCAATCTGGCCCCGGCGGCCAAGGCCAATTTCGAGAAGGGACCGCTGATCGGATTGGTGACATTGGTGTTGCTGGTCGCCACGCTGGCTTTCTTCAAAGGGTTGATCGGCAGGCTGGCAATCTTCGGCGCTGTGGTGATCGGGTATCTGCTGGCGTTGGCCTTCGGCGACGTAGACACCACGGCGATCGCGGCTGCGCCGTGGCTGGGACTGCCCGAGTTCCACACGCCGGAGTTCAGTCTGGCAGTGCTACCGCTGTTCCTACCCGCGGTGATCGCACTGGTGGCCGAGAACATCGGCCACGTCAAGTCGGTGGGACAGATGACCGGCACCGACCTCGATCCGATGATCGGCCGGGCGCTGGCGGCCGACGGGGTGGCCACCGTGCTGGCCGGCGCCGGTGGCGGTTCGGCCACCACCACCTATGCCGAGAACATCGGGGTGATGGCGGCCACCCGGGTCTACTCGACCGCGGCATACTGGGTGGCCGCGACGGTGGCGATCGCATTGTCGTTGTGCCCCAAGGTCGGTGCGGCGATCTCGGCCATCCCGCCGGGTGTACTGGGCGGAGCGACGATTGTGCTCTACGGCCTGGTCGGCATTCTGGGCGTGCGGATCTGGCTGACCAATCACGTGGATTTCTCCAAGCCCGTCAACCAGATGACCGCCGCCATCCCACTGATCATCGGGATCGCCGACTTCACCTGGCAGCTCGGCTCATTGACGTTCACCGGGATCGCGCTGGGCTCCATCGCCGCGCTGCTGGTGTTCCACGGAATGCGGTTGTTGGAATACCTCGGCAACCTGGTCCGGCCTACTCCCCCAGCGCATTCACCACCTGAGCAAATATCGACGGCAACGCCGCCGACACCGGGGTGATGCAGGACCGTACCGGTCCAAAACCGCTGCCGTGCAACAGGGCTGCGGTCAGCAACCGATAGCGACGGGTCAACGCGCGCCACTGCCGGTCGTAGTCACCGGGCCGGTCGGCCCGCACACACCCCACCAGAAGTTCGGCGGCGCCGAAGGCCAGGCCCATCCCCTCCCCGGTCAGCGCATCCACGTAGCCTGCCGCGTCACCGACCAACAACACCCGGCCCGCGGTGCGGTTGCGGACCTTCTGCCGCAGCGGTCCGGCGGCCCGGTCCTGGCCGTGCTCAAGGCCGTTGATCCGCTCGACCAGCATCGGAAATTCCGCCAGGTGCTGATCGAAGCCGCCGCGATCCGAGGTCAGGATCACTATCCCGACACAGCTCTCACCGACCGGCGTCACGTACGCCTCGGCGTCGGGCCCCCAGTACACCTCGACGCAATCCGACCACGGGGCGATCTGGACATGACGCCGAATTCCCCAGCGGCGTCGCCTGCCCTCAACGCCGCTGAGCCCGAGCGAGCGTCGGACCGGCGAATGCAGACCATCGGCAGCCGCCAGGTAGCGGGCGCGAAAACCGGCCGCGCTCACCGATGTCGAGTCCTGGGTCACCGGACCCACCTCACCGTGGACCACCCGGACCCCGGCTTCCGATGCCGCTTTCGACAGCGCGGCGTGCAGCACCGTGCGACGCACCCCGTGCCCGGCTCCGTCGCGGAACCTGGCCTCGGCAATGCGGTGCCCGTCGAGGTACCGAATGCCGTAAAAAGGACGGTAGGACCGGTCATTCATCTGAGCGCCAAGGCGTTGCAACTGCCGTACGGAGTGCGGCATCAGGCCCTCACCGCAGGCCTTGTCGATCGGGCCATGGCGGCGTTCCACGACCACGACCTCCAGCCCGGCGCGCGCGGCGTGGACCGCCGTGGCCAGCCCGGCCGGGCCGCCACCTGCAACAAGCAGATCAATCACGTCAAGCCTTGCAACGCTTCATTTTCCACGCGGATCCGAGTTCGCAGCAATGCAGCGTTGGCCACAGTGAACACCAGAGCGGTGATCCAAGCGCCGCCGGCCAACGGCAAAGCGGCCCCCTCGGTGACCACTGCCACGTAGTTCGGGTGCGGCAGCAACCGGTACGGACCGTCGACTACGCGCGCAGCGCCGGGCACCACCACAACCCGGGTGTTCCACTGCCGGCCCAGCGTGGTGATGCACCACCAGCGCAACGCCTGAGCAGCGAGTACGACCCCCACCATGACCCGGCCGAGTATGGCCGACGGCCTGCGCCTGCGGGCCTCCAGCACCGCCCCCACCAGCAGCCCGCTGTGCAGCGCCACCATCACTGGATAGTGGCTCGCCCCGAATTCCTTGCCGCCGTGGGCTTTACTCCACTGCAGGTTGCGTTTGGACACCACCAGCTCGAAGACCCGCTCAGCGGCCACGAGAACGATCAGCTCGGTGAATCTCTTGACAGTCATCAGCGCCAGCGCAGCAGGACGAGTTCCGAGCAGAAACCCGGACCCATGGCCATCAGCACCCCGGGCGTATCCGACTCCGGCCGTTTGCGGATGGTATCGCGCAGGACGTGCAGCACCGAGGACGACGACAGGTTGCCGACGTCGGCGAGTGACTGCCAGGTGAGATCAAGTGCGTCCTCAGGCAATCCGAGGGTTTCGATGATCGCCTCGATCACCTTCGGCCCGCCCGGATGGCTGACCCAGGCGGATACATCGTCAACGGAAAGGCCGTGCCCACCAAGGAATCCGGTCACGTCATCGCCCAGGTAGCGCCCCACGAAGCCCGGAACCTCGGCGCTGAGCACGATCTCGAAACCTGCTGAACCGATGTCCCAGCCCATGGCATGCAACGAATCTGGGTAGAGATGACTGCGTGAGTCCAGCACATCGGGTCCGGTCGAGTTGAGTCGGCGGGCCCGTTCCTCGCAGACCGCCACGACCGCGGCGGCACCGTCACCGAACAGCGCACCGGCCACCAGCGTCGGCATGGAGGGATGGTGTTTGCGCGTCAGCGAACACAATTCCACCGACACCAGGACCGCTACCTTGTCGGGCGCACCGCGCAGATAGTCGTTGAGCCGGGCGATGCCGGCGGCACCGGCCACACAACCCAGCCCGAAGATCGGGATGCGGCGCACGTCCGGCCGAAGGCCGAGGCGCCCGGCGATCCGGGCGTCCAGCGACGGGACCGCGGCGCCGGTGACGGTAGTGGTGATGATCAGGTCGACGTCCTGAGGGCGCAGCCCCGCATCGTCCAAGGCCCCGGACAGTGCGGCGCAGCCCAGTTCGGTTGCGTGCTCGATGAACAGGCTGTTGCTCGTGCCGAAATCGTCGAGCCGAGCGTATTCCTCGAGCGGCAGCACCAGATACCGGCTGTTCACCTTCGCGCTCTTGTGCAGCGCCCGCACCACGTCCTCGGACTCGGCGTATCCGGGCAGGTCCAGCAGGGCGCTGGTGACCTCCTCCTGGGTATATCGATACGGAGGCAATACCGCGTGGACGCCGGCAATGGTGCTGTGGCTGGGCATTCTCGCGACGTTAATTCCCATACCCGTACTACGGGGGCCTACCCCGGATGGTTCAACCGCGGTGACGTTTGTCCCGCGCCGGCACACCGTTGGCACCCTCGATCGACTGGGCATAGGTGCCGACGGTGAACGCGATCGCCGATCCCATGATCCCGAGCGCACGCGCATCGACGTTGTCGATGGTGTCGCGGGCGGTGTGATAGTTCGGATCGAAGGCCACGCCGGTCCGTCCGCCCCACAATCGGGCCTGAACCTGGGTCTTGCGCTGCGACGATCCGGTGGTCGCGCCCCCGATCGGTACCCCGGCCTGCAGGAGCGGGTGGTAGTCGGAGTTGGCGCCGATCGGCATGTCCGCGGGCCGCACCCCGGCGAGGTTGAGATAACCCGCCATGGTCCGTTCGATGCCGGCCGAGCCCTCGGGTATCGGTTTTGGATCGGTGGCCTGGCCGGACTGGTCGCCGTCATAGGTGAAGAACCCGGCGTTGGGTGAGCCGACCATGTCGAAGTTCAGGTACAGCGCGAGATCGTCGAGTTGATCCAGCGGCAGGCTGCGCACGTACTGCGTCGACCCTTCCAACCCCATCTCCTCGGCACCCCAGAACGCGAACCGCACCGCATTGTTCCCCTTCGGCGAACTGCCCAGCTGCAGCGCGGTTTCCAGGACGGCGGCCACTCCCGAACCGTTGTCGTTGATGCCGGGCCCGCCACCCACACTGTCCAGGTGCGCGCCGACGAGCACCACATCCGAGGCCGAACCGGTCTTCGTCTGCGCAGTCACGTTGCGGGATTTGACCATCTCGGCTTTGCCGTCGAGGGTCAGGCGCACCGGGGCGCTGGTGCGTAGCAGTGCCGCATCTGCAGTCTCGTCGATGACACCCACCGGCACGGTGAGTTGACGGTAGTAGCCGGTGGTGAACAACCCGCCCGGAGCGGGCTGCCGACCACGGTTGACCACCAGCAGCCCCACAGCCCCCTTCGCCAACGCGGTGTTCTGTTTGACCACAACGGAACACCCGGAGTCGTCGACGACCGCAATGGCACCGGCGATGTTGACCGAACCGTAGTCGGAGGCCGCGCACCCTGAGGGTTTCACCGGGTGCAACGTAGGCGCATTGAGGCCGCCCGGCGCCGTCATCACCAGCATCGACGCCTGATCTACTGTGTAACTGCGTCCGGACACGTTCAGCACCGGCTTGCCTCCGCGCATCGCGCCCATCCGCTCGAACTCGGGCGTCTGTACGTCGAAACCCTTGTCCCGCAGCAGTTGTGCCACATAGTCGACGCTGGCGTCGTAGCCGGGGCTGCCGACCGCCCGGTTGCCGTCATGGCTGTCGGCGATCTCCTGGAGCTTGCGCAGGTGGGTGAACATGGCGTCGACGGTGATCTTGCCCGCCAGATCCTGGGGGTCGACAACCTTCGGCGCTGACTGCGCCGAGCAGCCCGCCAGTGCGGCACCGAGCAATATAGTAGCGAGTCGGCGTGCCCTCACTGCGCGTTGATCTGGTGACGCGTGCGGTCTGCGCGGACCGGTAAACCGTTGCGGCCCCGCTGATCTTGGGCATACAGCCCGACAGCAAATGCGACTCCCTCACCATGTATCTGCAACGCATCCCGGTTCACGTGGTCAAGGGTATCGGTGTTCTTGTGATAGTTCGGGTCGAATGGTTCATCCGCCTGGCCGGCCCACAATTTCGCTTCCTCGGCATTCATCTTGTCCTCGGCACCCGAGAACAACCCGCCGGCGGGCACCCCCGCCATCGTGAACCCGTCGTAGTCGGACCGGCCGTCAAAACTGGTGTCGCGCGGCGTCTTTCCCGCCTCTTTCAGATAGTCCGCCAGCGTACGCTCGATTCCCGCCGAGCCCTCAGGAACCCGCGGGCGCCCCTGCTCGTCCAGCGGTGCGGACTGGTCGCCGTCGTAGGTGAAGTAGCCCGCGTTGGGGGAGCCGAGCATGTCGAAGTTCAGGTACATGGCAATGTCCTTGAGGGCTTCGGTGTCCAGGGATCCGACATAGTTGGTCGAGCCGAGCAAACCTTCCTCCTCGGCTCCCCAGAAGCCGAATCGCACGGCGTTGGCCAACTCCGGCGAATCGCCCAGCTGCAGAGCGGTTTCCAGTACGGCGGCGACCCCGGAACCGTTGTCGTTGATGCCGGGGCCTTCGGGCACGCTGTCGAGGTGGGCCCCGACCATCACCACGTCCGAGCTCGAGCCGGTCTTGGTCTGGGCGATGACATTGCGGGTGTGCTCGGTGCGCACCCCGGCGACTAGCTTGATCGTGGTAGGCCCGGGAGCGTTGCGCAGCCTGGTGCCTTCGTCCTTGGTCACACTGACCACCGGAATCTTGACCGCGGTGTTGCGGCCCAGTGTGCCGCCCATCTTCTCCTCGTTGTCGGTGTTGACGACGATCATCGCGACCGCACCGCGCTCGGCGGCTGCGGCCTGCTTGTGGGCGAAGGGGCAGGAGCCACGGTCGACCAGCACCACGCCACCGGCGACCGGCAGTCCGTCGTAGTCGGCGGCCTCGCATCCCGGGGTGTCCTCCACCTTCGCGGGCACCAGCGGGCCGGACACCCCTTCCTGCGCGGTGCCGACGGTGAACTCCAGCGGCTTGGCGGTGACGGGCTGGCCACCGACGGTCACCTGGGGGTCCTCGGCGAACGGGAGTTTCACCTCGAACTCCGGGGTCTGGACGTCAAATCCCTTATCGCGCAGGGCCCCGGCGACGTAGTCCACACTTGCGTCGTACCCCGCGGTGCCCAGCGCGCGATTGCCGTCGTGCGTGTTGGCAATTTCCTGCAGCTTGCCCAGATGCCCCATCATCGCGTCGGCCGAGACCTGCGCACGCAACTGGTCGGCGAACAGCACCGCCGACGATGAGGACTCCCGGGACGACTGCCCGTCGGTCTGCAGTTCGGTCTTTGCATCACAGCCGGCCAGCCCCATGGTCAGCGCCAGTGCGCCGAGAACCGCCCCCGTCGAAGTACGTCGCATTGCACCCACGGTAGCTGCTGCCTTGAACTGCCAGACCGAAAAATCAGTTGCCTGGCGATTTGCTGTGATGGCATCGTGTTTCCCGACGCCGACAGGGAAGCAGGCCGCGCGGGGTACCGCAACGTTTCTGCGTGTTGCCGGCGGCGTCATGGCACAGGTAAAGGGCCTGAGGTTCGAATCCTCTCCTACAAATCCCGATACCGTCGCCGGGTTCACGCGATCAACGACCTTGTGGCCCGCATCCGCCGGTACGGGGGCGCGATGCCCCGTCAACGATCACGTCCGGCGACGGTATCGGGTTGCCGCACAGACACATACACCGGAAGGAGGACACGATATGGGTATCTTCACGTTCAACCGAATCACCGTTTCCGCAGGCCAGTGCGCACTGGAGTACCGCGACGGCACGCTGGGTCGTGTCCTGCCCCCGGGGCGCCACCGCATTGATGTGGCGGCCTCGGTGGTGCGTGTCGAGATGCGTGAGCAGGTGCTCACGCTGGCGCCGCAGGAGGTGCTGACCTCGGATGCGGTGACGCTGCGGATCACCGTCGCACTGCAGTTCAAGGTCAGCGACGCGGTGGCTTACGTGGAGGCGGCCGCGGATCCGATGGCCGCGGTGTACCTGGCCGCGCAGATCGCCATGCGTCACCTCGTCGCCGCGGTGACCGCCGACGAGGTGATGCAGCGCGGCAACCGTATCGATGCCGGGGCAATCGCTGCAGCGGCGCGGACGGCGGGCGCCCGCACCGGGGTCGAGGTGATCGAGGCGTTCGTAAAGGACGTGATCATCCCCGCCGAGATCCGTGCCGCGGCGATGCAGCTGGTGACGGCCAAGGCCACCGGCGCGGCGAAGCTCGAAGCGGCCCGCGCCGAGACCGCGGCACTGCGCACGCTGGCCAATGCCGGCAAGCTGCTGGACGCCCACCCGGCACTGGCTCAGCTGCAGCTGATCCAGCGCGTGCCGTACGGGTCGAAGGTGGTGCTCGCTTTGGGCAGCACGGATGCGGTTTCAACGAATGTGGCGTCTGACCCGGAGTAATTCCGGGTCAGGCGTCACGCCTGTTCAGCACCACCGCGGCGGCCACGAAGGCGACCGCCACCCACACCATGAAGTAGACCAACGAGCCCAGTTCGCCCCACGGCATGACATACGTCGGGAACAACCAGTCCACGTGCAGGAACGTGAACATGTTGGCGAACGGCAACCACGGACCCGTCCGTGGACCGGAGTTCGGCATGTTGCCGAGCAGAGGCTCGGCCACCAGCGGCCACAGCAACAGGACCGCCACCGCACCGGCGGCGAATCGCACCAGCGCCCCGACTGCCACCCCGAGCACCGCGGCCAGCGCGGCGTACAACGCGAACCCGCCGGCCACCCGCCACGTCGCCGGGTTCACCATCGACAACTGCACACCCACCACCGGGTCGGCGACCATCCGGGCCACCAGCACCGAGGCCAGCACCATGATCACCGCGCACACCGAGGAGAACGCCGCGCACACCACCGCCTTCGCCGTCAGCACCTGCGTGCGGTTCGGGGTGGCCAGCAGCGTGGTGCGGATCAGCCCGCTGCGGTACTCGCCGGTCATGGTCATCGAGGACAGCACCATCAACACCGGAACCCCGAACACCGCGACCCCGAGCGCGGCCTTGGACGGGGACAGCCCGCTGTAGTGGTCAGCCGTGAAGCCCTGCAGGGCGGCGAGCCCGAGGCTGAGCACCGCCACCCCGGCCACCGACCACAGCGGGGAGCGTGTGGTGGACAGTTTGATGCGTTCGGCGTCGAACGCGGCCAACGCGCTCATCGTGCTGCCCGGTAGTCGACGGCATCATCGGTGAGTTTCAGATACGCCTCCTCCAGCGAGGCCTGCCGCTGGCTCAGCTCGTGCAGGGCGATCGCGTTGCGCGCGGCCAGGTCGCCGATCACCTCGATGGCCGCGCCGTGCACCGCCAGCGCATCGCCGTCGGCGGCGGCCTCCACCTCGAACCCGGCGCCGGCGAGAACCTCGCGCAGCGTTTCCAACTGGGGGCTGCGCACCCGCACGGTGTCCGCAGACGTGCCACTCACGAACTCGCTCACCGTGGTCGAGGCGATCAGCTTGCCCTGCCCGATCACCACCAACCGGTCGGCGGTGTTGGACATCTCGGCCAGCAGGTGGCTGGACACGAACACTGTGCGACCCTCGGCGGCCAGGCTGCGCATCAGGGTGCGCACCCAGTGGATGCCCTCGGGGTCCAGGCCGTTGACCGGCTCGTCGAACAACAGCACCGGCGGATCGCCCAGCAGCGCGGCGGCGATCCCCAACCGCTGGCTCATGCCCAATGACAGCGTCCCGGCATTGCGGTCCCCTGCCGACGTCAGCCCGACCGTCTCGAGCACCTCGTCCACCCGGGTCGCCGGGATCCGGTTGGCCGCGGCGATCCAGCGCAGGTGGTTGCGGGCGGAGCGGTTCGGATGAGCCTGGCGCGCGTCGAGCAGGGCGCCGACCGTGCGCAGCGGGTCACGTAGCTCCCGATAGTGCTTGCCATCGATGGTCGCGTTCCCGGCACTGGGATGGTCCAGTCCGAGGATCAGCCGCATCGTGGTGGTCTTGCCCGCGCCGTTGGGCCCGAGGAAGCCGGTAACCACGCCCGGTTCGACGGTGCACGTCAGATCGTCGACAGCGCGGTGGGTGCCGTAGAGCTTTGTCAGCCCGGTCAGTTCGATCATCACCGCCATCATTGCAGGCGGTGTCGTTCTGACTGCTCAGGTTGAGATCAGCTGAACATTCCCGTCACATCGGACTCGGTGGTATTGAGCGTGTCGATGCCCGCGTGAACCGCGGCGCACAGCTGGTCCAGCGCCTGAGCCTCTTCGTCGGCTTCCTTGTTCCACTCGCTGTACTGCTGATTGAACTGTTCCGACGCCGTGCCACTCCACATCCCCCCGATGTCGGCCATCAGTGCGGTCTCTTCTTCCAGGATCTGTTTGACCTTGGCGGCCTCGGAATCCAGCTCGGCGGCCAGTTGCCGTGTCCGCTCGAACTGGACGGTGATATCGGTGCTCATGCGGAGACCTTCTGTCTCAAATGTTCATGGACTGGGCCAGCGGGCCGGCAGCATCACTGTCGGTCCCCTCGTATGCCGCGATCGCCTCGCTGAGGAGGTGCGACATGTCGAGCTCTTCCCGACGGACATCTGACGCCTGCGTGAGGTAGTTCGAGAGTGCGGTCTGGACCGCCGACCCCGACGTTCCGGTCCAGGTCGCGGCGAGCTCACCCGCGATCTCAGCGACCCGGCGCTCGTGCTGGGCGCGTTCGGCCGCGAATTTCGACAGTTGGGCAGACTTCTTCCGAAGCTCGTCACCATTCAACCCAAGGGCCATGGCACCTCCCTCAATTCAAGCCGGCAGCGGCGGTTATCTCCAGTGAGAAGCGTTGAGAAGATTGTTGCACGCCGCCATCAGCCCTGATGGCACCAATTCAGGTGTCGACGCCGGCCTGCGCCACCACCAGATCGGCGACCGCCCGCATGCCCGCGGCGTTCGGGTGCAGCGGCGCGGGCCGGTTCAGCCAGGGCAAACCGGGCCGCGTGGTCCACGGCTGGGCCGACCAGGCATGGTGCGTCAGGCTGGCCTGTGCGGCGCGAACCCATCCGCAGTCTGTCTGCGCGGCCGCCTCTCCGGTGAGTCGTTCCAGCGTGGCCGCGACCTGCCGTCCCAGCGCGACATCGGCCTCCGACAGTGATGGCGGCACGACGCCTTCTGGCGGCAGCAGCGTCAGGTAGTCGACGAACAGCACCTGTGCCTGCGGAGCGCGTCGCCGGATCTCACTGCCCACGGTCACCAGGGCATCGGCCACTTCGGTCAGCGCCGCCGCACGCGCGTCGGGATCGAGCAGGTCACGCAACCGCGGCCCCACCAACGGCAGGGACCGCGTGAACCGGGGCAACGCAGCGGACATCAACAGGGGCACGTAACCGGCGTCGTTGCCCCCGATCGTGACCGTGACCAGGGCCTCGGACCCGTCGAGCGCATCGATCTGCGGTGGCGCACCGTTCTGATGATCACGCAGTATGTGCGCGGTGATGGCCCCGGAGTAGGTCACATCTACCAGGTCGAGCCCGAGTCGGGCGGCCACCAGATGCGGGTAATTGCGGGCCGAGCGGCCTGCCTGCCACGGCGCGCCCTCGGCCGATGGCTTGATGCCCGGCCCGGCAGCCATCGAACTGCCCAGGGCCACATAGCGTTTACCGTTCACTTCGGGATTCACAGCGCAGGGCTCGACGCCTGGGCCCAGAATCGCTTCGGGATACGGCCGGCCTGACGTGCCAGATATCCGGCGGTGACGGCTGCGGACATCGCCGCAGCCATCGTGGGAGGATCGGACGCCCGGGTGACGGCGGTGGCCAACAGCACGGCGTCACAGCCCAATTCCATCGCCAGCGCGGCATCCGACGCCGTGCCGATCCCGGCGTCCAGCACCACCGGCACCCCGGCCTGCTCGACGATCATCTCGATGTTGTGCGGGTTGGAGATGCCCAGACCGGTGCCGATCGGCGATCCCAGCGGCATGACTGCGGCGCACCCGGTGTCCTCCAGCCGGCGTGCCAGGACGGGGTCGTCGTTGGTGTAGGGCAGCACGATGAACCCGTCATCGACCAATTGCTCTGCCGCCTTGACCAATTCGATGGCATCGGGCAACAGTGTGCGTTCGTCGGCAATGACTTCGAGTTTGACCAGGTCGGTGCCCAGCGCCTCGCGGGCCAACTGCGCGGTGAGCACAGCCTCGGCCGCGCCGCGACAACCCGCGGTGTTGGGCAGCGCCGCGATACCGAGCCGGTTGAGCAGGTCGAGCACTCCGGTGCCGGCCTCGGCGTCCACCCGCCGCATCGCCACGGTCGTCAATTCTGTGCCCGAAGCGATCAAAGCCTCTTCCAGCACAGCCAGATTGGGTGCACCACCGGTGCCCATGATCAGCCGCGAGCCGAACTCCCGGCCGCCGATCTTGAGCGTTGATTCACCCACCCTGCACCGCCGTCACAACCTCCACCCGGGCGCCGTCGGCCAGCGTCCGATCCCACTCCGACCGGGGCAGCACGGTCCAGTCCAGCGCGACCGCGATGCCCTTGTCCGGGAAGCCCCGGGTTTGCAGCAGTCCCTCGATGGTGGTCAGCTCGTCCACCTCCAGGGCCTCGTTGTTGACCGTGATGGTGATCATTTCGCTCCCACACTCACTTCGAGTTCAGCCGCGATCCGCTCAGCGGTCCACGGCGCCAACAGAAATCCGTTCCGGCCATGCCCGACGGCCACCAGGGTCCGCTCGTCGACACGCTCGACGATGGGCAGCCCGTCGGGCGTCATCGGCCGCAGCCCGGCCGCCGTCTCGGCCAGCTCGTACTCGCCCAGTGCGGGCACCACCGCGCAGGCGTCCTCCAGCAGATCACGCACCCCGCTGACCACCGGCGCGGTGTCACGTCCGTGCTCGTACTGGGTGGCGCCGACCACGACACCGTCGGCCCGCGGCACGAGGTATACCGGCCGACCGTGTACCCGCGCCCGAATCACGCGCTGCGGCACCGGCATACAGCCCTTGCGCCACCGCAGCCGCAGCACCTCGCCCTTCACCGGGCGCACCGGCAGGCCGGGCAGGAGCTTCGGGGCGTCGATCCCGTTGGCGATCACCCGCTGGTCGGGGGCGCCGTCTCGATCAAGTTCGTCCAGGCTCTCGACCGGTCCGGCCCACCGCACCGCCAGCCGCTCGCATTGCGCGGCCAGCCCGTCCACCACGGCCCGGTTGTCCACGGCGAGTTCGGTGGTGGCCCGAAACCCGTGCCGGATACCCTGGGCCAGCAGCGGTTCCACCTCCCGGGCGGCCGTGGTCAGTTCGACCGGCTGCCCCTGGGCGGACAGCCATTCGGCGACGGTGCGCAGATCGGCCACATCGGCCCGGTCCACGGCCACCACCAGCGACTCGCGGGAAGTGACCACCTCGGGCGCCAGTCCCTCGAGGAAACCCGAGTGCCACAACTTCAGCGATTCCAGGCCGATCTGCAGGATCTGCTCTTCGCCCGGCCAGCCTTCGCTGTGCGGGGCCAGCATGCCGCCGGCCACCCACGAGGCGCCACGCTCGGTGGTGCAGTGCAGCCGCACGGTCCAGCCGTCCAGCGCAGCCCGGCGTGCGACAGACAGCCCGATGACACCGCCGCCGATGACGGCGAGTGTTCGCGCCATATCCGCTCCCTTCGCCGGCATGACCCGGATCAGGTGTGACGGTCAGGGCCGGTCCGTATGCCCACTCTCAGCCCCTCGTCCCCGGGACTCCCGTATTGATTGCCAGTCCAGGGTACTCGGGCGGTACCGGCTACCGTCGCGGTGTGGAATCACCCGCCGACCGTTTGCAGCGCGCCACCCTGTACCTGTGCACCGACGCCCGCCGGGAGCGCGGTGACCTGGCCGAGTTCGCCGACGCGGCGTTGGCCGGCGGGGTGGATCTGATCCAGCTACGCGACAAGGGTTCGGCCGGGGAGAAGCAGCTCGGCCCGCTGGAGGCCCGCCACGAACTCGAGGCGCTGCAGATCCTGGCCGACGCCGCCCACCGCCACGGTGCGCTGCTGGCGGTCAACGACCGCGCCGACATCGCGCTGGCGGCCGGGGCCGACGTGCTGCACCTGGGCCAGGACGATCTGCCGCTGGACGTCGCGCGCGGCATCATCGGAGATCGTCCGGTGATCGGTCGCTCCACCCATGACGCCGCCCAGGCAGCCGCGGCGCTCACCGAAGCCGTGGACTACTTCTGCGTCGGCCCGTGCTGGCCCACCCCGACCAAGCCGGGCCGAACCGCACCGGGCCTGGATCTGGTGCGTTCGACGGCGGCGCTGAACCCGGCCAAGCCGTGGTTCGCGATCGGCGGGATCGACCAGCAACGGCTGCCCGAGGTGCTGGCTGCCGGCGCCCGTCGCATCGTGGTGGTCCGCGCGATCACCGCAGCCGAAGATCCGCGGGCGGCAGCCGCCGAACTCAAGTCTGCGATCACTCCGGAGAGTTGAGCACCAGCGGCAGCGACGCCGTCACGGCGCGCAGCTGCTCCCAACTGGCGGCGAACCCGGGATGCAACGGCAACTCGGCGACGTCGTCCTCGGCCACCCAGCGCAACTCCGAGCTCTCCCGGTTCGGGACGGTCTCCAGTGGTGCGGGCACATCGGCGATCACCGTCGTGTAGCTCCAGTGCGTGCCGCCGGTACCGGCCACCTCGGCCGTCACCACCGTGGTCCGCACGGTGAGCTGCGCGGCCGTCACCCCGGCTTCCTCGTGGGCCTCCCGGACCGCGGCCTGTTCGGCGGTCTCGTGACTGTCGCGGGCACCGCCGGGCAGGGCCCAGGTTCCGCCCTGATGACTCCACGGGGCGCGGTGTTGCAGCAGCACGGCGGCCGATCCACCGGGCCACGGAGCGCGCAGCAACAGCCCGGCCGCACCATAACGACCCCAATACCGGGCGCCGTTGTCGGAGAACACCCAGCCGTCACCGTCGCCATGCACCCGTACAGGATAAGGAACGCAGCCAGTTTCGGCGGGCCCCAATTTCTCCGCGAGCCTAAGCACGGCCCTCTTAGAATTTTTTTATAGTGTGGGGACACCCCGTAAGCACCGAAACTAAATGAGGTCCGTGCGCAGGTGACTGTGGAGTTGGCACATCCCTCGACCGAACCGCTCGCGTCCCGGTCGCCGACCACTCCTGCCCACCCGCGGTGGTGGTTCCTGTGGACCACGCCGGGACGCATCCTGACGATCGGAGTGACGCTCGCCGGGCTGGTTATAGCCAGTGCGTTCGCCACATCCACCACGATCAACGATCGCCAGCAGGCACTGACCACGGTTCTTGATCACACCGAACCCCTGGCGTTCGCGGCCGGCCAGCTCTACACCACACTGTCGGTCGCCGACGCCGCCGCGGCAACGGCCTTCATCGCCGGGGCCGAGCCGCGTGACGTGCGGCAGCGCTACGAGCAGGCCATCACCGACGCCTCGGTGGCGGTGACCCGGGCTTCGAGCGGGTTGACCGACGAAGAGCTGGTGCAGCTGCTCGGCCGGATCAATGCACGGCTGGCGGTCTACACCGGCCTGGTGGAGACCGCGCGGACCAACAACCGGGCCGGCAACCCGGTCGGTTCGTCGTACCTGTCGGAAGCCTCGGCGCTGATGCAGTCGCAGATCCTGCCCGACGCGCAACGCCTGTACGAAGAGACCTCGGCACGGGTGGATGCCGAGACGACGGCCTCCACCCGGATCCCGGCCGCGGTCATGCTGGTGGTGCTGGCGACGTTGATGTTCGGCGCGTTCGCCAACCGGTGGCTGGCGCGACGCACCCGGCGCCGGGTCAACATCGGTTTCGTGGCCGGCGGAATGGCCGTGCTGATCATGCTGATCTGGGTGACGACGGCACTGGTGATCTCGACATCGGACAGCCGCAGCGCCAAGGACACCGCCGCCGAATCCCTGAAGACCGTGACCAATCTGGCCATCACCGCCCAGCAGGCCCGGGCCGACGAGACACTGGCCCTGATCCGGCGTGGCGACGAGAACCTGCGTAAGCAGTCCTACTATCAGCGCATCGAGGCTATGCAGCAGCAGCTCGCCCAATATCTGGCCCGCGACACCCGCATCGACAAGAGCGATCTGACAGGTGCCGAAGATCTGCTCACCAAATGGCGTGCGGCCGACGACCGCATCAACGCGTACATCGCGGTGGGCAACTACCAGGCCGCGACGCAGGTGGCGCTGGGCACCGGCGAGGACGATTCCACGTCGGCCTTCGACAAGCTCGACGACGCGCTGTCCAAAGGCATCGAACAGAGCCGCAGCCAGTTGCGCAACGACATCGCCAATGCCCGCCGGGTGCTGTCCGGGGCGACCGTGGGTGCCGCCCTGCTCAGTGTGGCCGCAACGCTGGCGGTGACGCTGGGGTTGTGGCCCCGACTCAGTGAGTACAGATGATGAGAAAGGCGCGAAAGATGTTGGCCGCGCTCACCGCGGCCGTGGCGGTGGCCGGGTGCGGTCAGAGTGCACCGGCGTTGACCGTGCCGACGATGACGCTGGCTCCGCCCAGCCCGGCGGGCATGCAGGAGCTTGCTCCTCAGCCGGTGCGGGTGCCCACGCCCGACACCGACGAGTGCAACCGCACCGCCAGCCTGCGACCGTTCAGCAATCGGGCCGACGCCGACGCGGCAGTGGCCAAGATCCGCGACCGCGGACGGTTGGTCGTCGGGCTGGACATCGGTAGCAATCTGTTCTCGTTCCGGGATCCGATCACCGGTCAGATCAACGGGTTCGACGTCGACATCGCCGGGGAGGTCGCCCGCGACATCTTCGGCACTCCGTCACAGGTCGAGTACCGCATCCTGTCCTCGGCCGACCGCATCACCGCGCTGCAGAACAATCAGGTCGACATCGTGGTCAAGACCATGACGATCACCTGTGAGCGCCGCAAGCAGGTGAACTTCTCCACGGTGTATCTGATGGCCCATCAACGCATCCTCGCCGCGCGCGATTCCAACATCTCGCAGGCCTCCGACCTCTCGGGCAAGCGGGTGTGCGTGGTGGACGGCACCACCTCTCTCAAGCGGATCCAGCAGATCAGCCCGGCACCGATCATCGTCTCTGTGGTCACCTGGGCCGATTGCCTGGTGGCGCTGCAGCAGCGCCAGGCCGACGCGGTCAGTACCGACGATTCGATCCTGGCCGGGCTGGTGGCCCAA